>JBQCFI010000194.1:0-2242 GCA_051959325.1 Ginsengibacter sp. | reverse complement strand
TATGAAAGAACCGGCCATTGTTGTTGCATGATATTCGCTTTTAGATTGATCTTAAAAAACAAAGGTAAGAAAGAGGTTCGCTTTGTTGTAACGGCTCTTTCAACGCGGGGTTTAATTAAAATATTTAAAGGGAAAGCACAGCCAATTATTTTCGGTTAAAAAAAGCCATACAAAAACCAAAGACGAGGAATGAAAAACCGGTATAAAAATTCAATTTGTTATTTAAAGCTTCTGAAACGATGCCACCAATAATAAGTATCAGCGAAATAATAACGAAGAAGACTCCAATGACAAAACCAAGATTATTTAATTTTTTGTACATGGCATATTATTTAAAAGAAAATGATATTCAAAACGATCGTGATGATAATTAGAATCAAACCCAAAGGCGCGACTTTAAGGTACCACTTGTCCTGGTGATAAGATGGTTTTACGGTGAGGGAATATACAAGCCCCACCAGCTCGTTTTCGGGTTTTGGTTTTGTAAACAAACTTACAACAATTGTGGTGCAGAAGTTAGCGATCCATGAAACAGAAGCGACAATAAACGCCTGCCCCATGCCGCTATGAATTTCATACAACGGATAGATCCAGCCGCCTTTGCCTTCGGCAAGTGTAAGGCCGTGAGTAACTGCTGCAGCAAGTGTGCCGGCAAGAAGTCCGAAAAAAGCGCCATGGCCCGTCGTTCTTTTCCAAAACATTCCCAGCAAAAAAGTAGCAAACAACGGTCCGTTTACAAAACTGAAAACCAATTGCAGGAAGTCGTTAATGTTATTGAAACTCTTGGCGATATATGCTGTTACGATTGATAAAAGTATTCCTGCTATAGTCACCATTTTGCCAACAATCAGATAATGCCTGTCTGACTTATGTTTTACAAAATAAGACTGATATATATCAAAAGTAAACACCGAATTAAAAGCCGTTACGTTTCCCGCCATGCCACTCATGAATGAAGCGATGAGTGCAGTAATACCCACGCCCAAAAGACCTGTTGGATAATAATGGGAAATAAGCGCAGGCAAAGTCATTGTGTAATCAAGGCCACCGTTGGCATCAGACGGGATCTTAAATCCCTTCGAAGCCAGGGCCGGTTGTAACAGTGCAAGAGCAATTACCCCAGGCAATACTACTATCAGCGGCATGAGCATTTTAGGAATGGCTGCGATAATAGGTGTGCGTTGTGCAGCATTCATATTTTTTGCCATCATCGCCCGTTGTACAACAAGGAAATCGGTACACCAGTATCCAAATGACATGACAAAGCCTAAACCGAATATCAGTGACATGAAATTGATTCCCATCGGATTTGTATCGGCATGTCCCATATATTTCCAGGCATGGGTAAATTGAGGCTGCAGCACATCTTTAATATTCGACCATCCTCCGGCGTCATGCAATGCTACAATTACAAGTGGTGAAAGGCCAAGAACGATTAGAAAAAACTGCAACACTTCGTTGTAAACTGCACTCGTTAATCCTCCAAGAAAAGTGTAGATCATTACAATGCCTGCTGCCATCCAGATAGAAACATCAAAATCCCAATGTAAAATCACTTCCAGCAACTTGGCCAAAGCATACAAAGAAATACCGGAAGAAAAAATGGTCATTACAGCGAAAGAAATTGCATTTAATCCTCTTGTTTTTTCATCAAAGCGAAGCTTTAAAAATTCAGGAACACTTCGGGCTTTGCTGCCATAATAGAATGGCATCATAAACACGCCGAGGAAAACCATGGCGAAGATGGCACCGACCCAATAAAAGTGGACAGTCATAATTCCATACTTTGCTCCGGAAGCCACCATTCCCAGCACTTCCTGTGCGCCAAGATTAGCAGAAATAAAAGCGAGGCTGGTGATCCATAAAGGAATATTTCTTCCGCTTGCCAAAAAATCGTTGCTTGATTTAATCCTTCTTTTTATGATAAATCCAACTGCTATTACAAAAAGAAAATAAACAATAATGATGAGATAATCGGCGATGTGAAGGCGCATATCAATCTTTTAATAGAGCGATAAATAAGAGCAAGATATAATTAATATGAAGATGATTTGCATTTCGATCCGTTTTTTTTTAAACCTTCAGTAAACGAATAAACAGGTATGATTTGTAATTTTTTGTTCAGTTAAACTGGCTGTGAAGAGGTTCTCTCAATAAGAACAGATGGCAGTATTACGATCTCATCAGCAAGATTATATTTCTTTTTTTCAATTCCTTTGAACAGCAATTCTGCTGCAGTTTT
>JBQCFI010000193.1:0-9145 GCA_051959325.1 Ginsengibacter sp. | reverse complement strand
TGTATCACCAGCTCAACAAGAGAACGTATGGTTTGGTAAGAGCCAACAATGGCGGAGGAACATCTTTCCCTTATGTTATTTATAATGATTATTACAATCACAGAGATTTTATCACTGCCTTGATCAATAGTGGATTTGCCGGAGTTTTGTGGACACCTGAGGTAAGGGCTTCTAAAACGGCCGAGGAATGGTTAAGGCGATTTCAATCAAATGTATTTTCGCCGCTGGCGATGATCAACGCCTGGTCCAGTGGCACTAAACCCTGGTCATTTCCTGAAGTGGCCGGGCAGGTAAAATATTTTGCTTTACTTAGGATGGAAATGATGCCTTATTGGTACACAGCGTTTGCTAATTATCATTTTAAGGGCATTCCACCTTTTCGGGCCATGAATCTCGAACCCGGATTTACTATGGAGATGAAAAGAGAAAAGGCAAATACCAATCTCGAAGAAAATCCTTATGAAGAAGCGGCTGTAAAGGAAATAAAAGACCAATATATGGCGGGGGAATATTTGTTGGTAGCTCCCATGTTTACAGGAGAAATTTCAAGAAAAGTAATATTGCCAAAAGGGAAATGGTATGATTTCTATACGGGAAAATATGTTGGTGATGGCCAGGTGATCACAGTAACTCCAGGCCTAGACAAGATTCCTGTCTATGTAAAAGATGGAGGAATTATTCCGATGATGAGGCCAAGATTACATGCACCAAAAGCAGGGGAGAAGGTTGATTTAGAAATAAGATATTATGGTGAAAAGCCCGGTAAATATGAATTGTATGATGATGACGGGGAAACTTTCGATTATGAAAAGGGAGCCTATAGCTGGCGCGAGATTAGGGTTGAAAATAAGAAAGGAACTATTTCAGGTCCCTTAAAAGGCAAACCGAATACGATTAAAAATATTACGTGGAAGTTTATGACCCCTCCAACCCCTAAAGAGGAGTAGAAAAAATTATTAAAATGAAGTTTGCACTATTTGTTATAACCTGTTTTTTATTTTCCTGCACTTCTCAAAAGAAGATCAGTAAGTCTTCTTTATCATTTAAGAATGAAGTAGCGGAAACTTTGCGCAAGCAGATTTTAGAAGAAGCGGCCTGGGCCATGCAACAGGAGCCAATTACAGTAACAGCGCAATCTTCCCCAAGAAGCGCAGGAGGCAAACATGATTTTTTTTCCGAAGGCGATTACTGGTGGCCCAATCCAAAAAGCCCTGATAGCCCCTACATACAAAAAGATGGGATGACCAATCCCGATAATTTTGTTGCGCACCGGCATGCAATGATTCGTTTTAGTAAAATTGTAGGGGCATTGGCATCGGCTTATAAATTAACAGGTGATAAAAAATATGTTCTGCAGGCAATGAAACATTGCAAAGCATGGTTTGTTGACACGGCCACTTTGATGAATGCCAACTTATTATATGCTCAGGCCATCAAAGGCCGGTTTACCGGAAGAGGGATCGGCATTATTGATACCATTCAATTGATGGAAGTAGTGCAGGGATTGCTGGTGATGGAAACAGATTCAGCGATGGATAAAAATAGCCTGGCAGCAATAAAAAATTGGTTTGCAGAATATCTTGAATGGCTTACCACACATCCTTATGGCAAAGCCGAAATGAATGCTACTAATAATCATGGGACGTGCTGGGCAATGCAGGTTGCCGTTTTTTCAAAATTTACCGGAAATAAAAAACTAATGGAATTCTGCAGCAACCGTTATAAGAACGTTTTTCTTCCGAAGCAGATGGCTATTGATGGCAGTTTCCCGCGCGAAACAGCAAGAACTAAACCGTATGGATACTCAATTTTTAATTTAGATGCCATGACAACCCTATGCCAGATTCTTTCTTCTAAAGATAATGATCTATGGAATTACCAAACATCTGATGGAAAATCAATAAAAAAAGGAATTGAATTTTTGTATCCATACATTGCTGATAAAAGTAAATGGCCATTTAAAAAGGATGTAATGTATTGGAATGAATGGCCTGTAGCGCAGCCTTTTTTAATTTTCGGTGCGGAGGCATATCATCATAAAGAATGGTTCAATACCTGGAAAAATTTAGATCATGATCCGAAGGTGGACGAGGTGATCAGGAATTTGCCGGTTCGTCACCCGTTGATCTGGCTGGATTAAGGATCAGGTACGCCAATCGTTCGAAATGAGCAACAGTAAAAGAACAAATAATTCAGATTTTAATTTTGAGAATCATGGAAGTGTATGAAAGTTATTCTAAAAAATTATTTATGAAAATCAAACCGGTAAAGAATCACTTATTTTTAATCCTGTTACTTAGCCTGGCTTCAATTACCTCTTTTTCTCAATCATCGAAGGATGTAAATGAATTGATTTTAAAAGGAGAACAACGAGACCAGCAGGCAATAGACAATGCGGTCAACGGATGGTGGACGGCTTCTATGAAAAACCATGACCAACGCATTCATTGGTGGCGACAGGCAAAGTTTGGGATGTTTATTCATTGGGGTGTTTATTCAACAGCAGGAGGAGAGTGGAAAGGGAAAAAAGTAGATGGCTATGCAGAGCATTTAATGCGCAAAGAAAAAATTTCACGTAAAGAATATTTGGAGTTAGCTCGCCGGTTTAATCCTGTAAAATTTAATGCAGATGAATGGGTAAAGACTGCAAAGAACGCCGGAATGAAATATATGATCATTACTTCCAAACATCATGATGGTTTTGCCATGTATCCTTCGGAAGTTTCTGATTTTAATATCAAAAAGCAAACACCTTTTCAAAGAGACCCGATGGCGGAACTTTCTGCAGCCTGCAAAAAATATGGATTGAAATTCGGCTTTTATTATTCACATGCATTTGACTGGGAGCATCCTGATGCGCCGGGTAACGACTGGGAATACAAAAACCCGGGAGGAGACCTGAATTTATATGGAGGAAGAGATTGGTATGATCTTCATCCGGAATTATTGACAAAAGCAAAAAAATATGTTGATGAAAAAGCGATACCGCAAATAAAAGAACTGATTGCCAAATATCATCCCGATATTTTATGGTTTGATACGCCGCAAAAATTGCCTTTGTCAGAAAATATAAGAATACTAAAAGCTATTCGTGATGTTGATTCAAACGTAGTAGTAAATGGAAGATTGGTGCGAAGTGCCCATGCAAATTTTGGCGATTATCAAAATACTGCTGACCGGCCTGCAGAATTTTATCCTGTAAAAGGAGATTGGGAAGCCATTCCCACAACGAATGAATCTTATGGGTATTCTAAGTTTGATAGCAGTCATAAACCCCCTTCACATTTTATTCGTTTGCTTGCCAGTGCCGCTTCCCGTGGAGGGAATTTGTTAATGAACATTGGCCCGAAAGGTGATGGAACATTTGATCCGAAAGATGTGGCAATTTTAAAAGGCATTGGAAAATGGATGAACAAAAATGGGGAGAGTATTTACGGAACAACAGCAAGCTCATTGCCATTGCAAAGCTGGGGTGTATCTACACTAAAGAAAAATAAGTTGTACCTGCATATTTTTCAATGGCCTGCAAAGGGCAAATTGTATGTCGGCGGATTGAAAAGTGAAATTGATAATATTTATTTGCTTACTGATGAAAAAAAGCAGTTTACCTCATCAAGAATAAATGCAAATGATCTATTGATAAATCTGCCCGTAAAAGCATTTGATACTGTAAATACAGTTCTGGTTGTGGAGTTTAAAAATCAGCTTAAAACTGATTCTGTTCGCTATGTTTCAACAAATATTCCTTTAACGCGGTTGCTCGCTTATGATGCTACGGAGCAAGGTAAAGGCTTCAGGTTTGGTGATGGTAAAAGGGACCGTTATTATGTTGAAGGGTGGAAAGATAAAGATCAAAGTCTTAGCTGGAAGTTCAGAACTTCTGCACCGGGTAATTTCAAAATTTCAATAAAATATGTAGCGCCTTTGGAAACAAGTGGAGGAATTTATTCAATAGCAATGGATGATTTTTATTCAAAGTATTCTGTTATTAATGGCGGAAAAAATATGAGCGTTATCACCCGTCAAATAGAAAATATTTTTTTGCCGGCAGGAATGCATCATTTAAAAATTACACCGGTTGAAATTTCAAAATCTGAATTAATGAAGTTGTTGGAGGTGCAATTAATTCCTGTTGCAAAAAAAATAATACCGCTACCAAAAATATTTGCTGATGCAGAACTACAAACAAAGTTGATGTTGGCTGAAATGGCAAAAGCAAAAAGCGATACCGCAAATCTGGTGTCGCCAAGAACATTGGAAAATGATAAATTAAAATTAGTACCTTCTAAAGATTGGACCAGCGGCTTCTTTCCCGGAGAACTTTGGTTTTTATTCGAGTATACTAAGAAGAGAGAATGGAAAGATGAGGCGGAAAAATTTACCGCAAACATTGAGAAAGAAAAAACGAATGGTGGTACGCATGATATGGGTTTCAAGATTTATAACAGTTTTGGAAATGGCTATAATCTGACACACGATCCCCATTATAAGGAAGTAATTATTCAATCGGCAAAAACTTTATCGACCCGCTTCAATCCGAAAATTGGCTGCATCCGTTCCTGGGATCATCACAAAGAACAATGGCAATATCCTGTTATCATTGATAACATGATGAACCTTGAATTACTCTTTGAAGCGACAAAATTAACCGGTGATTCTTCGTTTTATAAAATTGCCTCCACCCATGCAATGACCACCATGAAAAACCATTACCGGTCTGATTACAGTTCTTACCACGTGGTAGATTATGATACTGCGACCGGAAAGGTGATACAAAAAAATACGGCACAGGGATATAGTGATGAATCGGCATGGGCGCGCGGGCAAGCGTGGGGATTATATGGCTTTACGTTGTGTTACAGGGAGACGAAAAATAAAGCTTTTCTTGATCAGGCTGAGCATATTGCTTCTTTCATTTTACATAATCCGCACCTGCCAAAAGATTTGGTTCCTTATTGGGATTTTAATGCACCAAATATTCCTGATGAACCAAGAGACGCCTCTGCTGCATCGGTGATGGCATCCGCGTTATACGAGTTAAGCGTGTATGATAAAAATGGGCATAACTATAAAAGAACTGCCGATAAAATAATGGAAAACCTTACCAAATATTATCGTTCACCGATCGGAGAAAATAAAGGCTTTATTTTATTGCATAGCACGGGTTCTAAACCTGCCAACAGCGAAGTAGATGTTCCAATTATCTATGCTGATTATTATTATCTGGAGGCTTTGTTGCGCAAGAAAAGATTGGATGAAAGTAAGACATTGTTTTAAAGATGAATTGAATACAAATAAGAAATTAATTCTTTTAAAGATAAATTATGAAAAAATACTTCATTGTTGTTTTATTTGTGAACCTGTTTACATCTGGAGAGCTTTTTGCAAAAACCATTATAGTTTCTTCGATAGAAACATTGCAAAATGCAATTAACAATGCAAACCCAGGTGATATTGTTCTTCTATCAAATGGCGTTTATATTACCACTGGCAACATTATAATAGATAAGGCTGGAACGGAATCAAAACCGATTACCATAGCGGCTCAAAATATTGGGGCTGCTGAAATAACGGGTTCCGGCGGGTTTAATCTCGTTAGCCCTGCGGCCTATATAATCATCAAAGGATTCAAATTTACGCACGAGTCTTCAAAAGCTAAGACAGGTGCGGGTACAAGATTTTGCCGCTTTACACAAAATATTTTTGAGACATCGGGTAAAGGAGAAGATCTTACTATAGCCGGCAGTGATCATGAAATAGACTATAATACTTTTCAAAATAAAAATGCTATGGGAAGATTTCTTGCAATAAGAGGCAGTGGAAATCAAATTGCACAAAGGCTTTGGATACATCATAATTATTTTAAAAATTTCAAAAACCAGGGAGGTGCTAACGGAGCTGAAGCTTTTCAATTCGGGCTAAGCGGATTTAGCCTTTCAACAAGCAATAGCATTGTTGAATACAACCTATTTGAAGATTGTGCAGGGGAAAATGAATTAATTTCTGTTAAAGCGTCTGGCGTAACGCTTCGTTTCAATACAATTAGAAACTGTCCCGCACAGTTCACCTTACGGCATGGTAATAAATCTTTTGTCTATGGCAATTATTTTATTCATACGCCCGGTCTGAGAATTTTTGGAGATGACCATTTCGTATACAGTAACTATTTTAAAGATTGTGATCCGGCGATCTTTGTGGGAAATGGAGATGGTGAAGTGGCCGATGGCGCTAAACTTACATCACACGACAGGCCGGACAGGGTGTTGATTGCTTTCAACACTTTGATAGACAATCGACGTAATTTTTTTCAGAGTGGCCGTAAAGATGGGTTGGGCGCTACTTTTATAACTATTGCCTATAATATCATTCAAGGTGGTGGTCCTGCGGCAACTATTTCTGGCCCATTAATGAATGCTGTTTGGAATGGCAATATTATTTATAAAACAGATGGCGCCGGTGATATGCCGGGCAATGGATTTCGGCAAATAAATCCAAAGCTCTTAAGAGACGCATCAGGAACTTTTCATTTGCAATCTGAAAGCCCCGCTATTAATGCTGTGACAGAAAAATTTCCCGGGATTACACTTGACATGGATGGCCAGGTAAGAGTTTGGCCGTTCGATACCGGAGCCGATGAATTTTCAAAAGCGGAGGGAAAAGTACATATTTTAAATCGTGTGGATGTAGGAGCAAAAGCGATGAAAGATAAATAAACGGTACATATCGATCCTGTTACAATACTCATCAATGAATCCAATTATTTCCTTTTTTAAGAAAAAATCAATCGCTTCAATGACCCTTTTGATGATTTGCGGGAGTGCATTCCCCCAAAATAAAAGCAATTTTAGCAAGTGGGTTTATCTTGCAAATAATGGCAGGCTTATTTACCACACTACTCCGAAGGGTGATAAAATAATGGATTTTTCCAGTGCCGGATATATGGGAGGAGGAGTATCACTTCCGAATGTTCCGGTAGTACTTACCGTAAATTCTTCAGGCGCAATTGACGCTACAAAATCTATTCAGGCAGCCATTGATTCGGTAGAAGCATTGCCATTGAAAAATGGGTATCGTGGAACGGTGCAATTGGCTCCGGGCACTTTTTTTTGCAATGCAACAATCACGATTTCGGCAAATGGCGTAGTGCTGCGTGGAAGTGGTAGTGGTTCAGGAGGAAGCACTATTTTTATGAATGGCAATAAACACCAGGCCATTATTATAAGTGGTGGAAAGAAGGGAATTAATCAGGATGAAAAAATGTCTAACAATAATTTTGCAAAAATAAACGACAGTTATGTTCCTTCCGGCGAATCCGCGTTTACGGTAAACGATGTAACACCATTTGAGGTAGGAGATAGAATTGCTATCCTGAGGCCTGTTACCGATAAATGGGTACACTTTATGGAAATGGATAACCTGAAAAGAGATGGGAAGCCGCAAACATGGATTGCGCGCGGTCGTCAGGAAATATCTGAAAGAAAGATTACCAGTATTTCCGCGAATAAAATCACCATAAACATTCCTCTTTCAGATTCCTATGATGCACATTATCTGGATCCTGCTGGAACAATCATAAAAAAAGTTTCCGAATCTCATCGTATTTCACAGGTTGGGATAGAAAATCTGCATATTCAATGTGTGCCACTGGAAGTTGATTATGGTCGTGCCCCCTATTCTGGTATCAGGATTGAAGGCGATAATTGTTGGGTGAAAGATGTTTATTTTGAAGAAACGATGAATACCACTACGCTTGCCGGAAATCATATTACCATGCAACAGGTAAAGGTGAAACATACCTATCCTAACCTGGGAGCTTCCAAACCGACAGATTTCAGCATAGAGGGCAGTGGTAATCTCATTGACCGTTGTGAAGTAGGCGGCGGCAATACCTATTTTGTGTGGACCGGAAGTTTGGTGACCGGACCAAATGTAATTTTAAACAGCATTTTCAGAGGCTATGGAAGCCGGATTCAGCCACATCAGCGTTGGTCAACGGGCTTACTGGTTGATAACTGTGTGGTTCCCGACGGCGGAATAGATTTCATGAACAGGGGAGTGGCAGGTTCCGGCCATGGCTGGACGATGGCCTGGGCAGTGGCCTGGAATTGCATCGCAAAAACTTACATTATTCAGAATCCACCGGGAGCAATGAACTGGGCAATCGGTTGTAAGGGGACACGTGAGCAAACTGCAAGATTGTTTGATTCATCACCCATTCTTGGCGAGGGTACTTTTGACTCACATGGAATTCCGGTAGCGCCTCAAAGTCTTTATCTTGCTCAATTAGAAGAACGATTAGGCCGTACTGCATTAGAAAATATAGGTTATCATTCTTATTCCGGGAACCTGTTACAAATCAAAACATATCTCCTTTGCCACCACAAAAAGTTATTTCCGATCCGCTTCTCGGGCCGGATCTGGGGATGTACCGGCCGGTAAACGTAAGCAACGTAAGAGAAAAAAAACGGCAATTTGGAGGGGAAAAAGCACTTAATGGAATTGATTCAGATTATTGGGCTACGGACAATGGAGTTATCAAAGCAGCATTTGAAATAGATACAGAAGGGCCGCTGGACATCAATGCGCTCATTATTTCTGAACCGAATGTGCCGGGCCCCAGGATTCTTAAGTATAAAATTGAAGGCCAGGTAAACAGTGATTGGAAATTGCTCTCAGAAGGAACTTCAATTGGCAAAAATAAACTCATCCGCTTTCCAAAAGAAACGGTATGGAAAGTAAGGGTAATCATTCTGGATGCTGAAAATAATGCAGCCCTTTCACGTGTGAGTTTGTATTTAGATAAAAATCAAAAAAAGAAGTAGTGATTCAATGTTACGTGCACTCAAACATTTAAAACAATTATGGTAAAATTATTAAAATCATTTGCGCTTATCATCGCTTTGCTGCTTTCTTATTCATGTTATGTACAGTGTCAGACTTTAAAAGACGCCTTGCAACCTGCTGTAAAAAAAGGCGGTTTTAAAATGGACGGTTATATTTTGTGGTGTCCTTCGGTAATTAAAGTAGGAAATACTTATCACATGTTTGCATCCCGCTGGCCTCAACAATATGGCCTGGCCGGCTGGACAAAATATTCGGAAATTGTAAGGGCGACATCCGATAATTTGTATGGCCCTTATACATT
>JBQCFI010000192.1:0-15647 GCA_051959325.1 Ginsengibacter sp. | reverse complement strand
TTTTAATGAAAATGGTATTTCAAAAAGAACAAAAGCGATTGAAATAAAACCGTAATAATTCCTGTTGAAAAAATAGAAATCGTTTCTATTTGTTGGTTTGTTGAAAATATTCTTAACCGAATAGTTTTTAGATAACTGCTTACCTTTATTCAAAAAAACTATGAAAGCATTTTTAGGGATGGGACTATTAGGTTCCAATTTTGTAAAAGCCATGTTGAAAAAAGGCGAACAGGTAAATGTATGGAACAGAACCACCTCAAAAGCAAAAGCGCTGGAGGCAGATGGCGCACACGCTTTTGAAGATGTGAAAGCTGCAGTTATAGATGCTGACGTAATTCACCTGACATTAAAAGACGATGCATCAGTTAATGAAGTTTTATCAGCTGCAGAAGCAGCATTGAAACCGAGAGCAACGATTATAGATCATACTACAACGTCAGTAGAAGGT
Organism: Ginsengibacter sp.; assembly: GCA_051959325.1. Taxonomy (GTDB): domain Bacteria; phylum Bacteroidota; class Bacteroidia; order Chitinophagales; family Chitinophagaceae; genus Ginsengibacter. The sequence goes on along the minus strand of JBQCFI010000192.1, from coordinate 15,199 downwards.
GCTATTCAAAGAACAAAAAACTGGAAAGAAAAAGGATTGACGTATTTGCATGCACCTGTTTTTATGGGTCCAAAAAATGCGCTTGAAAGTACTGGTTTCATGCTCGTTTCTGGCGACCAGGACGTCATTTCAAAATGGCAGGAGAAGCTGTCTTCGATGACCGGAAAATTATTGAATTTTGGTCCTGCTGAAGGTAAAGCCGCAGGAATGAAGCTGATTGGAAACCTGTTTCTCATTTCCCTGACAGGCGGTCTTTCTGATGTACTGAAACTTGCAAAATCGGTTGATATCAGTGGTGATGAAATAAATAGTTTATTCAGCCAATGGAATCCAGGCGCAATGCTTCAATACAGGCTCAGAACGATTTTTGCCGCCGATTTTTCTCATCCCTCCTGGGAATTAAATATGGCGCGCAAAGATGCAGGTTTGATGATAAAAGAAGCAGAAAATGCAAACGAAGAACTAACCGTAATACCAGCGGTTGCTGCGCTTATGGACGAATACATTAAAAAAGGCCACGGCAATGACGACTGGATGATCATCGCTTCATAAGCAGGGGCATTTAAAATTGATTGTCAGTTCAAATTTTTTCAGTAAACTAAGAAATATCGCCAATTCTTGTTTACAGATATTTATTTGCTGACAATTTTTTGTTTTAGATCCAGTATCTCACATTCTTTGAATCATTTTGGAATAAATCTCTTCGTTTGATTTTTTTCATTTCAATTCTAAAAATTTTTTGATCCTTTTGCACACTCCGAATGCCGCAGGTAATTTCATTACCTTTGAGAATAAAAATTTTTTATGGATAAAAAAGAAGTTTACATTCTTGCTGCAGTTCGTACACCAATCGGAAGCTTTGGTGGAAAATTAAAAGATATACCGGCGACAAAACTTGGTGCGACTGCTATCAAAGCGGCCGTAGAAAAGGCGGGAATTAAACCGGAAGATGTGCAGGAAGTGTACATGGGCTGTGTGTTGCAGGCCAATCTCGGCCAGGCTCCTGCACGGCAGGCTGCAATTTTTGCGGGGCTTCCGGAAAATGTTTGTTGCACCACAGTTAATAAAGTTTGTGCAAGTGGCATGAAGGCGGTCATGAATGGAGCTCAAAGTATTTTGCTGGGTGATGCCGAGGTGGTTATAGCGGGCGGAATGGAAAATATGAGCAGCGCTCCTTTTTATGCGCCTTCGGTTCGTTGGGGAAACAAATACGGAAATACTAATCTTATTGATGGAATGGCAAAAGATGGCCTGACCGACGTTTATAAAGATTATGCAATGGGAAATGCAGCAGAATTATGTGCGAGAGAATGTCACATTTCGCGTGAGCAACAGGATGAATTTGCCATTGAAAGTTATAAGCGCAGCCAGGCTGCCGAAAATGAGGGAAAATTTAAAGATGAAATTGTCGGTGTGGAAATTCCGCAAAGAAAAGGAGCGCCTGTTGTAATGGATACAGATGAAGAGCCTTTTAATGTAAAGTTTGATAAAGTTGCGGAATTGAAATCTCCATTTGAAAAAGGCGGAAGCGTAACTGCGGCCAACGCGAGCACGATCAATGACGGCGCTGCTGCTTTGGTTTTGATGAGCAAAGAAAAGGCAGATGCTTTAGGATTAAAACCGATAGCAAAGATTCTCAGTTATGCTGATGCGGAACAAGCGCCGGAATGGTTTACAACTACGCCTTCACTTGCTGTACCAAAAGCAATAGAAAAAGCGGGATTGAAAATAACCGATGTTGATTTTTTTGAATTGAATGAGGCTTTCAGCGTGGTAGGAATTGTAAATACGCAAAACATGAAACTGGATGCTGCCAAAGTAAATGTAAATGGCGGTGCAGTTGCTTTGGGTCACCCGTTGGGCGCAAGTGGGGCAAGAATTATTGTTACGCTGATCAATGTTTTAAAACAAAACAATGGAAAAATAGGAGCTGCCGGAATCTGCAATGGCGGAGGAGGCGCAAGTGCTATGGTTATAGAGTTGTGCTAAAAGTTTATACCAGATGCTTTGAAGATATAAATAAGCAATACCAAACCCTGTTTTCCCTGGTCTCACACAGTCACTTGATTTGTATCAAGTCCGGGGCATCTCCGGCATATGCCGGACTTACCCTGGACTTGATACGGCTATGCCCGGGAGAATGATGCCTTTAAACTGCGAGTATCCGTACTTTTAATCAACAACTGAACTACATTATTAATAAGTAAATCCATCATCATTGCAGTTGGTGGCAACGAGAGGAAGAGTATTGAACTCATTTTTATTTATCTGTTTGATCATGTCCTTCCAATTTCACCAGTTTGTTATATATGCCGAGAAGGAGGAAAGGAGCAGCCCATTGACCGACAAAAAGACTCCGGTGCCTGGCGTTCGTACATTGCAAGACTGCTGATACAGCCATAGAACCTAAAGCTGCCCACAAAAAAATGTCTGAAGGTAGTTTTGCTGTTTGATTTTCAATTTGTTTCGTAACTTCTCCTTCCTGGTGTTGAGTGTTGCGTTGAGGATTCATAATTTTTGTTTTTAAGTGAAATAATATTTGAATGGAAATCAATTCTTTTGCCAAAGACAGATTCTTTAAACCGTTATGTAGGTTTATTTTTTTGACGAAGACAATTATTTTCAAGTACCAAATGGTTTAATTTATTGCTTACAATTTTAAACATCCATTTTATTTTTTTTTTTTACCAGAAGGATGTTCAACTTAAAGCCGAGTAATGATTAAGTAATAAAATACTCAAAAGGATTTCTTTTTGAGTATTAAAATTCTCATTATTACAAACACATCTTTACGTGGAAGTCGAAGGTGCTGCTTCATGTAAAGTATTTAAAAAATGATGTTTCCTTCAACCCGATCATCTATGGTTTTGCCTGAAACAACTGATGCAGCAATTTTCAGAAGTGATACCATTTTTCCATGTACCGTATCCCAATAACAGGCTTCGTGGGGAATGATCTTGATTACGCTATGTTTGGATCGTCCTTACCTTCCTGAAACCATGCCTTTGCAAACGCATTCCAAAGTTGATCAATCATTTCCTTATCTTTTGTTATTCGTGCCTTTCCGCTAATACTTAAAAAATGGCTAGTGACTCCTTTTGCATAAATAAGCTGAACCTGTGCATCTGTCTTAATCTCATGCTTTTTGCTACTATTTCTGGAACTCATGAACCACACGTTTCCTTCGTCGTCGACGTCAAGGGTTGCCATTGGTCGGGTTTTAAATGGTAGCTTTTCTACTTCTGTACAGAACATGCAAGTAGTAATGTCTTTAACTAATTCCTTTATTTTTTTTATACCTTCTTCGTTATGAAGATTTTTTGTTTGCCCCATACTTTTTTTTGAAATTTGAGGATAACATTATGCCAGTATTTTTTCGCGTATATACGCACTAGACGTCTCTTTAATATTTTTTTTGTAAAATACACATGTTTAAATATCTTTGAAAATATTTAAACAAATGAATTCTTTTTCAATTTCTGAATTAGCCCGGTTTTCCGGCGTAAAAGCGCATACGATCAGGATGTGGGAGCAAAGATATAATGCACTGAAACCGCACCGGACTGAAGGAAATACACGTTACTATGACAGCTCACAGTTACGCCGTCTGCTGAATATTGTGAGTTTAGCGGATCTTAACTATAAAGTATCAGAACTGTGTGTAATGCCGGATAAAAATTTGTCTGCATTGATCGAAGAATTAAACGCAGAGAGCGGGAATAAAACCTATGAATATTTTATAGCCCACCTGATCAGTGCCGGAATGAGTTATGATGAAACCGGATTTGAAAAAATATATTCCCATTGTATTCTTCGCTATGGAATGAAAGACACCTACCTGGGGGTAATATATCCGATGTTGGTTCGTATTGGTTTAATGTGGGCGGCGGATTCAATACCACCCGCACATGAACATTTTATCAGTAATTTGCTGCGGCAGAAATTTTTTACTGCTATCGATTCTCGTCCATCGCCGGCACCGGAATCGGATTCGTGGGTGCTATTTTTGCCGGAGAATGAATTTCATGAAATCGGGTTACTTTTTGCCAATTATCTTGTCAGGTCTTACGGTAAAAAAATATTTTACCTTGGCAGTAATGTTCCCTTTCAGTCTTTAAAAACGGCTGTTCATTCTACCGGTGCGAAAAACCTTCTGATGTTTTTTGTGCATTCCGATTTTCCTGAAGATGCAAGACATTATCTCTTGAAAATGACAAACGAGTTTAAAGGCAGGAATATTTTTGTTGCCAGTGACCAACAGTTTTCAGAAAACGTCGGAAAGTTGAAAAAGATTCACTTTTTGAATTCACCTGGCGATCTAATCTCCCAACTGTCTTCCTCAAATACTTCATTAGTTAATTAAAATGTTTCATGGCTAAAATTGCTATTATAGGTGCAGGGTTTTCGGGATTAAGTGCCACAGCTTATTTAACAGCCGCTGGTCATGAAGTACATGTGTTTGAAAAAAATTATACGGCTGGCGGAAGGGCGCGACAATTGAAAACCGCTAATGGGTATGTATTTGATATGGGGCCAAGCTGGTATTGGATGCCGGAAATTTTTGAGCAATTCTTTAATGACCTCGGATATCGCGTTTCTGATTTTTATGAATTGAAATTAGTTTCACCTTCATTTAATATGGTCTTTGATGATTCAGGAATGTCTATTTCTGCTCAATATTCAAAGATTCGTGAAATGTTTGAATCTATTGAAATTGGAAGCGCCCGAAGGCTGGATGAATTTATGAAAGAGGCGCAATTTAAATATGAAACAGGCATGAAGAACCTTTCCAAAATGCCTGGAATTTCTCTTTTTGAATTCTTGCACAAAGACCTTTTGAAAGGCTCGTTGCGTTTGCAAATTTTTTCTTCCTTTAGTAAACATGTGCGAAAATATTTCTCACATCCGAAGTTGATTGCACTCATGGAATTCCCTGTTTTATTTTTGGGAGCGATGCCGCAGGAAACGCCCGCATTATATAGTTTGATGAATTATGCCTGTTTAAAATTAGGAACGTGGTATCCTTCGGGTGGTCTTGGCAAAGTAACAGAAGCAATGCTTAAAATAGCTGAAGCGGGTGGCGCAATTTTTCATTTTAATGCGCCTGTCGAAAAAATTCAGGTTGTAAATAATAAGGCTACTTCTATTATTGTTAACCATCAACAAATTGATTTCGATGCTATTGTTGCCTCTGCTGACTATCACCATGTTGAGGAAAAATTGTTGGAACCGGCATACCGGAATTACAAAGAAAAATACTGGGATAGAAAAACATTTTCGCCCTCGGCACTTATTTATTATTTAGGCATCGATAAAAAACTACAATCATTAGAACATCATACATTATTTTTTGACGAAGATTTGTTGCAACATTCTAAAGAGATATACAAAAATCGGGAATGGCCGCAAAAGCCGCTGTTTTATGTATGCTGTCCGTCAAAAACTGATGATACTGTTGCACCGGCCAATCACGAAAATCTTTTTCTCTTGATGCCCATAGCTCCGGGATTGGAAGACAATAGTTCAACACGCGAAAAGTATTTTAAAATAATGATGGAACGTTTACAGAAATATACCGGTGATGAAATAATAAGCCATATTGGTTTTAAGAAAAGTTACTGCGTGAATGATTTTGTGACGGATTACAATTCTTATAAAGGAAATGCTTATGGCCTTGCAAATACCCTGATGCAAACTGCGATTCTGAAGCCGAAAATCAGGAATAAAAAAATAAAAAATCTTTTTTATGCGGGCCAGTTAACCGTTCCAGGGCCTGGCGTGCCGCCTTCACTTATTTCCGGAAAGATTGCCGCCGAACAATTATTGAAATATTTAAAAAGTAAAAAGTATGAAACAGTTATTTGATCATTTATCTGTAAAAGTGAGTAAAATGACCACTCAAACATATAGCACAAGCTTTTCGCTGGGCATTTATTTTTTGAACAACCGGCTTCGAAACGCCATTTATTCAGTGTATGGTTTTGTCCGGCTGGCAGATGAAATCGTAGATAGCTTTGAACAATTTGACAGGCAGCACCTTCTTGAAAAATTTAAAGAAGAGACGTTTCAATCAATTGAATGGCGGATATCTGTGAATCCAATTTTAAATTCTTTTCAACACACGGTGCATGAATATAGTATTGATCAGCAATTGATTCAAACGTTCTTGAAAAGCATGGAAATGGATCTGCATAAAGTAGATTATACGAATGAAAAATATCAAGAGTATATTTTAGGCTCCGCAGAAGTTGTCGGTCTAATGTGTCTTCATATTTTTACAGAAGGTGATGAAAAAATGTATAATGATTTAAGTCCATTTGCAATGAAGCTTGGTGCGGCATTTCAAAAAGTAAATTTTTTAAGAGATATGACAGAAGATTATTGGGTACTCGGAAGAACCTACTTTCCCGGTGTAAAAATGAATGAGTTCAGCATCTCCGCAAAGCAACAAATTGAAGAAGAAATAGAGAAAGATTTCAGAATAGCACTTGTAGGAATAAAAAGACTTCCGCGCTCGTCCAAAGGAGGCGTTTACCTGGCTTATATGTATTACCGGTCGTTGTTCAATAAAATAAAGAAATTGCCTGCTCATAAGATATTGAATGAAAGAGTAAGAATCAATAACGGGAAAAAAATTGGTTTAATGTTAAACAGTTTGATTTTAAACAAAATGAATTGGGTATGAAAATCACACTATTTGTTGGTTTACAGATGATAAACAAAAAATAAAATGATGAATGAATTATTAATTCTTGTGGATGAAAATGACAATGAGATTGGATTGATGGATAAACTTTCTGTTCATCAAAAGGGACTGCTACACCGGGCATTTTCTGTATTTATTTTTAACTCAAATAATGAACTTTTACTTCAACAAAGAGCCAGCGGAAAATATCATTCTGGCGGATTATGGAGCAATACCTGTTGTAGCCATTCAATTCATTCAGAACTGATTGAGGATTCAGTAGTAAGACGATTAAAAGAAGAAATGGGCATAGAAGCCGAAACACAATTTCAATTCAAATTTCTTTACGAGGCTTTCTTTGAAAATGGATTAACAGAACATGAATTGGACCATGTTTATTTTGGCACAAGTGATGAAAAACCAAAGCTGGATTCCAGTGAAGTGATGAATTGGAAATATATCACCCTGGAAAATTTAGCCAAAGAAATTTCTGTCAACCCGGAAATTTATACAGCGTGGTTAAAAATTTGTTTACCTGAAGTAAGGAGCCGGTATGAAGAAAAATTGACATTGCTATAATGAAAATTTATTATTATAAAACAGAGCAATTTCTATCAACGGATATGAATACTGCGTGGAATTTTTTTTCCTCTGCCAGGAATTTAGCCACAATAACTCCGCCTGAATTGGATTTTAATATTCTGACACAGTTAGATGATAAAGATATTTATCAGGGTATGCTTATTGATTATACAGTAAAGCCCTTATTTGGTATTCCTTTGCATTGGCAAACTGAGATATGGAAGATAAAAAAGCCTGAAATGTTTACTGATAAACAGTTGAAAGGGCCTTATAAAACATGGGAACATACACACCGGTTTTTTCAAAAGGAAGAAGGCGTGTTAATGAAAGATGAGGTAAAATATGTGTTGCCGTTTGGAATTATTGGAAAGCTGGTTCATTCATTGATTGTGAGAAAAAAAATTGAGCGAATCTTCAATTACAGAAAGGACATTTTGAATAAAATATTTAAAGAAAATGGAAACAGTAGTTATTAAATCCGTTATTGTCGTGGCCGCCTTTATTTGTATGGAGGGCGTTGCCTGGCTTGCTCACAAGTACATCATGCATGGCGTACTTTGGAAACTGCACAAAGACCATCATAAAAAAGAATCTGATGGTTTTATAGAGCACAATGATTTCTTCTTCATCATTTTTGCTTTGCCGGGCATTGCGTGTTTGTTTCTTGGAAGAATGAACGATTATAATTTTCTTTTTTGGATTGGTGTAGGAATTACTTTGTATGGCATTGCTTATTTCCTGGTTCATGATATTTTTATTCATCAGAGGTTTAAAATTTTTAGAAACTCCGACAATATCTATTTTAAAGCCATTCGTCGCGCACATAAGATGCACCATAAACATTTGACAAAAGAAGATGGAGAATGTTTTGGAATGTTGTGGGTGCCATTTAAATATTTCCACGACATAAAAAATAAGAAATATGGCTTAAAACACCGGCGGGTTCAGATTAACAACAACTAAAATGAATACATGAAATCTCTTTATTTTTTTGTGGATTTCTTTACGGTTATCATCCCATTGATTTTTTCTTTTCATCGAAAAATAAAATTTTATAAAACGTGGAGGCAGTTTGCTATTGCTGCATTTTGTGTGGGTATTCTCTTTATTATTTGGGATTCAATTTTTGTAAAAATTGGAGTTTGGAATTTTAATTCACATTATGTTTCCGGAATAAATTTTTTCAATCTACCGATAGAGGAAATACTTTTTTTCATCTGTATTCCTTTTTCATGCGTATTTACTTATTACTGTCTCAACAAGTTTTACAACCTTGCGTGGAATGCAAAAACAGAAAACCTTTTTTGCATGGTTTTTTCAATAATTCTTATGATAACGGGTTTATTTTTTTTCGATAAAGTTTATACTTCTGTAACTTTTATCAGCACTGCGATTCTTTGTCTTTTTTTAAAATTTGTCTTCAAAATAAACTGGTTTGGCAAAGCCGTAACGGTTTATTCGCTGCTGCTGATTCCCTTTTTAATAGTGAATGGAATCCTTACTGGTACCGGATTAGAAGAACCGGTAGTCAATTATAACCAAACACAAAATCTCAACATTCGTTTGTTTACTATACCGCTTGAAGATGTTTTTTATGGATTTGAAATGTTTGTTTTGAATTTGTTTATTTATTTGAAATTGACGGAAAACAAATTCCTGAAGAAGGTTCATGATAAAAAAGATTTGGTCAACATACAAAATCATTTTTATGAAAAAGGCATTACAAACAGCTAATGTCATCGGTTTAATGGTAACGATAGTTATCAATTATCTTTCCAATACGGGAGTTTTTAATGGAAGTACGATGAAGACTATTTCTGATAAATACCATAATTATTTTACACCTGCAGGCTATGCATTTTCCATCTGGGGATTGATCTATATCGGTTTGCTGGCTTTTGTAATTTATACCGGAAGAGGACTTTTTAAAAAAGTAAAAGACGAATGGCCTGTTTCGGAGATTGGTTGGTGGTTTGTGGTTTCATGCGCCGCTAATTGCTTTTGGGTTATCGCATGGCTTTATGATTACATTGGCCTTTCAGTTTTGCTAATGATTATTTTGCTTTATTCCTTGGTAAAAATTATTCTAAATGCAAGAATGGAATTAGATGATCTTCCGCTTAAAAAAATTGCCTTTGTATGGTGGCCATTTTGTCTTTATTCGGGTTGGATCAGCGTGGCGCTGATAGCAGATATAGCGGCTTATTTAACTAAAATAAAATGGAACGGATTCGGCATTTCTGATATAGTATGGACACTTATTATGATAGTGATAGCCGCAATTCTAAATGTATTTATTACCTGGAAGCGTAACATGCGTGAATTTGCTTTAGCAGGTGCCTGGGCACTAGTAGCCATTGCAGTTGCTAATTGGAACCTGGAGAAAATAATTGTGTATGGTGCTTTAACAGCAGCGGTAATTATCTTTATCAATTCATTGATACATGCTTATAGAAACAGAGCCAGTAATCCATTGAAAAAGTTTTTTGCATAAGAGAATTGTCAATAGAAATGCCGCTCTGACCGCCTTAAATTGTCGTAAATCCCCTCTCATTTATTTACTCAATTCTTTTAAGTTTGTGTGATAAAAATCAAACAAATGATGTTGTCAGAATCAGCCGCATTCAGCAGTTTTTCTGTGAATGATTTGCAAAGTGCAAAAACCTTTTACCAGGACATACTCGGATTAAAGGTATCAGATAATCCAATGGGTCTGATTGAATTGCACCTGCACGCAGGAAGCAAAATAATCGTTTATCCAAAGCCGGATCATGTTCCTGCAACGTTTACGGTTCTTAATTTTCCGGTAAAAAACATAGATGAAAAAGTGGATGAACTGATATCCAAAGGCGTGTCTTTTGAGCAATATGATGGCCAGATAAAAACAGACGAAAAGGGCATTAGCCGTAATAATGGCGGCCCAACCATTGCCTGGTTCAAGGATCCCGCAGGAAACATCTTTTCATTAATTGAAGAATAACAGCGTTCTGAACTCCTTTCACACAGAACGAAAACTAAAAATTTTTAAACAAAAATAAAATTTTATGAGCAGCAACAGTGTTTCCCTGCACAGGGTAGTTAAAGCAACTCCCGAAAAAGTATATCGTGCATTTACTGAGCAAAATGCCATTTTATCCTGGCTGCCTCCCTATGGTTTTCTTTGTACTGTCCAGGAAATGAATGTGAAAGTTGGAGGAACTTATAAAATGACCTTTCATAATTTTTCAACAGGTAATCCTCATTCGTTCGGAGGAAAATACGTTGAGATTAAACCGAATGAATTTTTAAAGTATACCGACACATTTGATGATCCAAACCTTCCGGGGGAAATGAGTACTTCTGTTTGGTTCAAAAAAGTTTTGATTGGTACAGAAATAAGAATTGTGCAGGACGGAATTCCTTCTGCAATACCTTTGGAAATGTGCTATTTGGGTTGGCAGGAGTCGTTGGAAAAATTGACCAAACTTGTAGAACCGATCATCCCGGATGCGTAAACTTTTATTAGTGACAATGCTAACCCTTTCTAATAAAAAAGATTTTTCAGTACTTTAATTTACCGCTCTTCAGTAAATAAATAAATAATTGAAATTCCTATTTTTCTACTTTGTAAATTTTGCATTTTCACTTTTGCTAACAGGCATATAAATTGTAATGTCTTAATATTGTAATAATGTTTTAATAAACGTTTTACAAGACGGCGAGGAAGCCGTAGGATTTTATAATTAAATCATGACCGATCAGCCGATTTCTCATCCAAAAAAATTAAAGCAGTTAGCTGCTACTGCTATTTGCGGAAATGACATTACCTCATCCTGCCTGTATGTTTCTGCGCTTTGCATCGTATATGCAGGCCAGTATGCATTTATCGCTTTAATAATCGTAGGATTGGTTTTATTTTTTTTTAGAAAAATATATGGCGAAGCTGTTGGCGCTTTGCCGCTAAATGGTGGCGCTTATAATATTCTGCTGAACACCACCAGCAAAGGAAATGCTTCTCTTGCTGCTTGTTTGACCATACTTTCTTATATGGCTACAGCGGTGCTTTCAGCCTCAGAAGCGATGCATTATTTGCACAGCGTTTTTCCTTTTTTTCCAGTAATTATAGCGACAATGGTTATTCTTACCATTTTTTTGTTGCTTACGATTAGTGGTATCAGTGAATCGGCTTCCGTTTCACTGGTTATATTTATTATTCATCTTTCTGTTTTACTCTTATTAATCGGGAGTGCCATTTATTTTGTAATGGTAAATGGTTTAGATATTGCAAACATGAATTTTCATTCGCCGTTAAAAGGAAGTATTTCCAATGCCATATTCCTTGGTTTCAGTACAGCGATGCTCGGTATTACCGGCTTTGAAACTTCTGCCAATTTTATCGAAGAACAAAGGCCGGGCGTGTTTCCAAAAACGCTCAGAAATATGTGGGTTTTGGTAATGATCATCAATCCTGCAATTGCTTTGCTTGCTGTTTCTATCATGCCGCTGGCGGAAGTTCCCGGGCATGAAGCGGCTTTTCTTTCTTTTATGGGAAGGCAGACAGGTGGTAAGTGGCTGGCAACGGTAGTTTCGCTGGATGCCGCACTGGTATTGAGTGGTGCGGTTCTTACTGCTTTTATTGGTGTCAGCGGATTGATGAAGCGCATGACACTTGACCGCATATTTCCACAAGCATTATTAAAAGAAAATAAAAGAGGAAGTTCGCCGCGGATCTTAATTGTGTTTTATATTTTGTGCTTTTCCATTCTCTTCATTACTGCCGGTGAATTGGCGCCACTTGCCGGCGTTTATACCATTTCATTTTTATCAGTAATGGCGTTTTTTGGTTTTGGAAATTTGTTGTTGAAAATAAAACGCGCCCGATTGCCAAGGCCTGAATATGCACCTGTTATTGTGGTATTGCTTGGCATCTTAGGAATTTTAATTGCTTTGTATGGGAACGTAAAACTTCATCCGGATTACCTGATTGTATTCCTGCAATATTTTATTCCTGCGATCCTCATTATATACATGTTTTTGAAAAGAAAAGTAGTCATTCATTATCTGCTGTTATACGCTAATTCTATTTTTGATAAAATTCAAAAAGCGTCTGTTTTCAGCAGGTTTCATCTTACCAAGGAAATGAGAAAGCTAAACCGGCAGCCATTTGTATATTTTACCAAAGGCGATAACATTGCGATCCTTAATAAAGTGATCCAATACGTGCAGGAAAATGAAATTACTCAAAAACTGAAAATAGTTACCGTTCTGCAAAAAGAACAGAAACTAAATAAAACTTTTGAACGTGACTTTCAGACGTTGGATCGCGCCTACCCGGATATTAAACTTGAATACATCCAGATACCGGGCATTTTTGGCCCTGAAATTATTAATAAATTAAGCGAGGAATGGAACATTCCGCAAAACTTTATGTTTATTGGTTCGCCAAGTGATCATTTTCCACACAGACTTTCAGATTTGGGAGGAGTGAGGTTGATTATTTAAAAACTAGTTTTATGCAAAAATGGAATTCGATTTATTTGTTTGTTTACTGTGTCTTTTTTGTAAAATTCCGTTTCTTTACTTCTTAAAAAATTCTTTTTTAATCTCATCGTACTCATAGAGATACTGATTCGATTTTCCATCTTTATCAAAAACAGATTCCCAGGTATTAAGTGGCTCCCAGATAAATGTACCTTTCAGTTGATTCCCCGGAATGGAAAATGCAATCTTATTCACTTCTTTTTTTAATTGAGAATATTCTGCAACGATTACCGGTTTCCGATACTTTTTATGCAGCAAATCCAGGTTTGTGTGCAAATCTTCCAGAGTTCCATGCCATTTTGGATAATACGATTCTCCGATCACATCGAACGAAACGCCACGCCTCATCATGTTATCGATAAAAAATTCTGATTCTGCATTTTGTCCACCCAAAGCAATATGTAGCAATGTAATGATTGAAGGATCTGCCTCTTTAACGGCTGCCATGCCCGCATTTAGTAAGGTTGCGAGGCTGTCTAAATGCTGCACATTTCCGGTTGGCCACAATATTCCATGATTAATTTCATTGCCTGTTTGCACCATATCCGGCAAAGTTCCTTGAGCCTTTAAAGCGAGCAGAACATTGGTTGTATAATCAAATACTTTTTTTGCAAGCTGATTAAAATCCAATCCTTCCCATGCTTTGGGCTTAAACTGCTTTCCCGGATCGGCCCAGGTATCGCTGTAGTGGAAATCCAGCAGAAACTTCATTCCGGCTTTTTGAATCCTTTTCGCCATTTCTAAAGTATGCGGTAAATCACAAAAACCTTTGCCCGGAGAATAGCCACTGTCATTTGCCGGATCTACAAACAATCGCAACCGGATATAATTAAAACCATGATCCTTCAGAATTTCCAATACATCTTTTTGAACGCCATTATCAGAAAATTTGATTCCTCTTGCTTCCAGTTGCGGCAGAAAAGAAATATCAGCGCCAAGAATTTTGCCGGTTAGATTAGCAGTAGAATGAATGTTTAATTTTGAAAAAAGATACGGATCATTTGAAGTGTTTATTTTTTGATTGGGTTTCACGGTGATAATATCTGTACTCCCGTCCCACAATCCTTTTGATGTTGCTTTAAATTTAATATGGTCCGGAATTTTTCCTGCCTGTAAAATCACCCGTGAGGCTCCATTAAAGGAAATTTTTTTTGCATTTTCAGCGGACACTTTAATAATTTTTCCTTTACCGGAATCGCCTTTTTCAATTAGAACGATTCGTGCGCCGCCGTTAACTATAAATTCAATCAAGTTACCCGCATCAGGAATATCATTTCCATCTTTGTCCACAACCCTTACTTTAATAATTGCTTCATCTTTCCCATCAGCAAGCAATGTTGTTTTGTAAGGAGTAAGCACCACTTCAGCTGGTTTGCCTGAATTTGCAACCATTTGTTTCTGGGAAAACCCAGGATAAAAAACGGTCATAAAAACAAGGGTCAAAACTGTAATTTTTCTAAACATGTTTTTCAATTTAGTAGAAGTGGAGTCGTGAAGGGTTTAAAACAAAGGTGAAAATAATCATTTTGAGAACCAGATGTAATTGTAAAACGATATGAATAAATTTAAACAGAAAATTTGATTAAAGTTCAGATGCCCACTTTCATTTAATTAATAAGACAACAAATCAATAAATAAGTTGTATTTGTTTTTTCTATTGTAATTATCCACATAAAAAAACTGCCTCTTTTTTGAGGCAGTTTTTTTACAAAATTTCTTTCAATTATAATTTAGTCAATGTTGCTGTATATTTCAATGGATGACTGAGGTCTAACACAATTTTATAGTTGCCAGCCGAGCTAATGGGAATATTGTCCCCACCATAGGACAACTTGCTAAGATTGCCGCCTAAATTAATATCCCAAGCATTATTCGCCCGGAATTTCAGGCTGTTTGCAGTTAATGCGACTGAGTTGATTACCCAAACATTATTTACCGGGTCATAAGTCATTGGTGTATCTGAACCCCACCCTCCCGGGGTAGCGTCGCCGATGATTGCCCATGTTGTTTTTGTGGCTGACCAGGTTAACGCAGTAGGATTTGCTTTTACATAATAATATCCCGCACCATCGGGCCATTTTAAATTTCCACCGGAAGTGCTTAAAGTAGTCGCATCTCCACCATAGGCAATGTGATTCCAATCTGGCTCATTGGTGATTTTAAATTCAAAACTTCCACCTGCAGGAACATTTAGATAACCTTCGTAATTCAACAGATCCGGTACAGTCGCGCCTAACTGTGGTGCAGTGGAAGGGCTCCACCCCTGGTAATCTCCCGGCACCCATAAGTACATGAAAGGAAGATAAGTGGTTACTTTCAAATTAATCACATTCGATATGACTGTAGGAACGGTATTCGCGCCCTGGTAGGCGACAACTCTTATCTGTAAATTATTAGTTGCATTCGCTGCAA
>JBQCFI010000191.1:0-3234 GCA_051959325.1 Ginsengibacter sp. | reverse complement strand
TTATCATTGCCACCATTTTCAGCATTCGTAAGATATTGTAGTTTTACGTTTATACTTTGAAAGGTTCCTTTCAGTTTAAAATTGTCGGTACCATTTTCTTCTTCACCTTCCAGTGTACCAATGGCTTTGCTACTATCGGTTACAGTGCTGTTGATAAAAAAGAAACTATTTAAATCCGGACCTTTTACTTCTGTCCATTGATTGGAAAAATCAGGTAAATAAAGATCGACCAAAGAACTTAAATCGTTTGAGGATTTATCACAACCTGCAACTAACAATAAGAATGTTATTACAACTGATCGTTTCAAAAAATGTTTCATAAAAAATGTTTTAATTATTAAGGAAAAAAGTTCAAACTTTAGTTATTCAGAATTTCCCGTTCAACCTCCAGTTTCCCGATAATGTATTTCGTTTTATTTTCCAACACCACCAAATTATTATCCAGGATAGGTAAAATGGAATTGAGTGTAGCAGCGATCTGCTCTTTTAAATCTTTCCGTTTTTTTTTATTTTTTTCATGTATATACATATTGGCCTTTTGGATAAACAAAGTATTTAGCGCCAGGATATTTGTGCGGTGGATATCATTGATCGCATAATCAAACACGTTATGAAAACCGCTGGCTAATTCAGGACTTCCCCAATAGGTTTCTACCGCCTTTTCATATTCGTTATTGTACGTGTTCAAATCGTTATAACTGTTGTTGTACACCTTTATCGTTGAATCAAACAGAAAGAAAGATTTCGGGTTTTCCAAAGAAAAAGAAAGCATATTTTTAAAAATATCCCGGATATCCTTTGCCTCATTTAGGTAGCCTTCGAGGGAAGCAGATATTAAATTAAAATATTTATCCCTGCCCGCCAGAATCTCCGAAGCTCTTCTTAAATCATTGTTTGAAATTTTATATTTTTGAGTCACTACTTTTAGTACAGAATCTATTTCTTCCTGCATTTTTTGATTCGCTTTCG
Organism: Ginsengibacter sp.; assembly: GCA_051959325.1. GTDB lineage: Bacteria > Bacteroidota > Bacteroidia > Chitinophagales > Chitinophagaceae > Ginsengibacter. The sequence goes on along the minus strand of JBQCFI010000191.1, from coordinate 2,265 downwards.
TATTTTTTGAGATGGCATCTCCGATATAAATATTTTTTTTATCCAGCATTTTGACCAACGTTTTATATGCTTTTTCCGTTTCTGTTTTTTTGTGTAACACGATGGTCGTAATGAAACTGGCATCTTCAGGAAATGCAATGGTTTTGGGGCTTATCACTACATAATTGGAATCCCTTAAAGAAATTAATATCGATCTCGATGAGTTTTCGCGCGTGAAAAATACAACACCCGAACTATTGGCTTTTACTTCATGACCGTTAAAAGTTAATTCAAATAGTGAAGCGGGCATGGTGGTATTATCAGGCATCAGGTAAGCTATTTGAAAAATGTATTGATTGGTTTGGCCAATCATCTGACTATTCCTGAATAATAAAAAGTAACCAATAAACAGAATAATTTTCATAATCAACTTATTAATTACCATCAACTAGAATCTGCATGTTATCCGATAAAACAACCCGATCTGAAAACAGCCATTTTCCATTGCTCATGATCACTAAATTCGAATTATCGCCGGTTTTTGAAGGCAAATAAATTTTAAAAAAACCTTCATCATCACTATTTACAATTTTGCCAAACTGCATAAAATTTAAGGTTGCATTTTTTACCGGCAACGGCGGCCCTTTTTGATTTTTCTTAAATACATATCCGGAAAAAAGGGTCGAATCAATTAGTTTATTAAGCGATAACCTGATAACAGGAAGTATGTTGTCAGGAATTTTTATCAAAGTATCCTTTCCCGTGGAAATGGTAAAGCCTGGAATATTGGAACTTACAGGGATCATTTTTCCCAGATAACGGTGATCAATATTGGTGAAAACGACTTTATTTTCTTCATCAATAGGTAATTCCCGTGGATTATTATCCAACTCGATTCTTATAGAGCCCTTTTGTTTTTCAGGAATTCCTTTTTCAAAATAGCTTACTATAAATGTCAAATCAAACGGGTCCTCTTTTTCAATTGGTTTATATTTATAACCAATTAATAAAATAACCAGGAAAATAACTGCAGGCCCTGTTATCTTTAAATTCCCTTTGAGTACATTACCACTATATTCCGCTGAACTTTTTAATACAGAAGCAAGAAAAAAAGTGGCACCGAGATCGCAAATAACCAGCAGAAAAAAATACAACGGGAGAGACAGTTGAATGGCGCCGCTATTGGTAAAGAATACCAGCAGAGCAATAAATATTATTAGTAAAACAAAAGCTATCACATAAGCGGCATTTATCTTTTTTGCACTCATCAAATTTTATTTTATAAAAAATCTATTAATTTATGACAACCGCTTAAAATATTAGAGAACCGTGTTTTAAATATGTCCATTCCAAAATTACTATTCTGCTATCCGCGGAAAAAAGGGAAATCCATGATATTTTTCACGGAAATCCACTATGTGTTTCAAGTATAATCATGGGCTGATAACGAGAAGATAGTGGAAAAGCTGTCGATGTATTTATTTTTAAACTCAGTCCCATCGAAGAAAGAGATTCTTTTAAATCAATTTTTGTTCTTAATAATTTTTACCAGTTACGGCAAATACTTTGCAGGCATTTCAAGAACAGCGGTAATCATACAAATCAAAATCCGCTCATTCCGTCATGAAAAACCTCCAAATATTTCATGAAAATCCCGCTGCACAAATGATTTATCTTTGAACGATGACTACCGTCTCGTTAATAGATGACCACGCAATCTTTTGCGATTCGCTTTCGAGTCTCATCAACGATTTTGAGGGATTCAAGGTGAGCTGGTGTGCAAATGATGGAGCGAAGGCTATTCAATTATTGCAGGAAAAAGAAAACGTGCCGGATATTGTTTTGCTGGATATCATTATGCCGGGCACAACCGGAATAGAAGTAGCCAAATGGATCTTTGAAAATAAAAGAGATATTAAAGTGCTGGCGCTTACTATGGAAGAAGATGATAACAGCGTCGTGCAGATGTTACAATATGGTGTAAAAGGATATTTGCTGAAAAGCATCGGCTCCGAAGAATTACTGAATGCTTTGCAACAGGTAGTAAAATACGGCTATTATTACACACCGATCATTACCGGAAATATTCATAAGCAGATAGAAAGAAAGATCAGCAACGGCCCTGCACCTGAGCTCGGCCCTCGTGAAAAAGAATTGCTCAATCATTTATGTACCGATCTCAGCTATTCAGAAATATCAAAGAAAATGTTTCTGAGCGAATCTACTGTTGATACATACAGGGCTAAACTATTTGAAAAATTTGATGTAAAGAACCGCATCGGACTC
>JBQCFI010000190.1:0-5189 GCA_051959325.1 Ginsengibacter sp. | reverse complement strand
TGTTTGTTTTCGATTTTTCCGGTGGCTCTTTCGATCACCATCATTCTGCTGTCTTCTCTTCTTTTGGTCGGATTTTGTGCTATAAGATTGAGAGGGAGGTCAAATTTAAATTGACTTAATTTCATGTACAATTATTGTTTTTAAAAGTTAATTGACATGCCATTTACTGTGTTACAGAGATATTATGCCATGTTACTGGCCATTTATCATGTTACGGCATGATTTTTTTAAGGCCGCAAAGGTAATACCAATTATTCATTTTATCAATTGTTTTTTATAGGCCTTTAATCTTTCAAACGTAGAATCATAAAACATGGTTGCTTCTTACAAAAGATCAGGCTTTTCCTCGATTTCTAAAACGAAAAACAGGAAACAGAAATATTTATGGGTTTGCTGTAATTTTATCCTCATGCTTTATTTGAAAAAGACACCGCGGATCTTGAAAAAATTTTTTCCGGAACGGGTTTGGAATATAAAAACCGACGAAAAAATTTTATACCTCACTTTTGATGATGGCCCACATCCAGAAGCCACTTTATTCGTTTTGGCAGAATTAAAAAAATATAATGCCAAGGCTACTTTTTTCTGTATTGGTAAAAATGTAAAAGAACATTTTCCCATTTATCAACGAATCATTGAAGAAGGTCATAAACCCGGAAATCATACTTTCCACCATCTAAATGGATGGAAAACTGACGATAAAAAATACATCAACGACATTTCAGAAGCGGCAAAAATTATTGACAGCAACCTTTTCCGGCCGCCTTATGGGAGGATTACCAAGTTTCAATCAAAAACAATCAGTGGCGAAAAACTTCATTTAAAAACCATTATGTGGGATGTTTTAAGTGGCGATTTTGACGCTTCTGTAACAGGTGAAAATTGTTATCTCAACGTGGTAAATAATTCGGAGCCGGGTTCAATCATCGTTTTTCATGATAGTGCAAAAGCCTTTACTGCATTGCAATACGCGCTTCCACGACTCTTAAATTATTATGCAGAAAAAGATTTTCAATTTGAAATTTTACAGGAAAAACTTTTCTAAAAAAAATTGGGCCTGAGTAGATACTCAAGCCCGTTTTTAATCCGTACCCTATGAAAACTGCCGTGAAGTTAAATATTATTTAACAAATTATCAACAATTTTTTCTTGCAAGGAATTATTTTTTCTTCAAAGGGAATATTGGCGTTTTACCACTGTAAATCCCGTTTGTAACTGTTGAACCTTCTTTCAATAAAGAAGAATTGTGGCAGTTAAAAAAAATATTTTTCTTTGTAAGCATGAAATTGATAGACACCCACACCCATTTATATGTACAGGATTTTAATGATGATATAGACGCAGTGATCGAAAGAGCAGAGGCAGAAGGTGTTGAAAAATTTTATTTACCTGCAATTGATAGTTCAGAAAATGAAGCATTATTAAATCTCGAGAAAAGATTTCCGGAAAGAATTTTTGCAATGACAGGCTTGCATCCCTGTTCGGTAAAAGAAAATTTTAGAGAAGAATTAAAAAAAATTGAAAAGCAATTATCTGAAAGAAAATTTGCAGCAATTGGTGAAACTGGTTTGGATTTTTACTGGGATACTACTTTTTCAAAAGAACAATATGAAAGCCTTCATACTCATGCAGAGTGGGCGATTCAATATGAAAAACCCCTGGTTATTCATACACGAAATGCGATGCGGGAGACTATTGATTTGGTGAAAGAATATAAAGGAAAAAATCTCTTTGGAATTTTTCATTGTTTCAGTGGAACATTGGAAAATGCAAAACAAATTATTGAGGCAGGTTTCCTTCTCGGTATTGGTGGCGTTCTTACTTTTAAGAATTCAGGATTAGCGGAAGTGATAAAAGATGTTGAATTAAAATACCTCGTATTGGAAACTGATTCGCCGTATTTGGCGCCAGCTCCATTTCGTGGAAAGAGAAACGAAAGCAGTTACCTGAAATATGTCGTTCAAAGGCTGGCAGAAATAAAAAATATTTCCGTAGAAGAAGTTGCGTCTGAAACAACCAGAAATGCGGAAGGAATTTTTTCAAAAAAATGAATTTATTTTAGTCAGATAATTCACTAAAATATTTCCGCGAATAAATGAAGTTTGCGTTGAGCCAAATTGGAAAAAATATCATTCTCATCGGTGGCACTTCACATGCCGGAAAATCTACACTTGCTGATTTCTTCGCAGCTAAATTTGCATTGACCAATATATCAACCGATAAACTTGCACGGCACCCCGGACGCCCATGGAAAGATAAGCCGGAAGAGATTCCTTTACATGTTCAGCAACATTATTTCAATTTACCAGTGAACGAATTGCTTGCTGATGTACTAAAGCATTATCAAAAAATATGGCCGAATGTCCAATCAGTTATTGAATCAAATACAAATAATCTGGTAATGGAAGGTTCTGCTTTATTGCCTCAACTAGTTCGACAGCTAAATTTGAAAGAAATAACAGCTGTTTGGCTTACTGCAACTGCCGAATTTTTAAAAGACAGGATTTATAAATCGGCTCACTATCTAAATAAATCGGTAAACGAGAAATTTCTGGTTGATAAATTTGTGTCAAGAACCATTGCTTTTGATCATTTCATTTTAAAAGAAGTAAAGATATTAAAACTTCCATTTCTGGAAGTACAAAAATTTGAGACAGTAGCTGATTTAGCAAAAGCTTTAAAAGCGTTCTAAAATTTGTAAATCGCTACACACATTACTTTCAGTTTATTAATCTATATTTGGTACTTCATTACTATCAACCAATTCATTTTTAATGGAGCCTTACCTGAACGCTGCTGTTATCTGGATCATCGCAGGATTTGTTTTATTTCTTTTGGAGTTCCTGTTACCGGGACTGATCCTTTTCTTTTTTGCGGTTGGAGCATGGATCGTTGCCATTCTTTGCCTTTTCTTGGATCTTACCATTAATGAGCAATTGATTATCTTTTTAATCAGTTCTATCGCAACAATTCTTTTGCTAAGAAAATGGCTTTCAAAAATATTATGGAAAAGAAAACATTCCACTGAACTTTTGGAAGATGAATTTTTGGGTAAAACCGCTAAAGCTCTAACAGCTATTTTGCCGGGTGAAAATGGTAAGTTAGATTTCAAAGGAACCACTTGGCAGGCAGCTTCTGAAGATACCATTGAAAAAGGCGAAAATGTAATTATTATAGGAAATGAAAGTATTTTATTACTTGTAAAATCAACTAAAAGCTTATGACGACATCAACGATTATCCTCGTATTTGTAATCCTTTTTTTATTGTTGGCATTTTTATCCACCTTCAAAGTGGTGCCACAAAGGTCTGTATACATCATTGAAAGATTGGGAAAATTTAATCGGGCACTTGAAGCCGGTTTTCATATTTTAATCCCCTTTATTGATAAAGTAGCTTACAAGCAAAACCTGAAGGAACAAGCGCTGGACGTAGCTTCTCAAATATGTATCACCAAAGATAACATTGCCGTAGAGGTTGATGGGGTACTATATCTGCAGGTGATTGACCCGCAAAAAGCATCTTATGGAATTGATAATTATAAATTCGCTGTAATCCAGATTTCACAAACCACCATGCGAAGCGTAATTGGCAAAATGGAACTGGACAAAACTTTTGAAGAGCGGGAACCGGTTAATGCGACGATTGTAGAAGCAGTGGATAGAGCGAGCGGTCCGTGGGGAATTAAAGTTTCGCGATATGAAGTAAAAAATATTTCTCCACCACAAAGTATCAAAGACGCCATGGAAAAGCAGATGCGTGCAGAGCGCGAGAAAAGAGCGCTGATCGCGGAATCGGAAGGGGATAAGCAAGCGAAAATAAATCGTGCGGAAGGCGAGAAACAACAAACCATCGCGTTATCTGAAGGTGAAAAGCAAAGAAGGATAAATGAAGCCAGCGGAAAAGCGTCGGAAATAGAAATGGTGGCGGTTGCTACTGCAAAAGGGATTCGCGAAATTGCCCAATCCATCAATGAAGAAGGAGGCCTCAGCGCTGTAAACTTGCGGATTGCTGAGCAATATCTTACAGAATTCGGAAAATTGGCGCAGACGAATAACACGATGATCGTTCCTGCTGATCTTTCTGACATTGCAGGTGTGATCTCGAGTGTCACATCTGTAGTAAATAAAACCAAAATGGAATTACCCTCTTCAAAGAAATAAGGATCTGTGGAATTGCCAATAAACGAAGAAATAAGCAGAATTTATCTTTCCTGCTCCAACTTTTAGGTTTTTGCAACAGAAGAATGGCCGTCGATAATCAAAAAATTATTGTAATTGCATTACCTGAGATTTCAATAAAACAAAAACGTGATCAGAAGCTGATGGCTTTATTTTTGCCAATCCTGTGAAAGCGCTGAAAGCCGGCAGGATTGCATATTTTTTGCTAAAATAAAAACAAGGTAGCATTAACGATTGATTGCCGCTTCCATTCATTTTTATGCCGGGATGTATATGCCCGGAAAAAGTAAAATGTTTATTTTCATTGTTGCCGCTCAATGCAATATCATGAGTAAAGCAAAAATCTTTAATCACCAATTTATTTTCAACTACCTCAATCTTCGCTTCTTTATAAAATTGTTTTGTTAGAATATCGTGATTCCCACGGATCAGTTTAATTTCCAGCTGAGGAAAATCATTTCGCCATTTAATAAAAAAATCCACTTCTTTATTGGCTGAACTGTGAAACATGTCTCCTGCGATCAACAATATTTTTGGTTTAAAAAAGGCGATCTGCGCAAATAATTTTTGAAGGTCTTCTTTAAAAATATTCTGGGGAATACCAATGCCGGATTTTCGAAAATGTCCGGATTTTCCAAAATGCAGATCAGATAAGATCAATGCAGTTTCTTCTTCCCAAAAAATACACCGGGCAGGTGAAAGCCAAAGCGTTTCATTATTTAATTTAAACCGCAGCGGATTGAGCAAGAATATAAAAATTTACGGTTCAAAATTATTAAATGATCAGGAGAATCTGTACAATGCAAGGCATCTTGCAATTTCTTTACATCGCAAACTTTATTTTTAAATGATCTTATAGCGCGATCAGCTTTCCCCAAATGTTTCACCTTCCTGCTCCCGGTGTTGTGGATCAAAATTTCTGTAAGCCCTGGCAAAAAACAGCGGGAATATCCAGATTGAAAAAAACATCGCACAAATGATTCCGCCAATTACTACCCGTGCCAATGGC
>JBQCFI010000189.1:0-4881 GCA_051959325.1 Ginsengibacter sp. | reverse complement strand
CCCGGCATAAAATCATTCGTTCGTGTGCAAGGCAGTTCTGAGGATGTAAAAAACGGCCTTGAAGTGCAGGAACAAAATGGCGTGTTACATGTTGACTCAAATTTTTTTTCTGTATTTACTTTCCCCTTAAAATATGGAAATTCTGAAACATGTTTAATACAGCCTCATTCCGTCGTATTATCTGAAGATGAAGCCATGAAGCAATTCGGTACGACCGATGCTATTGGAAAAATGCTGATGCTAAAGGAAGATAGCACTTTCGTTCCTTATAAAGTAACTGCTGTTGCAAAACGTTGTCCGCAAAATTCTTCTATTCGTTTCGATGTATTATTACCATTTAAAGAATCCGCAGCTCAAGCGAAAAACAATGATAGTTGGTTCATGTATTTTCTGACAACCTTTGTGGTTCTTCACAAAAATGCAGACTTGCAAACAGTTGAAAAACAGATGCAGCGTTATTACATCAGCAACGCTTCCAATGCATTTGCAGTTATGTTGAAAAAGCTCGGATTGGAGGCCGGACCCCTTTCAATGGATACTTATTCTTTACAGCCATTTACGGATATTCATCTTGATACAAAGCTGCCAGCAAATAACGGTTTGAAGGCCGCCAGTAACCCTATCTATTCATATATTCTTTCAGGAATTGCATTATTCGTACTACTGATTGCTTGTATCAATTTCGTAAACATGACTATTGCACTTTCGCTTAAGCGCGCGAAAGAAATTGGCATTCGTAAAGTACTGGGAAGTAACAGAAAGCAGTTGATAAAACAGTTTCTTGGCGAATCGTTTTTGCTTTGTTTTATCGCCTTTATATTAGCATTGTTACTTACCAATCTTGTGCTGCCTTTGTTCAACACGTTTGCCAATAAAGAACTATCATTTTCTTATTTGTTTGATCCCAAATTAGTTATCGGCTTTATATTTCTGTTCATTCTTACCGGTTTGATTGCAGGCTTTTATCCTGCATTAGTCTTGTCAGGTCTTGATCCTGTGAAAATTTTATACAAGCGATTTAATATTTCAGGCAAAAATTATTTGCAAAAGACATTGATAGTGTTGCAGTTCATATTGGCTTCATTTTTTATCATTTCCACCTTTGTCGTGTACATGCAATTCAGTCATTTGACAAAAGCAAATTTGGGATACGATGATTCCAATCTTGTTCTTGTAAATAAAAACACTAATGATGTCAATGACGCCGTTTTTGAAAATAAATTATTGAAGAATCCGAACATTGTTGGGATTAGCGCAGCAAACAGCGGTAATTGGAGTTTAACTGCAAAAGATAATGCTAACAATATATTACAATTTGCTTATAAAACTATTGATGAAAATTATCTTCCCGTATTGAAAATACCACTTGTCGCAGGAAGAAATTTTTCAACTGCGTTTCCTTCCGATTCTAATGGTTCCGTGCTGGTAAATGAAGCTTTCGTTAAGAGCGCTGGTTGGAAAAATCCCATTGGCGAAACGGTAAACCTTATTACAAATAACGGCAATAGAATCACTCACGTAATTGGTATTGTGAAAGATTATCATTATGCATCATTGGATCAAAAAATTGGATCGCAATTATTTGCTATGAAAAATAGCGATTTGTACGGAACATTTTATATCAAACTAAAGCCGGGTACAGAAAGCGAAAGTTTAAAGTTTATACAAAAATCATTTGGTCAAATATTTCCTCTAATTCCTTACTCTTATACTTTCTTCAGCGATGACAACAGGCAGCAATATAAGGATCTTGCGAAATGGAAAGAGATCATATTATTTGCTGCCATTCTTACCATATTGATTTCTTGTATTGGTTTATTTGGACTATCAGTGTTATCGGCAGAAAAACGCACCAAGGAAATTGGAATTCGTAAAGTTCTTGGAGCGACTGTTCACGATATTGTAACAACACTTTCAAAAGATTTTTTAAGGCTTGTTTGCATAGCATTATTTATTTCAATGCCATTTGCGTGGATAGCTTCGAATAAATGGCTTCAAAAATATTCCTATCGCATTTCCCTAAACTGGGAATTATTTGCAGGCGTCGCATTATTAGTGATTATTATTGCGCTTATAACAGTGAGTTTTCAATCCATAAAAACAGCGATGGCGAATCCAGTGAAAAGTTTGAGAAGTGAATGATACCATTCGAAATAAAAATAGAAAATAAGAAAGCTATAAAAAGAATTTAAAAATGTTTAGAAATTATATCAAAATTGCCTTTCGAAATCTTACAAGAAATAAAATCACTTCGTTTATCAACATAGGCGGCCTGGCAGTTGGTATGGCCGTCGCTTTTCTCATAGGCTTATGGATTTTCGATGAAATGTCTTTTGACAAACAACTTGATCATTATGAACACATTGCCAAAATAAGACTAAACACAACCGTCAATGGTAATACGCAAACTGGTAAAGCAGTACCTATTCCATTAGCAGAAGAATTACGCACACAATATGGAAATTATTTTAAGTACGTGGTAATGTCTTCCTACAGAATGGATCACAACCTTTCATTTGGAGATAAAAAATTCGTGGAGCATGGTGTATTCTTTGAGCCGTAGGCACCTGATATGCTTACACTCAAAATGGTAGAAGGAACGAGAGCAGGTTTAAATGATCCTCATTCCATCTTGATTTCTGAATCCCTGGCCAGCACTCTTTTTGGTGATGAAGATCCAATGAATAAGATGATGCAAATTGACAATAAGATGCAGGTAAAGGTAACAGGTGTATATAAAGATATGCCTGATAATTCTACGTTTGCCAGTCTTGCATTTATTGCTCCCTTTAAATTATATCTTGATAATGAAGAATGGCTGCAAAGAATCACTGGTTCCTGGGATAAAAACCCCATACAGGAATATGTGCAAATTGCTGACAACGGTGACATGAATGAAGTTTCGAAAATGATCAAAAATGTGAAGCTGAATAAGGTTGATGCCAACGAGAAAAGATACAAACCGGAATTATTCCTGGAGCCAATGAGCAAATGGCATTTATATGCAGAATATAAAAATGGATTTAATACCGGCGGCAAAATACAGTATGTGTGGATGTTTGGAATCATTGGATTTTTTGTACTGCTACTTGCCTGTATCAATTTTATGAATCTTAGTACGGCACATTCTCAAAAACGTGCAAAAGAAGTAGGCATTCGTAAAACAATTGGTTCCTTACGGAGCCAGTTGATCAGGCAATTTTTTACTGAATCATTACTTACGGTAATTGCAGCCTTTGGTTTATCGCTGCTTTTGGCTCAACTGGCTCTTCCTTATTTTAATCAATTGGCTGGTAAAGAAATTTCGATTCCGTGGAGCAATCTTATATTCTGGCTTTTCAACAGCACATTTATTGTTTTTACAGGATTAATTGCCGGAAGCTATCCTGCGTTATATCTGTCTTCCTTTAAGCCAGTAAAGGTTTTGAAGGGAACGTTCAAGGCCGGACGTTTTGCATCCTTGCCCAGGAAAACACTCATCGTACTTCAATTCACGGCTTCTATTGCCTTGATCATTTGTACGCTTATTGTTTTTAAACAAATACAATTTGCAAAAAACAGGCCCATCGGGTATGATACTAACGGACTAATAATCGCTTCCATGTTCAGTGATAATATTCCCAATCATTTTGACGCGGTTAAGGACGAACTAATGAAAAAAAGAGTGATAGAAAATATGGCGCTTTCGGAAGGCAATGTAACTGATGTTTGGGGCACTGATAATGACTTGGACTGGAAAGGGAAAGATCCCACCCTCACAGTTGACTTTCCGAATACGGGTATATCTGCAGATTATGGAAGCACCGTTGGTTGGCAATTCAAAGAAGGAAGAGATTTTTCAAAACAATTTGCTTCTGATTCATCTGCATTTATTCTAAACGAAGCAGCCGTCAAGTTTATGGGTTTAAAAGATCCGGTTGGACAAATAATTTTACGGAAAGGAAAACCATACACGGTAATTGGTGTAATTAAAGATGTAATTATGGAATCACCATACGAGTCGGTAAGGCCTTCCATTTTTTGCATGGCGCGATCCCATAATAATTTTGCAGTTATAAAAATCAATCCAAAAGTAAACACAGAATCAGCTTTGGCTACCATTGGAAATGTGTTTAAAAAATATGACGCCAGCCAGCCTTTTAGTTACAAATTTGTTGATGAAGAATATGAAAAGAAATTTAGAAATGAACAACGCATTGGAAGCCTCGCAAGCTGTTTTGCAACCCTCGCCATCTTTATAAGTTGTCTTGGTCTCTTCGGTATGGCTATGTATATGGCTGAACAACGTAGAAAAGAAATTGGGATAAGAAAAGTTTTAGGTGCATCAGTCTTGAACGTGTGGCGTTTGTTATCAAAAGATTTTGTAGTGCTCGTTTTTATTTCTCTTCTTATTGCAATACCGGTTGCATATTATTTTATACATAACTGGTTACAGAATTATGAATATCGGACAAATATTTCAGGCTGGATCTTTTTGGCTACTGGCGTAGGTGTATTAGTGATCACATTACTCACAGTTAGTTTCCAAGCAATAAAAGCAGCTGTTGCAAATCCCGTCACAAGTTTGAGATCGGAATAATAGATGGATCTTTATGAACCTTTGATTAAAACAAAACATAAAACTTTTTTAATGTTCAAGAACTATATCAAAACAGCCTGGCGAAACCTTTGGAAGCGTAAGGCTTTTACTTTAATAAATATCCTCGGCTTGTCAGTTGGGATGACCGCCTTTTTCCTGATTTTTTTGTATGTGACTTTTGAAACAAGCTATGATGCTTTTAACACAAAAGCGAATAGGATTTATAGGGTAGTTACTGATATTAAGACACCCTCAGACATGTTGCATTGGAGTGCCACGTCAGCACCTATGGCAATCAATAT
>JBQCFI010000188.1:0-2140 GCA_051959325.1 Ginsengibacter sp. | reverse complement strand
ATGCAAAGTGACTTCACTAAGAGTTGATTGTGGCGATTGAATTTCTACTACAATATCTTCTTGTTTTTTCTTTAGTTCAACGCGCAGTCCTTTAAATGACCACACTTGTTTTCCCTTGCTCTCTAATTTTACATTTTGATTGTCAAGGATAGCGGTTACTTCATCCGGGAAATTAATAAGCGATCTTGTTGGTTCACGTGCAAAAAGATTATCTGCAGTCAGCAACGCTGCTAAAGAGATTCCGGTAGTTTTAATAAAATGTTTACGATCCATGCCAGCAAGATAATATTTAATTGATTTTTATTTTTAAGAAATACTTTAAGAGCTTTTAATTGGAAGAAGGTTTTAACTCGAATTGCCATGAAACGGAACATTCCAATGTATTTGCAAAAGGCGGTCAAATCGCAAACGACCCAGCCTGTAAGTTAGCCGTCGGTACACCTTAACGTCAAAATCGCCGCCATCCATCTACCCTTCGAAATAGATTACAATACCGTAAATAAAACATAAAGTTATTCTTCCAACCCGCGTGCTGACCTTCGATGCCTGCCGCTTGCAAAATACCGCAAGCCACATACCTATCCCGTAAGCATTGCTTACTGCCGCCCTTTTATGCAGGATCAGCGAAGCATCTGCGTTAAATAGCACAGATGCTTCGCTAATCCATATACCCAGGTATAGTTCAAACAAAAGGAAGGGAGAAGAAATATTATAGAGACCGAAGAGAAAAAACAGTAATGATAACAGGTTCTAACTGGTCGGTGTCTGCACCGAACATTTTTCGCTATTGCGCGGTGAAGACGCCGACCAGGCGATAAGTTTTTTGCTGGTTTTAATATGAGACTTAATTTACTTTATTCAACCCTGCAACCCAGCCTCCGCCAGCGGCTGGATGAACTGTAAGTTTATCTGAAGGAGAAACAGTGATGGTTTGTTTTTTATAATCAGTTGCATTGCCGTCTGCATTTACCCCGTCTTTAAACACTTCAGCTGTGCATTTTCCTCCACGTTTCCGTCTTGTCACCCGGAGCCTGTCGAAGGTCTGTCTAACGGCCATCCACGTTTCCGTCTTGTCACCCTGAGCTTGTCGAAGGGCTGTCCAAGCGCTGTCGAAGGGTTGTGGCACGACCATCCACCTCTCACCATTTGTCTAAAGGGCTGTCTAACAGTCATCCACGTCTCACCATTTGTCACCCTGAGCTTGTCGAAGGGCTGTCGAAGGGTTGTCGAAGGGCTGCTTGAAGGGTTGTCGAAGGTTTACTCCCGCTCCTTCGTCAATCGCCGATACAGCAGAAGGATCTTAGCATCCCGTAAATCATTTTCCTCTTTCAGCTCCCCCATATATAACGTGTTTTTATTGAGGTCAATAAACCGTTGATCAATCTTTGTTGACTCCGCCAGCAATTGCTTCAATTGTTGTACAACCGCCGGAAGCTGCGCTTTCGTAAATGAAGGCATGTTCACCTGCTTCTCTATTTTTTGATAATTAAGATAGAGCATTCGTATGTCGGCCATTAACCGGTAATGCTCAAATTCTTCTTTATTTTTTGTGGGTGCTAGTTTATGCAAAGTTTTTACCGCTGTTGCCTGGCTATCCGCTAATTGCTGCACGGTCATGGGCGACGGAGCTATTACTACTCCCTGTTTTATTTCATAAGGAGTGGTACTCAGTGCTTTCCAGAAAGCAGCAGCCTGTTGGTCATCAAACCCGTATTGTTGTTTACAGTAGGTTCTGATGAAAGCAGGAATGTCCAGCGGCTTATCTGTTCGCAAACTTTGCGCGTACGCCTTTAGCAGCATAGTAAAACCAGTGATGGGATACACATGCCTGATCGCATACAGGTCTATAATGTCATCAGATGTTTCAAATACCGGAGAATACTGCCCGGAAGTGGACCACGATGTCATGATCATTCCTTTATACCCCAGCTTCCTGCATTCGGGAATAAAATCACTTATGTTCTTAAAATGTTTATCCCATTCAGTCAGAAAATAATTATCAGGATGGCTGCGGAGAGCCGGGGCGCCCCACACCTCGTAGCCGGACTGCACCAGCTTTTCATGCTCGCCGAAGTTGTTCATATCCCAGCCATAATTCCAGTCTACAAAAACGGTTTGCAGTGGAAGCTCCCTGATAGCT
>JBQCFI010000187.1:0-2425 GCA_051959325.1 Ginsengibacter sp. | reverse complement strand
TTAATAAATAGTTGCGAAAATTGTAATGTTTTAATGGATAATTGTCGTATTAAGCCCACATGATTGTCGCATATCAACACCATTGTGATTGTATTATTGCAGACATTTGTATAAATCTAAAATCTTAGAGGAGATAAATTAATATGAGAAAAATAATTGTTTTAACATTTATTACTTTAGATGGGGTAATGCAAGCGCCCGGTGGCCCGGAGGAAGATACAGCAGGAGGGTTTCAATACGGCGGTTGGGTTGCACCTTACGTGGATGAAGTTTCCGGCAAGGTCATGCAAAAGCAAATGGAACCTACGGATATTCTTTTGGGCAGAAAGACATTCGAGATTTTTTCTTCCTACTGGCCTCAGCATGCAGAGCAATGGCCTGGAATCAATGAGGTTACAAAATACGTGATGTCGAGAACAATGGAAAAGTCAGATTGGAAGAACTCGGTATTTCTGAAAAGCGTAGCAGATATCGAAAATCTGAAAAATTCAAAAGGATCTGACATTAAAGTTTGGGGCAGTGGTAACCTGGTTCAGACATTACTTGAAAATGACCTGGTAGACGAACTATGGCTTAAAATTTATCCATTGACTCTGGGCAAAGGAAAAAAGTTGTTTGAAAGCGGCGCCATTCCCGCAGCATTTACACTAATAGAGAGTACTGTAACTCCAGCCGGAGTCATTGTTGCCAGTTACAAGAGAGCCGGAAAAGTGATCACCGGCAGTATCGGAGCTTGAGAGAAATAAAAGAAAAATAGTTGTTTCAAAAGATGCTGAAGCACCGCTCTAACGTCGCTTTTATAATTTCTATGTGTATCTTTATCCATCACTTATTTTATTTGCGAACATGAAAATAGCTACTTACAATGTGAACGGTGTAAACGGCCGTCTGCCGGTATTGCTTCGCTGGCTCAATGAGACATCTCCGGATGTAGTGTGCCTGCAGGAGTTAAAAGCGCCGCAGGAAAAATTTCCCGAAGATGCGATAAAAGAGGCGGGTTATCATGCCATCTGGCATGGACAAAAGAGCTGGAACGGCGTTGCAATACTCGCTAAAAATGAAAAGCCTGAAGAGATATGCCGCGTTCTTCCCGGCGATCCGGAAGATTCGCACAGCCGCTATATCGAAGCGATGGTAAATGGAGTTACAATAGGTTGTTTATATCTTCCAAATGGAAACCCTTTGCCGGGACCAAAATTTGAATACAAGCTGCGCTGGTTTGAAAGATTGACTGCACATGCATCAGAACTTCTTGAATCAGGTTCTCCTGTTTTATTGACCGGCGACTTCAATGTAATGCCCACCGAACTGGATGTTTATAGACCGGAGCGTTGGGTAAATGACGCCTTGTTTCGTCCGGAAGTGCGTGAAGCTTTTCACAATCTGGTCTCTCAAGGATGGACAGACGCGATCAGAAAATTATATCCTGATGAAATCATCTATACTTTTTGGGATTATTTCCGTAATGCTTATGGCCGCAACGCGGGTTTACGAATTGACCATTTTCTGCTGAGCCCGCATTTGGATAAGCGATTGCTATCAGGCGGAGTTGATCACAATGTGCGTGGATGGGAAAAGACAAGCGATCACGCACCGGTGTGGATTAACCTTTCCGAATAAACACTTTGCATTGCAAAGAAACATGCACATACTTTCATCTGTTAATACAAAATGATGGGTCAAGCAGAACTACAGCCTGAAAATAATTTGATCATCATTCATTCTGCTATTTATTTTTATGGAAACGCGGCCAATGCTTCGTTAAGCACGCAAATTGCACGCGATATTGCCAATCATTGGAATGAGCCGGTTGGAAAGGTGGTTATTAAAAGAATGATTTACCAGGTGCTATTTCAAATTGAGGGTATTTATGAGCCACATCTAACTCCCGAAACGATTTATAGTAACATTAATCCAGGAAATAATTATTTCAGAATAGAAGAGTACGCTCACGGAAACATTTCTTTTGTAGATGGACTTGGTTCCAATACCGGCTATTTCAAACTCGATAATCTTTTAAATAATTCTACTACGGCAGCTCATGAATTTGGGCATACGCTTGGTTTGGACCATCCAAAATACCTGGATATTCGTGGACAAGGTCAACCGGGAATCATGTATCCACGGGGCACATTGGTAGATCCGCAATTTCAGTATGATCCAACCGTTCCCGCAGGTGTAAAAGGAGGCACACTGAATCCCTTTACCCGCAAAGTATTGCAGTCAGATATTGACGATTTGAAATTGAACAGACTGGATTTTAATAAAGAAGGATTGGCAATCGTTGGAGATTTTTCCAGTGTGTGGCATGATGCTCAATTGCCGTGAGGTGCAGTAAAAAAGGAAATAAGGGGAATTTTAGTTCGTGCCAATTAAATATTGGCGTGTTCACTCATCAAACAAACAAATAATGAGAATTTGTGTT
>JBQCFI010000186.1:0-5173 GCA_051959325.1 Ginsengibacter sp. | reverse complement strand
GTCAGACAAACAACCTGCTGATGAATTTTCTATTATTATAGGAAGTGATAGTTTCCAAAACATTAAAAAATGGAAAAATTCGGGCGTTTTATTGAAACACTACCGCATTATTATTTATGAAAGGCCGGGTTTTAAAATTGGCCCTAAAATTTTGAATGAAAACCAGGTTTTACTAAATGCACCACTTCTGGATATTTCGAGTACGCAAATCAGGGAAATGATCCGGGAAAAGAAATCGATACGTTACCTGGTTCCGGATATCGTAAAGGAGGAAATTGAAAGTCAGCAGTATTATAAATAAAATCGTTTTTTGGAAACAGTAAAAGCACAAAAATTTCGAATTGTGTTCTCAGATTTTTAACCATAACCATTTGTAATAAATGTCAGTTAGCATCCAAACCGTCTGTTTGTAGATAAGGAGTTTTCACGAAACTTTACGAACCCCTTTTTGGAGGTCGATTTCTGGTGTTGGTAGTCCTTTGATTATTTTTTGGGCCGGGAGGATTTTGCTGCCGCCTTTCATGGCTATCTTTTTTTGGTTGCCTTCTGTTAGCGGTGCCTTTATCGGTAATGTTTCCTTTTCTATCATTCTCTCTTTTCTTCCGATTGTTCTTTTCCAGGGATTTGAGTGTAATCTGGCCCACCACATCCACGAATTCAGGTTCCACTTCTTTTGGTTTGCCACTAACGATTTCTACGGTTTCAAGCGCTTCTGGTTTAATGCCTTTAGTGTTTTGCTCTTTTATTTTCCTAACCGTTTCTATTGTTAGTGGATAATGTTTAGTACTATCAGCCATGGTGTACCACATCAGATTTCTGAAAATATCTTTCTTAACTAAAAAAGCACGGCCTTTAGCTACTTCAATTACGTCTGCGTCGTCAGGGAAATGTTGTAAGGCATCAAGATAAGTGTCCAACTCATAATTTAAGCAGCACTTGAGACGACCACATTGACCGCTCAATTTAGTTTGATTGATGCTAAGATTCTGATAACGAGCAGCGTTTGTATTAACACTTTTAAAATCTGTGAGCCAGGTACTGCAACAAAGCTCACGACCGCAACTGCCAATTCCCCCGACTTTTCCCGCTTCCTGGCGAGCTCCGATCTGTTTCATTTCTACTTTTACCTTAAACTCTGTTGCATAAATGCGAATTAATTCGCGAAAATCCACCCTTTCATCTGCGATATAATAAAAGGTGGCTTTACGCGCATCGGCCTGAATTTCCACCTCAGACATTTTAAGATCCACCTTTAATTGACGGGCAATGGCGCGGCTCCTGATTAAGACTTGCTTTTCACGCAATTTCGTTTCTTTCCATCTCGCGATATCATGATCCGTAGCTAATCGTAGCACCTTTTTAAAATCTGAACTATTTTCATCAAGCTTTTTCTTTTTTAGTTGAAGCCTTACCAACTCTCCTGTAAGATTTACGGTTCCTACATCAAAACCACTCACTCCTTCTACAGCTATAATATCGCCTTTTGTAAAAATATTACCCGTGTTATTTCTATAAAAATCTTTGCGGCTTCCCTGGTTGAATGAAATCTCTAGTATTTTGCAGGCATTTTCCAAATCATCAATAGGTAAATCTGCGAGCCAGTCGTACACATTTAACCGGTTACAGCCACCGGTACTACATCCACCATTGCTTTTGCACCCATTTGGCTTTCCTGTTCCACAACTCGTACATCCCATATAAATAGTTAAAAAAGTAAATTAATAAATAACTTAAAACCAGAAGTTTAGACAAATCCTCTACAATTTTCTTCGTTTGAGATCGTTTGAAACAAATTGTAAAACCTATCTGTAGGGGTTCCAGTTAAGCTGTTGTTCTTTCCAAAACGTGATAAAATCATCCGCACTATTTGCCTAATGTCAATGTACCAAAAGTAGCGAATTATCTTTAATAATGTGGAAAAAGCGGATGGTAAGTGCATGAAATAACATTTTGGCATGCGCATTCCTTTCAATATAATAAACAGCGTTATCCAGTTCTTTTACAATTGCTTCCTGTGCATCAGTTCCACAAATTTTATTTATCCTAAAGGCGAAATCTCTTTCACTTTCCGGGATCATTCGGATATTTTCTTCATCTAAATAAGCAGCGCGGATTCCCTGCTCCAATAAACGAATGAAATATTTTAAAAATTGCTTTTGCTTTTCCCTGCCAAGCTTATTGATTTCATCCAGCCATTTTAATTGCGAAGCAACATTGTTTTTCAAAATAATATTCAACCATTCTCTTATCTGCGCCTGCAAATCTTCTTCTGGCGCCTGCAGCAGCTGTAATGCCTCACGAAAATTACCTTCTGCTACTGCCGCTATTTCTGCGGCTTTTTCAGCGGCAAGCTGATGATTTTTTATAAGGGCCTCTTCAATTTCTGCATTACTTAAGGAAGGAACTTTTACCAACTGTGTTCTTGATAAAATCGTCGGTAAGATCGCATTTTCATCCTCGGCAACGAAAATAAAAAGTGTATCCGGTGGTGGTTCTTCAATAAGTTTCAGCAATTTATTCCCTTCTTTGCCAAGAAATTCCGGCATCCACATTATCAGAATCTTATAATCGCTTTCAAAAGATTTTAAACTGAGCTTATGTGAAATATCATCACATTCAAAAACAGTGATATTTCCTTGTTTGTTGGCAGGACTATCGATTTTTAATTTTGAGTTTTCTTTTAAAAAATCGATCCAGTCCGACACATTATTATATGGATATCGCTGAATAAATTGCCGCCATTCTGCGATATAATCAGTACTTAAAACCTGTTTGTGATTACTGTCTCTTTTTAAAGAGGGATAAGAAAAATGCAGATCCGGATGTATTAATTGGCTGGCTTTAATACATGAGGAACATTGTCCGCAGCTGTCTTCTGACCATGTTGGAGCTTGATCAATTTCTTCCTCTTCAAATAAAGAAACGGTGCTTTTATCAGGTTTCGCGTTTATTTTTTCACAAAGAACGTACTGAGCAAAAGCAATAGCCAAAGGCAAAGCTCCGCTGCCTTCTCTTCCCAAAAATAAAAGTGCATGAGAAAGCCGGTTCTTTTGAACCAGTTCTTTAAGTCGTTTTTTTGTTTGATTATCGGCAATTACCTGGTTAAACTGCATATTTCACAAAGATAAAAACCCGGCCGTAATGCCAGCTTTTTATTTTCAATGGTTTTTTGAAAAGCGCTTTAAATTCAGACGGCGGGTTATTTTAAATAAGAAATTAATTTATCATACGCTTGTTTACCTTTTGCATCCGCATTATCCGGAATTAACCTGTCCCGGTTGAAGAAAACTGTAACGAATTTTCCATTTTCATCAAATAAAAATTTGGTGAAATTCCATTTGATCGGATCGGTAAATCCATTTTGTTCTGCTACGCCAACTATATATTTATAAATCGGTGCCATATCTTCTCCTTTTACGGAAACCTTTGCGGCCATTGGAAATGTAACGCCATAATTCTTTTTACAAAACTCAGCAATGTCGCTATTATCACCTGGTTCTTGTGCTCCAAAATTATTTGCAGGAAAACCAACGATCACTAATTTATCTTTATATTTTTTGTATAAATTTTCAAGGTCTTCATATTGAGGTGTGTTACCGCATTTTGATGCAGTATTTACAATCAGAAGTTTCTTTCCTTTGAATTGCGAAAAATCTATCGTTCCACCTGTTAATGCCGGCACCTTAAATTCATAAATCGTTTTACTTTTCATGATATTCGAAATTGAAGACGGAAGAATAAATGAAAAAAGCAAGAGTGATAATCCTGCATAAAATAGTTTTTTCATATTTTTTTCTGCTAAAGGTAAGCAATCAGAAAATATCATTGGGAAAGATTCAGGGATAATAATCGAACTTTGGATTAAAATAAACCGGCTAATTGAAAATAAATTTTGAAAACAAGCAACAGATAATGGTTGAAGCAATATTGAAAAATTTTAAAACACAAGCTGTCATCTTTGACCTTGACGGAACTTTGATCGACAATAATTCTTATCACAGGCAAACATGGGAAAAATATCTGGAAAAAATCGGCAAAAAGATTTCTGAAGAAGAATTCAACGCAAACATGAATGGCCGCACCAATGAAGACGCGATCAAATACATTTTTGGAAAAGATATCAGCAACGAAGATTCGTTGAAACATACATTGGAAAAAGAATCGCTTTATCGTGAAATTTACAAGCCGTTCATCAAACCGGTTCCGGGATTAATTGACTTTTTACAAATTTTAAAGAGTAAAAATATTCCGATGGCCATTGCAACATCCGGTATTCAGCCGAATATTGATTTTATGTTTGAAAACATTCCCATAAAACAATATTTTGATTTAGTTGTAAATTCTTCCCATATTAAAAAGGGAAAACCAGATCCGGAAATCTATTTAAAAGTTGCTTCGCTGCTTCATGTTTCTCCCAAAAATTGTTTGGTGTTTGAAGATGCGGCAGTAGGAATTAAATCTGCGAAAGCCGCCGGAATGAAAGTAATTGCAGTTGCAACTACCCAACCGAAAGAAGAATTGGCAGAAGCGGATGAGATTATGGATGATTACCGGTTTTGATTCACAGAAGTTTTCAATTTGTTTTTTTCTTTCCAACGAAGGAATTCCTTTATTTTTAGAAAAAAAAAGAACATGAAAAGATTTTTGAAACTCACAAAGCTTTTTGGCGCCGTCGCCATAATTATGATCTGTTTTTCAGCTAACGCACAAACGGAAAAACCGGTTTATTTAAACCACGTGGCGGTTTATATTTTTAATCTCCAAAAAAGTACTGATTTTTATAAAAACATCATCGGCCTTACACAAATAGCCGAGCCTTTTCATGATGGAAAACACACCTGGTTTAAGATTGGAGAACACAGTCAATTGCACCTGATCCAGGGCGCTGAAAGCATTACGAGTCACGATAAAAACTCACACATTTGTTTTAGTGTTGCATCAATAGACGCATTTGTGAAAAAGCTGAATGAGAACAAGATCTGGTTCGGAAACTGGAATGGTGATACGTGAAAAATCACGGACAGGCCTGATGGAGTGCATCAAATTTATTTTAAAGATCCTGATGGTTATTGGATAGAAATTAATGACGATAATTATTAAAAAGATTGATAAAAAAAGATATGCGCGCAACAAATGAACAAATAAATCAAAATTGTCTTTTGGTATAAATCCT
>JBQCFI010000185.1:0-5324 GCA_051959325.1 Ginsengibacter sp. | reverse complement strand
AAATGAGCAGTAATAAGGAAACAGTTACCGATAAAACTTTCATAAGAGAGCGTTTAATCCGATAAAAGGCAAAAACAATACCACAAGAGCGTACGGATAAAATTTGGTTTATTGTGTTTCATCTTAAAACCCGGTTCATTGAACCCCATCTTAAAAACCAAAAACAAAAAAAGCTACATTACCTCCGTCAGTAAAAAAAGAAATAAGTTGAAAAGCTAATTTAAGAAACTAAACGCTCTTTGTTGCCAAATCTACCGTTTTATTCAGCACACCAGTAGAATTAAATTCAGGAACCATTTTACGAAGTATAAAAGGAATGATTTCATTATTATGGCTTTGTGCGGCCTCCTGTAATTCCTGCATCAAAGAATTGAACTCACTATTGAGATTGGCAGATTTTTTTGCTCTTAAAATTCGCGGGTGATAGGTTTCTGCAAATTCTTCTGAGTCTTTAAAAAGTTCTTCATACATTTTTTCTCCCGGCCGTAAGCCTGTCTGTACGATGGCAATATCTGTTGGTTTTAAACCGGCAAGCTGGATCATTCTTTTTGCCAGGTCAAGGATCTTTACCGGTTTGCCCATATCAAACAACAAAATATCGCCTGATTCACCAATCTTTCCTGCTTCCAGAACCAGTTTGGATGCTTCCGGAATGGTCATAAAATACCTGGTGATATCGGGATGCGTAATGGTTATTGGTCCGCCCGCTTTTATCTGTTTGTCAAAAGTGCGAACTACACTCCCGGCAGAACCTAATACATTTCCAAAACGGGTAGTAATAAATTCTGTTTGAGAATCTGCACGATCACTCAAAGACTGAATATATATTTCAGATATCCGTTTGGTGGTACCCATTACATTCGTTGGATTTACGGCTTTATCCGTGGAGACCATGACAAATTTTTTCACCTTGTATGCAATCGCAAGATCCGCTACGCGTTTGGTACCGAATATATTGGTAAGAACTGCTTCGCTGCTAAAAGTCTCCATCAGCGGAACATGTTTATAAGCGGCTGCATGAAAAACAAAATCAGGGTTATGCAATGAAAAAACCTTTTTCAGCTTTGCCAAATCTCTTATGGAGGCTACTTCCACCCGTACCAGTTGTTTCTGACTACTCTTTTTCAATTCAAATTCAAGATCGAACAAACCAGATTCAGACTGATCGAGCAATACCAGTTTTTTGAAAGTGAATTTAGAAAGCTGACGGCATATTTCACTTCCGATAGATCCCGCAGCGCCGGTAACTAAAATCGTTGAATCCTGATAGGTCTTTTGAAGCATTTCATAGGGAAGGCTAATTTCATCCCGCTCAAGAAGATCTTCGATATTTAATTCCTTCACTTGCTTCTTTTCAAAAAGGCCACCACGCCACTCGTTCGCATGTGGAATCACGTTAATCTTTATGTTTAAAGGAGAGCATACATCTGAAATCGCAATTTTCTTTTCTACCGATAATTTATCAATAGCGATATATAATTGTGTGATCTGCTTTTGTTTCAAAAGATTTGGCAAGCGGGAACTGGCGGCATTATAAATAGGCAATCCACCAAGATTTTTTCCAATTTTTGAGGTACTGTCTTCTATATATCCTGCAACAATGGTTTTATTTTTAGCATCCTGCTCCAATATTTGTTTGGTAACCTGTCCCATCTCGCCGGCGCCGTAAATTATCGCTTTAGCCATTACCGGCAATTTCGATTGAGAAGCTTTCGAATACACTTCCTTGATCAACAGTCTGAACATTACCAAAATAAAAATAACACTAAACAAATTAATAATTAATAATGGAATGGGCAGAAAACCGGTAACGATGGAATTGGTATCAATGGTATAAATGGTTAACCAAAGTACAAACTGAAGTGATGCAAATTTTATGATGCGGATGATATCATTTGTTTCTGAGTACCGGATGATCCCTTTGTATATTGGGAAAAAAAATACGCAAACCATGTAAATAGCGACATTAATAAAAACTGCGGGAAGGAACTTAATGATGCCAGGAAGATCCAGAAGTAAATGCCTTATTAATAAAAACGAAAATAAAAACGCGGTGGTAATCAGCACCAGGTCGAAACAGAAGATAATCCAACGTGGTGCATATTTGTTTTTAAAAAATCGTTCGAGCATAAGGGGTTTTTGGGGTCAAATTTTAAAATCAATCAGAATCATTTCGACGAAAATGGTTTAAATCCTCGAATTGTATTTTTCAAGGGATTAAAAAAAGACAAGAAACATACCAAAACTTTATATTAAAAATCCTTAATAAATAAGTTCTTTTATAAAAATTTGTGCAAATATAAAACTATTGCGAATTTCATTGAAGATTTTAATTGTAATATTTTCATTACTGCCCGTTGATTGGAGGCTTTTGGAATGAAAAAAGTAAGCTTCAAAAAAATCGGGAAGATTGAAGGCACGAACTAAATTTAATTGAACTGTTTTATTACATTTGCATTCCCCAAAAAGCGGAGGTGGCGAAATTGGTAGACGCACTACTTTGAGGTGGTAGCGCCCTTTACCGGGCGTGGGAGTTCGAATCTCCTCTTCCGCACAAAAAAGTAAGACCTGCAGATGCTGCAGGTTTTTTATTTTATTTCAAAAAAGTAAATTCTAAAAAAGGGTAATTTATTCTTTTGCTGCAAATTAGCTCAGGAATTTAAAGCAATTCTGAAAGTGGTTCCTTTTCCCAATTCCGATGATTTGATATATAACTGTCCCCGGTGATATTTTTCAATAATCCTTTTGGCCAGCGAAAGCCCCAGCCCCCACCCTCTTTTTTTGGTGGTGAAACCAGGTTTAAAAACCTTCGGGATATTTTGTTTGCTGATCCCTTTGCCACTATCCATTACATCGATCAGCACCTGGTGCTGTAATTTTTTAATTTTTATGCGAATAGTACCTTTTCCATTTATAGCGTCCAGCGCGTTTTTCAACAGATTCTCTATTACCCAGTCAAACAATGGTCCTGATATTTTTGCCGTTACTTTATCTTCCGGCCGTTCCAAAATAAAATTTACTTTCTCAGTAGATCTTCGTTTGATGTAAGCCATCATTTTTTCTACCTGTTCTACGATATCATGTTCTTCCAGTTTCGGCGCACTTCCTATTTTTCCAAACCTGTCGCTTATCAGTTGCAGCCGGTTCACATCTTTTTGCATTTCCTTTGAAATGGCCGAATGCCCATCCTGTTCTTTCAACATTTCTACCCATCCCTGCAGCGAAGAAATAGGCGTTCCCAATTGATGAGCGGTTTCCTTTGCCATACCTGCCCACACCTGGTTTTGAGTAGATTTATTCCTGATCGACATAGAATAAACAGTAATAAAAATAAAAAGGGCAACAATGAACAATTGGATCATTGGATAGTACCTTACCTGTTTCAGCAATTTTGAATCCCCATAATAGTATTTATCAGCTACATACGGGTTTTTACTCAATTCAAGAATAATCGGGGGATGCGCCGATTTGAACTCCTGCAGCTTTTTATGAAGAAAATGTTTGGAAGATTTTATATCGTTCGTATCAATATTTCTGGAATCAATAATGCTGTCATTTTCGTTCGTCCAAATGATTGGTATGTCTGTATTTTTTTGTTGGATCTGGCTGGCAAGGGTAATGTCGGCGTTTGGTGGCGCAGAAGCTATAAATTTGTTGGCTTCTACCCATTGGCTTATTTTTTCCCTCTCTTCTACTTCTATTTTTTTTGACAAAAAATCAGAATAAAAAATGGTACCTGTAACAATAGCAACGGCGATAAGCGCGAGCGCCGAACGTAAATTAAAAAATTGCCTGAACATGCATCCGGTTTATCGTCAAATCTAAATGGTATTTCGCACAATTTAACCGAAGTAAAAACTAAAATCTTTTATGTTTGTAACTGATTAAATATAATTCATTGAATCAATCTCCATCTGTAGCACTGGTAATTCTGAACTGGAACGGAAAGCCCTTCCTGGAAAAATTTCTTCCTTCTGTATTGAAATCCGGCTATGAAAATATTGTGATCATAGTTGCAGACAATGCTTCAAATGACGATTCAATTGAATTTTTAAAAGTAGCATATCCGTCGGTAAAGATTATTATCAATCCGGAGAATCAAGGATTTGCGAAAGGTTATAACACTGCATTGAAGCAGGTTACGGCAGATTATTATATTCTTTTAAACAGCGATGTAGAAGCAACGCCAGGATGGATAACGCCGGTAATTTCATTAATGGAAAGTGACACGACCATCGCTGCCTGTCAGCCAAAGATTTTAGCTTTTGAAAATAAAAGCCAATTTGAATATGCGGGCGCAAGCGGCGGTTGGATTGATAAATTCGGTTATCCCTTCAACCGTGGACGTATATTCGATTTTTGTGAAAATGATGAAGGACAATATAATAATACTTCGGAAATATTCTGGGCTACGGGCGCGGCAATGTTTGTAAGAGCATCAGTTTACCATGAACAAAATGGTTTTGATGAATATTTCTTTGCCCACCAGGAAGAAATAGATTTATGCTGGCGAATGCAAAGAGCGAGTTATAAAATCTTTGTCGTACCTGATTCTGTTGTTTATCATGTGGGAGGAGGCACTTTACCGGCAGGTAACAAGAGAAAAGTTTTTTTAAATTTTAGAAACAACCTGGTGATGCTTTCAAAGAATTTACCTTTTAGAGAAAAAATATGGAAGATTCCATTTCGAATCTCATTAGATAATATTGCCGCATTTCAGGCATTGATAAAAGGAGATTTCATCACTTTCAAGGCAATTCAAAGAGCTCATTTTTATTTTTTAAACTGGATTTTTTTAAGAAAAAAACAAATTGATTTGCCCAAAAAAGATTTAGCAAACCTTCATGGAACTTACAATGGCAGTATTGTCTGGCAATATTTCATTAAAAAAAGAAAAACATTTTCTGAAATTCTTCAGCTCAAAAAATGATATTTCAAATCAATCTGTTATTTTTGCCCAGCAAATTATAAAATATGGAACACGAAGAAGTAACTGATAATAAGGGAAAAGATGTAGCAGTTAGCTGGGTATCTACCTCCCGGTTTCTGTTTTATTGCCAGGTAGCTATTTTTGTTGCACTTGTTATTGGCGGTTGTTACACCCTTTATCAACACCGTTATAAAGGAAAGCCGAATGTTGAAGTGCCCGGAAATACCCAATACAATCCGCAGTATAAATAAATTTTGGTTCAAAGGATACAAACATTATTTTTGCAAACCTTTTTTAGTTCTTACAACAACAAGCGGAAATAGCTCATTTGGTAGAGCGCGACCTTGCCAAGGTCGAGGTGGCCGGTTCGAGCCCGGTTTTCCGCTCCAATAAA
>JBQCFI010000184.1:0-10036 GCA_051959325.1 Ginsengibacter sp. | reverse complement strand
GTTATTTTATCAGAATTCACACAACATATCAGCATTACAACAAACAAACAAACAAATAACTCATTTTTATATTGCCTTTATGCAATTACGTTTTACAGCGAAAGAATTATTTGATAGTTCAATATTTTTAAAACTTTATTTTTGAGCGCTTAAAACAAATACCTTTTCATGAAATTTTTAATTCTGTTTATGTCAGTCGCCATTTTATCTTCATGTGATTCCAAACAAAAAATTGACCTGTTGGTTTATAATGCAACTATCTATACGGTTGATAGTAATTTTTCAAAAGCAGAAGCGATTGCAGTCGACAGAGGAAAAATTGTTGAAATTGGTAATTCAAAAGATCTTCAAAATAAATTTGATGCAAAAGAAAAAATCGATGCGAAGGGAAAGTTTATTTTCCCCGGTTTTATGGATGCGCATTCCCACTTTCTTGACTATGGTCTTGGATTAAATCAGGCAGATCTTGTAAGCACAACCAGTTGGGATGATGTGGTTGATCGTGTGAAAAAATTTTCCAGTGAAAATAAAGAAGGATGGATCGTGGGAAATGGGTGGGATCAAAATGACTGGACTGCAAAAAACTTCCCGGACAATGAAAAATTAAATGAATTATTTCCTGACAGGCCGGTGATCCTGTCAAGGATTGACGGACATGCAGCGATTGCAAATAACAAAGCACTGGAACTTGCAGGAGTAAAACCTGGCGACACATTAGAAGGCGGCGAAGTGGAAGTAAAGAATGGGAAACTCACGGGAATTCTGATCGACAACGCTACAGGTTTGGTTTATTCAAAAGTGCCAAAGGCAACAACCGCGCAACTTACAGATGCTTTGCTCGATGCACAAAAAAATTGTTTTGCCGCAGGATTAACTACCGTTTCTGATTGTGGTCTTGATTATTCTATGGCGCTTTTGATCGATTCTCTGCAAAAAAGCAACCAGTTGAAAATGCGCATGTTTGTAATGCTCACGGATTCTAAAAGAGATTACGATTTTCTTTTTAAAAATGGTAAAATAAAAACAGACCGGCTGAATGTGCGCGCTTTCAAATTATTTGCTGATGGAGCTTTGGGTTCAAGGGGCGCTTGTTTATTACGTCCTTATTCTGACAAGCCGGGGTGGAGCGGCTTTTTATTAAGTTCACCGGAGCATTTTGACTCTTGCGCCAAAATGATAGCAGAGCATGGCTTTCAGATGTGTACACATGCTATTGGCGATTCGGGAAACAGAACTTTATTGAAGATTTACGCAAAATATTTAAAAGGGAAAAACGATCAGCGCTGGCGCATAGAACACGCGCAGGTGGTGAACAAAGACGACTTTCATTATTTTGGTGATTATAATATCATTCCATCGGTACAACCGACTCATGCTACTTCTGATATGTATTGGGCTGGTGATCGTCTGGGACAGGAAAGATTAAAATATGCGTATGCTAACAAAGAACTGATGGATGAAAATGGCTGGATTCCACTCGGCACTGATTTTCCGGTTGAAGATATTTCTCCTATTAAAACTTTTTATGCAGCCGTTTTTCGCCAGGATTCAAAAGGATTTCCGGCCGGCGGTTTTGAAATGGAAAACGCATTAACGCGTGAACAAGCCATTCGCGGAATGAGCATCTGGGCAGCGAAAGCCAACTTTGAAGAGCACGAAAAAGGAAGTTTGGAAAAAGGAAAATTTGCAGACTTCGTCATCCTTGATAAAGACCTTATGGCAATCGATGAAAAAGATGTTTTGAGTACAAAAGTGCAGATGACTTTTGTAAATGGAGAAAAGGTTTTTGAAGGAAAATAGGAAAATGAGTTATTTGTTCGCTTGGTGAGAAAATGTGATCTTTTTTTCGATCACAATTTTTCTGGTACTCCAATCAATTCTTCTATACTGAATATTTCATCTATAGAGAGAAATGAAAGATATTTATCATCAATTATTTCAAACGATTCTCTTTCCTGCGCAGTCAGTTTTTTTATTGCAGGAAATTCATCTAACGGTACAATGAAGGCTCTCTCATTTGTAAGATGAACAAATAAAATAGAACGATTTATAAATTCGATACTTTTTATGCCAGGATAAATTGTTTTATTCATTTCCTTATAGATTTGACTGGTTTACCAGAATAAAAAAGTTCAAGTTGTTCCAAAATGATTTCTTTATTATCCTCTATAATTTTTTCAATTTCTCTTAATTCAATTTCTGTAAATAAACCTTTCTTATTTTCATCCAACTCAATCCCTGGTTCTAACCAGAATTTGCAGGATTTTTTATATCCGGCAACATTGAACGTAACATGAATGTGTTTTCTTAATTCACTAATATCAACGCTATAAATAAGAAATATATATTTCGATAAAATCAGTATTTTTCCCATTATAAATACCGTTCATTCAAATGTAAATTAATTTTTCAAAGAATTTGACAAAGTTTATTAAAAGAATAGATCAGCAATTTTATTTTTTCAGTTCGTTATTTACATAGCTTATGGATTTTTAGGATTATCATTCCATAAGCCTTCCAGTAACATATCATACAGCGTTAGAAGTATTGAAAAAAATGATAATTTCCTCACAAAGTCGTTTCCATAAACCTATGTATCCACTCAATTGACCTACCTTTGCGCGAAATAAAAAAATTTAATGAATGAATTTGAAGGCTTAGGCCTAAATGAACAGCTTGTAAAAGCGGTTGAAGATCTTGGTTTTACTACTCCTACTCCCATCCAATCAAAAGCAATTCCCATCTTACTTTCCGGCACTACAGATTTTGTAGGACTTGCACAAACCGGTACTGGTAAAACGGCAGCTTTTGGATTGCCTTTATTACAATTAATCGATGCTTCTCACAAATACCCACAGGCTCTGATCGTGTGCCCGACACGCGAATTGTGTCTTCAAATTTGCAATGATATACTGGAATATAAAAAATATTCAAAAAATATTATCGCTGAGCCGGTATATGGCGGCGCTTCTATCGTGATGCAAATCCGCGCTTTAAAAAAAGGCGTTCACATTGTCGTAGCCACACCAGGAAGATTGATTGACATGATCGAAAGAAAAGCAATTGACCTGCAAAAAGTAAAGTATGTTGTTTTGGATGAAGCTGATGAAATGTTGAATATGGGTTTTAGAGATGACATTGATTTTGTTTTAAAAAATACGGTAAACCGTGAAAGTACCTGGCTTTTCAGCGCTACAATGCCCGCGGAAGTAAGAGCGATTTCTAAGAATTTTATGCACAATCCGCAGGAAGTGACTGTCGGTAAAAAAAATACGGCTAATGTAAATATCGATCACCAATATTTTATTACTCCGGCCCATTCACGTTTTGAAACGTTGAAAAGGCTGGTAGATTTTAATCCCGGCATGTATGGAATTATTTTTACCCGGACAAAAATTGATGCTCAGAATATCGCCGAAAAATTGTCAAAAGAAGGTTACGATGTGGAATCGCTGCATGGCGATCTTACACAACAACAACGGGATCGGGTAATGCAACGTTTTCGAAATAAAGATTTGCAAATATTGATAGCAACCGACGTTGCCGCCCGCGGAATTGATGTGGAAGGAATCACACATGTTATCAATTTTGAACTTCCTGATGACATTGAGGTTTATACACATAGGAGTGGCCGTACGGCGCGTGCCGGCAAAAGCGGAATTTGTATTTCTATCTGCCACAGTCGTGAATCATTCAAGATTCGCCAGTTAGAAAAAATGGTAAATGCACACTTTCATAAACTGGATATACCAAGTGGAAAAGATGTTTGTCGCAAACAGTTTTTCTATTTTATGGACAAGCTGATCAACACCGATATTTCGAATGGTGCTTATGAAACTTATATGCCGGACCTGGAAAAAAAATTCGAGGAAATGGACAAAGAAGAAGTGCTCAAAAGAGTGGCTGCACTTGAATTTGATCATTTTTTGAAATATTATGAACATGCAGAAGATCTGAATGCGAGGCAGGATTTCAGAGAAAAAAGAAATGACAACAACAGGCGTGAAAATAGTGAAAGAAGAGAAAGACCTTCCTATCAGCGTGATGGAGGATTTACCAAACTATTTATTAATCTCGGTTCGAAAGATGGATTTTATAAAGCCAGCTTTTTGCAATTCATTCTTGACGAAAGCAACTTAAAAAAAGAAGTGTTGGGAAAGATTGATCTTCGAGAAATGAACAGTTGGGTAGAAGTAGATAAATCTGCAGCATCAAAAATGATCAAAAGCCTTGATGGGAAAATGTATAATGGCCGCCAGGTAAGAATGAATGAAGCGGATGGCGGCGGAGGAAATAGAAGACCGTTGCGTGAAAAAAGGGAACGCATTCCTGTTAGAGAAAGAAGGTAAATAAATTGTGCAATGTGAATACTGATGTGCCTTTATGAAGATGCCGTTTATTTTGCAAAAATGTCGCGGTTCGTGTGTCACGAACCGCTTTTACTTTCTGGCATTTTCCTGCTAATCGGCGCATATGTGTAAAAAAATTATTTCTTACTCGCCCCATGCAGTTACCATCACATTTCGCGCTCCACCATAGTTGCGATGCTCACATAAATAAATGCCTTGCCAGTTGCCAAGGGCCAGTCTTCCATTTTGAATGGGTATCATCACAGAACTGCCGAGAATAGCGGCTTTCAAATGTGCAGGCATATCATCATCGCCTTCGTAATTGTGAATATAATTCGGATCATTTTCGGGAACAATTTTATTAAAAAAATATTCAAAATCCTTTCTTACAGAAGGATCAGCATCTTCATTGATGGCCAGTGAAGCGGATGTATGCTGAATAAAAACCTGGCAAATTCCGGTTTTGAATTCACGGATCTCCGGAAATGATTGTTCAATTTCAGAAGTGATCAAATGAAAACCTCTTCTTCTTTCTTTAAGCCGGATTTGTTGCTGATAAATTTTCATAAGTTTTCAATTGTGATGGTTTCAAAGTTATAGATTTTCAAGACCATAAGTAACCAGAGCAAACAACCATTCATCAGCAAAAAGCACATCTGTTAAAGAAAGTTAACAGCTAATTTTTGAACCGGTAAATTTTACTCTTCAGTTTCAGAAAAATCATTTTTAGTCGTCTTTTTTGACAAAACGCTTTTTACTTTTTTTGCAAAAAAGCCACAACACTTCTACCATTAAACATTGTTTGCTTTTAAAGGCTTGTCAGCTACTGTAATTTGCTTCCATTAATCATTTAAAAATTATCGATCATGAAAACAATTATTATTTGCCTGTCAATGCTTTTTTCATTGTCAGCATTTGCCGCTCCTGATTCTAATCAAACTGTCATCAAAAAATTTAATGAAACTTTTCCGGAAGCGCAAAACATTAAATGGTATAGCGGGCCTAATTATTATGAAGTAAGTTTCATCGACAAGAATATTCCTGAAAGAGTTTATTATGATAAGAATGGAAAGGTTACCAGAACCATCCGCTATTATGATGAGACAAAATTAAATCCGTTTATTTCACAAAAGATCAAAGAAAAATTTAGAAACAAAAACATCAAAAGCATCACCGAATTACAGGAAGACGACGGCATAATTTACCAGGTAATTTTGCAGGATAATAAACATTTGTATGTTGTAAATTGTAATGGTTCCGGAGAAATATATCTGCAGCATAAATACATAAAAGGTTGAGTTTCGAAAAATAATCTGGTAAGTACTTCCTTAAATTTAAATTTCATTTATTGCTCCGTTTACTGAAGGATCACAGTTATTAAATTTTTATAATTACATAAGCGGAAATTGAAAAAAAAAACATTAAAATAACTTGCATTACCAATATGGCCGTGCAGGTTATTTTTATAAATCAAAACCGGGGTTTATGCTGAAAACTGTTATAATTGAAAACACGAAACAAGATGACAATATAGTATCGTGGCTGCTAAATAATTCGAAGGAGTTTCGAATAGAAGCCATCCTCGGATCTGTTAACCAATCAATCAATTATTTTTCTCAAACCAGGGAGCAGGATATAATTTTTGCGGATGTTGAATTGCAGGATGGTAAAGCGTTTGAAATTTTTACAAGCGCGATCATTAACAGCGCGGTTGTGTTTATCACTACTTATCAGAAATCTCTGGTAGATGCGATGGATTTAACTGGCATGAAATATTTATTAAAACCACTGACTAAATTATCTCTTGACAAATCATTGATCTTGCAGGATGTAAAGGCGGATCACTTTCTGACCAATCGTCACACATGTCATAAAGTGATGGATTATTTAAAGGAAAAGAAAAAAAGAAGAATGGTCGTCAGAAAAGGTAATGAGAATATCCTCATGAAGCCAGAAGATATTGCTTTTTTTTCCTCGGAAAACAAAACCGTTTATGCGTTTGACAATGCCGGCAAAAAATACGTTGCTGATAAAAATCTGTGCGAACTTGAACAACAGCTTGATCCTGACATTTTCTTTAGAATAAACCGGCAGCACATTGTGAATGTCAATTTTGTAAAAAGTTATCGCACTTTCGAAAAAGCGAAATTGCAGGTAGAATTGAAAACTCCCATGGTTTGCAATCAGATGATTGTGAGTAAAGAAACAGCACCTTTATTTCGCAGGTGGATCATGGGAGAATGATGAAATTCTTATTTTGAAAAAAACAAAATAGCCCGTTATTTGTCTGTTTACTGAACTTTGTGAAAATTAACATCAAGTAACTAAAAAAGCCGTTCTCAAAGGGAACGGCT
The DNA here is from genome assembly GCA_051959325.1 of Ginsengibacter sp. Lineage (GTDB taxonomy): Bacteria > Bacteroidota > Bacteroidia > Chitinophagales > Chitinophagaceae > Ginsengibacter. Next base: position 3,333 of record JBQCFI010000184.1, on the reverse strand, counting down.
TTTAAAAAGTTAGTTTTTTGAATTTTTAACCCAAATAAGCTTTCAAAGCGCTGCTGTATCTTGCTTTTTGCAAGCGTTTAATTGCTCTTTCTTTGATCTGGCGGATTCTTTCTTTTGTCAGATCATATTTCTGGCCGATTTGTTCAATGGTAACACCATTTTCACCGTCAAGGCCAAAATAAGCGTTCACAATTTCGGCTTCCCGCGGACTCAATGACTTCAACACACGGCGAATTTCATTTTTTAATGAATCGTGCATTACGTCCTCATCAGTTTCGCCACCACCTTTTAAAAGATCGCCCATTGCAACATCTTCTGCTTCATGAACCGGGGCATCTAAAGAAGTGTGCCTTGTGTTGCTCTGAAATATGTTGTTGATCTCGGTTTCGCTCATCTCGAGAATTTCAGAAAGTTCTTCGGTAGATGGCTCTCTTTCGTGTTCCTGCTCAAATGCCATATAGGCTTTATTTGCTTTGTTGTAAGTGCCAATTTTGTTTTGAGGCAAGCGGACTAATCTGCCCTGCTCTGCCAACGCCTGTAATATAGATTGGCGAATCCACCACACAGCGTATGAAATAAATTTGAAACCTTTGGTTTCATCAAAGCGTTGTGCCGCTTTAATTAATCCGAGGTTGCCCTCGTTAATCAGGTCACTTAATGACAAACCCTGATGCTGGTACTGTTTTGCAACTGAAACTACGAAACGTAGGTTGGCTGTAGTGAGGCGCTCCAAAGCCCTCTGGTCGCCCATTTTGATTTTCTGTGCTAAAATAGTTTCCTCCTCAGGAGTAATCATTCCAATTTTAGAAATCTCCTGCAAATACTTTTCAACCGCTTGAGAATCACGATTGGTAATTTGCGTAGCAATTTTAAGTTGCCTCATTTTTTATATTTAATAGTTATTAGACAATTTTAGATGGGGAAACGTTACAAAAGCTATGTTAACTACAGTCATTTTGTAAAACATTTGCAAAGTTACAACGTACAATCGAAATTCCATAACGTTTTACTCAAATAAATGTTTGAAAAAGAATATTTTATGATTCTTGCGATTTTTTTTAACAGCTTTTCCCCAATAATTTACTTTAAGATTAAATTTTTAATTTTGCTTTATGATAGAATATCGTTCAGACACATTTACCAAACCTACTGCAGGGATGCTGCAAAGAATGTTCCAGACTGAAGTTGGAGACGACGTATTTAATGAAGATCCTTCTGTAAATACCTTACAATCAATGCTTGCACAAAAATTCGGCATGGAAGCCGGCCTTTTTTGCCCAAGCGGAACCATGACCAATCAGATTGCTATTAAATGCCATACGGAACCAGGCGGAGAAGTAATTTGCGATAAAATGAGCCATGTTTATATTTATGAAGGCGGCGGAATTGCCTTCAATTCATTGTGCCAGGTAAAAGCGCTTGAAGGTGACCGAGGCAGAATTAAAGCAGCGCAAGTGACAGAAGCGATCAATCCTAATGACGTCCATAAAGCAAAAACACAATTGGTAAGCCTGGAAAATACGGCAAACCGCGGCGGAGGAAGCTGTTACAATTTCGCTGATATTCAGGAGATTAAAGAAGTTTGTTTGGAAAACAATTTAAAGTTGCATTTGGATGGCGCCCGTTTGTTTAATGCTATTGTATCAAAGGACGAAAATTCAAAAGACTATGGAAATATTTTTGATAGTATCTCTATTTGTCTTAGTAAAGGGCTGGGAGCACCAGTTGGAAGCGTCTTATTAGGCACAAATGATTTTATTCAAAAAGCACGGCGTGTAAGAAAGGTTTTTGGAGGCGGAATGCGGCAGGCCGGCTATATGGCTGCGGCTGGCATTTATGCCTTAGAAAATAATATTGACCGTTTGGCTCTGGATCACAAGCATGCAAAAGAAATTGAACAGGCTTTGTTAAAAAAATCGTTTGTTGGAGAAATAATGCCTGTCGAAACAAATATTATCATTTTCGAAGTAAAAGGAAATTATACTTCAAAAACGCTGACGGAAGAATTTAAGAAGCATAATATCCTGGTAAGCGCTATTTCACCTACGCAAATTCGGATGGTGTTGCATTTAGATGTAGATAAAGAAATGGTTGAAGAAACAATAAAAGTAATCGAAGAGATCGATTCTGATAATATAAATCCGTAATTTCTTAGCAGCTATTCCATTACTTTAAGCGGCCTTAAAGGATGCAACCTGTTGAATTCAGACAGGTACGGATTATAAGTGAAATACATTACTTTTTCCAAAACCGGGCATACAAATATAGCAATGCTTTGGTCGGCCTCATTCTTTATGCCCTTCAATACATTATGTAATTTTTGCATTACAGGCTTTACCAATTCTTCCGGGTATTGATTCAACAATTCAACTTCTGCAGCTTTTGCCCGATCAGCAAGTACCTTTTGCAGAATCAATTTATTTTTCATTTTTGGTTCAAAGCGGATACAAATAGAAATTCGTGGATAGTGCTGCTGACTTTCTGGCATTAGATTGAAATTAAGGGCGGATGTATCGTTATTATTCAATGCTTTTACTTTTTGTAAAAGTAAATTTCGAAAACTGTGAAAAAAATGAGGCAACACACATCTAAAATTGAGCACGCTCATGTTTTTTTATTATTTGTTCGAATTATTGATTTTTAATCAAATAAAATTGTATTTTTTCAATCAAAGCTGATCAAATCAATTTTAAATTTTATGAATCAACCCCACAATTACAAATTAACTGTAAAATGGACAGGAAATACCGGAACCGGGACTTCAAATTATAGAGAATATGAAAGAAGTCATATTATAATCACGGAAAATAAAGCCGATATTTTAGGTTCTTCTGATCCTGCATTCCGCGGCGACAAATCAAAACACAATCCTGAGGATCTTTTATTGGCTGCTCTCTCCTCCTGCCACATGCTTTCGTATTTGCATTTATGTGCTGTGTCCGGGGTTATTGTTACGGAATATATTGATCATGCAACAGGCGTAATGATATACACCCCGGATGGTGGTGGGCATTTTTCAGAAGTTACTTTAAATCCAATTGTTACAGTAACCGAAAATTCAATGAGAAAAAAAGCAGATCAACTGCATAAAAAAGCGAATGAATTAGGTTTCATCGCTAACTCAGTAAACTTTCCGGTTCATCACCAGCCGGTTTGTAAAATAAAAAACGAGGATTGAAGTAAAGTGCCGGCACTCGAAGACAATTAAAACAACAGCAAAAACGGTTATCCACATTTGCTGAATATCTTTTTATCTTAATAAGCTGGTATGGAGTGTAATTTGGGTTTTAATAAAAAAACTTATGGAAACTCGAACAAGAAATACGATTGTTT
>JBQCFI010000183.1:0-9774 GCA_051959325.1 Ginsengibacter sp. | reverse complement strand
AACTCGCGTATTATTGCCGTCTTGCCGTTGATGTGCTCCAGGGAATTCCTTCTATCGTTATTGGTATCATTATTTACGAATGGATCGTAAGGCCTATGGGCGGATTTTCAGCGTTTTCCGGAAGTGTTGCGCTCGCTTTGATGATGCTTCCATCTATTGTAAAATCGACAGAAGAAACATTGAAACTTTTACCGGAATCTTTGAAAGAAGCGTCTCTCGCACTTGGCGTTCCTTATTATAAAACAATGATGAAAGTCATTGTACCAACAGGTTTGAGCGGAATTCTTACAGGCGTTATTTTAAGTATTTCAAGGGTGATCGGTGAAACAGCGCCTTTGTTGTTTACAGCGTTTGGCAGCCCGTTTATGACCACCGATATTTTTAAACCGATGAGCAGTTTGCCGCTGATCATTTTCAATTATGCCACCAGTCCTTATGAAGACTGGCACCAGCTGGCGTGGGGCGCTTCGATGTTGCTGATCCTGATGATTTTAATTTTAAATATTATTTCTAAAATAGTTCAACGTAAATGGAAAGTGCAATTTTAAAAGTGAGGAATTTCAATGCTTTTTTTGGAGAAAACCATATCCTTAAAAATATAAACCTGGACATTGATAAAAATAGTGTGTGGGCAATTATGGGGCCTTCCGGTTGCGGAAAAACAACTTTTATCCGCTGCATCAATCGCATGCATGAACTCACGCCAAATGCTACAGCAGAGGGTTCCATGCAATTGAACGGCGAAGAAGTGTATGAAATGAACCCCGTTCTGTTGAGAAGGAAAGTGGGCATGGTCTTTCAGCGTCCCAATCCATTTCCAACGATGAGTATTTATGACAATGTTATTGCAGGATATATTTTGAATGGGATTAAATTGAACAAACAACAAAAAGATGAGATCGTTGAAACTTCATTGAGAAGAGCGGCTTTGTGGATGGAAGTTAGAAGTACGCTTCATAAAAAAGGAACTTTTTTATCAGGCGGACAACAACAAAGATTGTGCATTGCAAGGGCATTATCGATGAACCCCGAAATGTTATTACTGGATGAAGCAACATCCGCTTTAGATCCGGTTTCCACGGCAAAGATTGAAGAATTGATTCACGAATTGAAAGCGCAATACACGATTCTGATGGTAACTCATAATATGCAGCAGGCAGCAAGAGTGAGTGATAAAACCGCTTTCTTTTATCTCGGTGAATTAATTGAAGCTAATAACACAAAAACAATTTTCACCAATCCAAAACATGAAAAGACACAGGATTATATCCGTGGTCATTTTGGATAAATTTTGACAGACCTCACAGGTTTTTGAAACCTGTGAGGTCTAAAAAAGCTTAGATTACTAAAACATTTAAAAATTACAATTATGGCATTATTAAAATGGAATCAAAAGCTTACCCCACTCGATAATGAAATTCAACAGTTAAAACTGGAAGTGATTTCTATGTGGCAAATGGTTTTATCCCAATTACAAAAAGCAGAAGAGGCGTTAAAAAATATGGATCGTGATCTTGCACGTGAAGTGATCCTTACAGAAAAAAGAGTGAATGCATTTGAATTAAAGATTGATCGTGATTGTGAGGACATTCTTGCGTTGTTTGCGCCGGTGGCGATCGATCTTCGCTTTATTCTCGCTGTTTTAAAGATCAATATGAACCTCGAAAGAACCGGTGATAGTGCAGACGGGATCGGCAAATTTGTAGTGGATATTCCGCAGGATTTCGATCCGCGTTTATTGGAAATTACCCGTGTTCTGGAAATGTATCAACAAGGCAATGAAATGATCATAGATGTAATGAACGCGTTTGAAGAAGAAGATACAAGCCTTGCGAGAAGAGTTTTTAAGAAAGATGACCTGCTGGACGAAATCAATAAAAATGCCGCCACTATTGTTGCAGACTTCATCAAAGACAATCCGTCAAAAATTGAATCGGCTTTATACATTTTATCGACCATAAGAAAGTTGGAAAGAGTGGGAGACCAGGCAAAAAATATGGCAGAAGAAATTATCTTTTATTCAGAAGCAAAAGTTTTGAAACACAAACCGAAAAATAAGAAGAGTGAGGAATAAAAAAAATTATTTCGCATTCATTGTATTCAAACAAAAAGCCTGTAAACACGATTTACGGGCTTTTCTCATTTAATTTAAAATGCTGTTTGGGGTAGACAGGATTCGAATTTGGTTCTATTCATTTCAAAATGCTGTATCAAAACCGTACCATAACTGTATCAAAACCGGACACTTTCTTTTTTTTAATTTCCTAAAATATTGGTTTACAATAGGAAAGGAAGTGGCATAAATTTCCCGCGTTTTAAGGTTTAAGAATGGATTTTGACAAACGATCATGGTCTTGAATTTTACTGCTGGAATTGAATTTTATATGTGAGAGTCGGCTTGGAAATCACTGCTTCAATAATAATAATGAAGAGAATTATGGATAGAAACTGGTAACTCAATTATTAATCAAAATTCATGATTGCCAATGTTCAGGTTTTTTTTCAAAACAGCGTTTAGAAACCTTACAAGACATAAAGGCTTTTCGTTCATTAATATTGCAGGACTTACCCTGGGGTTTACCGCCTGTATTTTAATTGGCCTTTTTGTATGGGACGAATATCAGTATGATAAGTTCCTTCCAGGCGGCGACCAGGTTTACCGGGTTTATAATCAGTATACAAATAGTGACGGTAGTGAGGATCGTGCAGTTGCTCCGCCCATGTTTACAACTACATTGCAGCGGGACTTTCCTGAAGTGGAACAAACCGCAAGGATCTTAATGCAGCCAGAAAACAAAACTCTTTTTGAAAACGGCAGCAAGAAAATATATGAACAACAAGGGTTTTATGCCGATTCAACTTTTTTTGATGTATTTCCACTTTCGTTTCAATATGGTTCACCGGTAAAAGTCCTTAATGATCCTGCATCAATAGTAATTTCAATTCCAATGGCCAAACGTTTTTTTGGAGATGCCAATCCTGTTGGGAAGCAAATATTGATGGACAAAGTGCCTTTCATTGTAAAAGGGGTTTTTCTAAAAAATCCTAAGTTTCATTTACAGTTTGATTATGTACTTCCGCTTGCTGCCGCACAAATACCAAAGGAACGGATGCAAAGCTGGCAGTGGCAACAATTTTATAATTATGCAAAATTAAAAAAGGGCACCAATGTTCGTTTACTGGAAGCGAAGTTCCAGGAAGATGTAAAAGAGAAATCTGAGCCTTTTATGAAGGAGATGCATAGCGCAAATAAACCTCTGTTCCAGCCTCTGAAAGATATTCATTTATATTCTGCCAACTTCAAATTCGACAATGCGCAAAGAGGCAACATCACCTATGTTCGTGCACTCACTATTATTGCCATTTTTATTTTATTGATCGCTGGTTTCAATTTTATCAATCTGGCTACAGCAAAATCCTTGCAAAGGGCAAAAGAGGTGGGAGTTCGCAAAGCCATTGGCGCAGAGAGAAAACAATTGATATTTCAATTTGTAGGTGAGACCGTGTTATTCACTTTTATAAGCATTCTTATTTCTATAGCTCTTGCCATCTTGTTTCTTCCATGGCTCAATAATTTTACCGGTAAAAATATTTCAACAACTCTTTTTGGCAATCCGGTTGTCCTCTTATTGTTCATTGCATTAACCTTACTTGTTGGCATTCTTGCAGGCTTTTACCCGGCGCTTGTTTTATCCAATTTTAAACCGGTAAAAGTTTTAAAAGGAACGATGTCTGCCAATGCTGACGCCGGAAAAATTCCGTGGTTGCGTCATAGCCTTGTAGTGGTTCAATTTACTTTTTCTGTCCTGCTTATCATCAGTGCTATTGTGGTTTTTAAACAGGTAAATTATCTGCATAATAAAGACCTTGGATTCAATAAAGACCAGATCATGTTTTTCCCCATGCGCGGTGATAACATGTTTAAGAATCAGCAGGCATTTAAGAATGAGCTCACACAAATTCCCGGTGTTTCTTCTGTCTCTATCGGCTATGGCTTCCCGGGCGATGCTGTCGCCGGTGATGAAATTCTGGTTCCTAAAAATGGAAAGCAGGAAAAGGAATCTGCCACACAACTGATGGTTGATTACGACTACATCAAAACCATGGGTTTACAGTTAGTTGCAGGAAGAGATTTCTCTGAAGAAATGGGTACTGATAAAGATCATGCCTGGATCATCAACGAAACGGCTGTGAAGCAATTGGGATTTGGTACGCCGCAAAAAGCTCTTGGCCAAAAGCTTTTTTGGCACGTTTGGAACAATGTGAATCCTGATTCAATAAAAGAAGGACAGGTTATTGGAGTGGTAAAAGATTTTAATTATAAAAGCTTGTACGATAAAGTAGAAACAACTGTTTTGCAGATATTTCCTGATGCTGCCTGGAAAGTAGCGGTAAAAATGAAGACTGCTGATATCGGCTTAACCATTGACCAGGTGAAGAAGATATGGAATCAATTCACTCCTGACTATCCCATAGAATATAAATTCCTTGATGAAAATTTTGAGCAGATGTATAAAGCAGAAGATAAATTAAGATCGCTGCTTTCGATATTTACTGCAATGGCGATTTTTGTCGGATGTCTTGGCTTGTTTGGTCTCGCGGCTTATACAGCGGAACAAAGAAGAAAGGAAGTAGGTATCAGGAAAGTACTGGGCGCAACTACGAAAGGAGTTGTATTGCTCTTGTCCAAAGACTTCGTCAAACTGGTGGTTATTTCATTGTTGATCGCATCTCCTTTTGCCTGGTTTTTTATGAATAAGTGGTTACAGGATTTTGCATATCGTATCAATATAAGTGTGTGGATATTTATTGTAGCGGGAGCCCTCACAATTCTGATTGCATTGCTGACAGTGAGCTTCCAGGCAATAAAAGCAGCAATGGCCAATCCGGTGAAGAGTTTGAGAAGTGAATGATGTGCCAATTCGGAAAAGGTGAAAATTGAAAAATGAAATCCGAATTATTTATTGGTTCACTGCTATAACAGCTACGCGATAGGAAATTAACAAACCGGAACTGCCAGCAAAAACCAGGAAACAAAAACCATGATAAAAAATTATTTTAAAATCGGCTGGAGAAACCTGATGCGACACAAAGCCTATTCTGGTATTAATATTTTTGGACTCGCTATTGGCATCGCCTCATGCCTGCTTATCATGCAGTATGTAAATTATGAATTGAGCTATGAAAATTTCCAGGTAAATAAGGACAGGATTTATCGCGTACAGCAAGACCGTTATGATAATGGAAAGCTAAGTACACAATGGGCAGCAGGCGCTTTTGGAGTAGGCAATGCTTTTAAAGATGCCATTCCGGGAATAGAAGCTTATGTGAAGGTTGTTAATAGGGGCGACGTTACAACTGAAGTACAGAACCAACCATTGAAAATTGAAGACGTATTTTTCGCAAGTGGTTCTTTTTTCAACATTTTTACGTATCCGTTACTTTCCGGAGATAAGAGCACCGCATTAAAAGAGCCCAATACGGCGGCACTTTCAGAAACAACGGCAAGAAAGATTTTCAGCTCTAGCAATGTTATTGGTAAAAGGCTGGAATTGAACGGAAAGAGCAGTTATTTAATTACCGCCGTTTTTAAAGATGCGCCTGGTAATACGCAACTGAAACCTAATATCCTTCTGTCGTATGAAACTTTTGTAAAGATGAACACTGATTCCTCTGGCAACGGTCCCGAAACAGCCTGGGAATGGGATGGCTGTCTTACTTACCTGTTGTTGAGAAAAGACGCCAATCCTAAGGAGGTTGAAAAAAAGTTCGCAGCTGTTGCAGAAAAATTTGTAGGTACTGATATGAAAAAATATAATGCAGCTGTTGTATATAAACTGCAGCCTTTAAATGACATACACCTTTATTCTCATTACATGATGGAGCCGGGCCAAACCGGTAATGGAAAAACAGTTTATTTGCTCCTCGGTATTGCATTTTTTATTGTGATCATTGCATGGATAAATTATATAAACCTGGCTACTGCAAGGGCCATAACAAGAGCGCGGGAAGTAGGTGTCAGAAAAGCAATAGGTTCGCAGCGGAAACAACTCGTCTTGCAGTTCCTTTCAGAATCAGCAGTAATGAACGGAATTGCATTAGTGCTTGCCATATTAATTGTTATGATTGCCATACCCGGCTTTAACGCACTTTCCGGTCAGAAGCTTTCTTTTACGTTGTTCGTGAAATACCAATTCTGGTTATCTCTTATTGCCTTATTTATTACCGGGGTTTTTTTATCAGGATTGTATCCTGCCTTTGTACTCTCAGGCTTTAAACCGGTTGAAGTATTGAAGGGCAATATGGGAAGCACAAAACAAAGCGGGCTTCTTAGGAAATCGCTGGTCGTATTTCAATTTGCTGCATCACTTTTTTTATTGATCGGCACTGTTACCGTTTACCAGCAGATACAATATATGCGAAGGCAATCATTGGGAATCAATATAAACCAGACATTAGTAGTGAATGAACCGACGGTTGGAATTGATTCAACCTATCCTCAAAAAATGACCGCTTTCAAAAATGAATTAAGTCAGAATACTTCTATAAAAGACATCACTGTTTCTACGTCTATTCCGGGAGAACCTGTTGGCTGGAACGCAGGAGGAATAAAGCTTGTAGGCGCTGATGAAAATACACAGAAGCAATACAGGGTTATTGGAGTTGATTACGATTATATGAAAACATATGGTTTGAAGCTGATTGCAGGACGTGAATTTTCAAAAAGTTTTGGCAGTGATGACAGCACAGTAATCTTCAACAGGAAAGCCGTAGAACAATTAGGATTTAATAAACCAGAAGAAGCGTTGAATAAAAGAATTGATTTCTGGGGGGGAAAGTATACCATAGTTGGCGTAACTGAAAATTTCCACCAACAATCTTTGCAGGATGCGTTTGAGCCATTGATCCTTCGTTTGATCCCAGATGTGAAAGGATATTTATCGGTAAAAACAAATGGTGCCGATGCAGCCAAAACGATTAACGTCGTAAAAGCCGGATGGAATCAATTTTTCCCTGGCAATACTTTTGATTACTTTTTTCTTGATCAGCATTTTAATGATCAATATAAGGCCGATCAGCGCTTTGGACAAGTGTTTGGTTTATTTACCGGCCTTGCAATACTGGTTGCCTGTATGGGCTTGTTTGGTCTTGCTTCTTTTACCACTATTCAACGAACAAAAGAAATCGGAATAAGAAAGGTATTAGGTGCATCCGTTTTTAATATTTTAAAATTGCTTTATCGTGAGTTTGCACTATTGCTTTTGATCGCTTTTGTAATATCTATACCGCTGGCATGGATAGCAACATCAAACTGGCTACAGGGTTATGCTTTCCGTATCAATATTCACTGGCCTTTTTTTGCATTGCCTTTTCTAACAATTGCTGCAATTGCATTGATAACAGTCAGCTTTCAGTCAATAAAAGCCGCATTGGCGAACCCGGTGAAAAGTTTGAGAAGTGAATAATATCATGCGAAGATGAAGCAAATATTTTAACTGTTGTTTGCCGGCGCAATTGGTTCATTCTATAAAAATTCCGGTACAAAACCTCAAATGAACAGATATATCAGACACAATTTGACAAAACAATCGCATCTGTTTTAAGATTTGATTACCATTTGCCGGGAATAAAACCGGGGACCTTATTGGAAGTGTCATTGCCAAATAGACGATTCCTGACTCGCTATTAAATGTTAGAAATTAAAAAATAAGAATCCTTATCATTTGTTCCTTTACTGTAATAATTACGTAGGGGGAGCAGTAATTCATCAAACAGTTCTTGGATTATAAGTGCACAGAAATATTCTCCTGCGGCAACTCAAGAATTAATTTAATCACTAAATCATCCGGCTCAATTTACGCAAACGGTTGCACAGATTTTCCCTCAAAAAATATAAAAATAGCGCAACCGATTGCGTGGGCTATGCAACCGATTGCGTAAGCAAAGAACGCCTTTTCCTGATTTTGGAGATGCAGCGTTTTTAAAAAAATGTTGTCATCTTTAGCGTAACATTTATTTAACAAAACAAAAAAATGTTTGTTGATACAGGTGTTACAAAAAATTGCTTTGGTTCCAAAACAAAAAATCAATAAAACAAACAAGCAGATGAAAAAATCAAAATTACTTCAATTCGGCTTCTTCATTTCGGCGCTTTTGCTTTTCTCTATTTCAGGGATTGCGCAAAGGAAAATCACCGGGGTGGTTGAGGATGCAAAAACCAATAGTCCTTTGGAAGGAGCAACGATTGCTTTAAAAGGGGCGAAAAAAAATACTGTGTCAAAAGCAGGCGGCACGTTTGAACTAACAGTACCAGCCGGAAAAGTAACTCTGCAAATTACATTTGTAGGATATCAGCTGAAAACGGTAACAGTAGGTGAAAATGAAAGCCATGTTGTGGTTAATTTAACCGAATCTACAAATCAGTTAAGCGATGTGGTAATCGTGGGTGTTCAAACACAATCGAGAAGAACATCAACATCAGCTATTTCAACCGTTTTGTCAAAGGATATTGAAAACCTTCCTGCTCCCAGTGTTGATCAGTTATTGCAGGGAAAAGTGGCGGGACTGAACGTGCAGGTAACCAGTGGAGAGCCGGGAGTTGCTCCAACAGTAGTCATCAGGGGCAATAGCAAAGTGAGTACAGGCATTGGCGACGATCCCAATGTTAGCCAGGCACGGGCAATGAGCGGCCCGTTGTATGTGATTGATGGCATTCCGGTAAACCCCAGCGATATCGACAATGCAATGGATGCAACGGGGACGAACTATTTGGCGGGTATCAACACAAACGATATTGCGAGCGTAGAAGTTCAGAAGGATGCCGCTGCTACTGCTGCATGGGGCTCAAGAGGTGCCAATGGTGTCATATACATTACAACAAAGCGCGGCACATCCGCTACTCCGGAATTCAGGGTAAATGTTTACGGAGGCGTTGTGGTACAACCTCAATTATTGCAAACATCAACCGGAGCTGCCGAGCGTCAGCAAAAGATGGATATCATCAACACTTATGCAACTCCTGCCCAGCTAAATAATCTTCCTCAAATCTTAACAGATAAGTACAATCCATATTTTAATAATTCTACTGACTGGCAAGGCCTGTTTTATAGAAACGGTTCAGTGAAGAATGTAGATGCAACCGTTTCTGCTGCAACCAAAATCGTTAATTACCGGGTGAGCATGAATTATTACAATGAAGATGGCATTATTAAATCGTTTGGATTTCAACGGTACAGTTTCAGGGGAAATTTTGATTTTAAGATCAGTCCTAAACTAAACAGCCAGTTTGTCATCGGTTTATCAAAGTCAGATCGCCAGCGTGGAATGAAGTATAATAACAGTGACGATAATACACCGGTTAGTGGCGCCTCTCAGCCTTCTTCGTTCTTCCTGCTAACTGGTTTTGACTCTGCAAACTTTACCGGTTTGTATGATAAAATGAGGAACCGGAATATCAATGATCAGTATTCAATGTCGGCAACAATAAACTATAATATTTTACCTGATCTGCGATATTCATTCCAGGGGTCGGCTAACATCAGTTCATCCGCACGCGATTATTTCCAACCGTCTAATGACGCGGTTGCGGCATATGCGCGCCCTTCTTATGCAGAATCGGACAAAGGAAGTTACTCAACTTATTTTTTGAGTAATAATATTAATTTTTTCAAGCACTTTAACACAGCGAGCGAACATGTTCACAACGTGACTTTTACAGGTTCACAGCAATTTTCTTCAGATGTGTCAAATTCTAACAATGTGGGTGGTTATTAT
>JBQCFI010000182.1:0-14438 GCA_051959325.1 Ginsengibacter sp. | reverse complement strand
CGGCCCTGGAAACGAATCTTCCATTATACCGGTACATTGGTGGTACAAATGCAAAAACACTTCCCATACCCATGATGAATATTTTAAATGGTGGTGCACATGCTGACAATAAAATAGATTTCCAGGAATTTATGGTAATGCCCATCGGCGCTTCTTCGTTTAGCGAAGCATTGAGGTGGGGCGTGGAAATTTTTCATTCTTTAAAATCAGTATTAAAGAAGGATGGTTATAGCACGAATGTGGGCGACGAGGGCGGTTTCGCTCCAAATATTCAAAGTAATGAAGAAGCGATAGAGACCGTGTTGAAGGCTATAGAAAAAGCCGGCTACAAAGCCGGAACGGATGTTTCAATTGCTATGGATCCGGCGGTTTCCGAAATGTATAACACAGAAAAACAGGTGTATCATTTTCATAAATCGGATGGCAAAGAATTAAGTCGTGAAAAAATGGTTGATTTCTGGCAAAATTGGGTGAACCAATATCCCATTATCTCCATTGAAGACGGTATGGCTGAGGATGATTGGGAAGGATGGAAACTAATGACAGAAAGATTAGGTAGCATAATTCAACTGGTTGGTGATGATTTATTTGTAACAAACGTCAAAAGATTGCAGAAAGGAATTGAGCAGCACGTGGCAAATGCTTTACTTGTAAAAGTAAATCAAATCGGCACGCTCACTGAAACAATAAACGCCGTTTCCCTGGCGCAACACAATGGTTACAATACGATTATGAGTCATCGGAGCGGTGAAACGGAAGATACAACCATCGCCGATCTTGCTGTTGCACTAAATTGCGGACAAATAAAAACCGGTTCAGCTAGCCGTACAGATCGTATCGCAAAATACAATCAATTAATTCGCATTGAAGAATTATTAGGCGAAAGTGCTGTTTTTCCAAAAGGAAAAATTAAATTTGGAAAATCATAGAGTTGAAAATTTGAGAGGTCATGGGTGAGGCTTAAAGCCGGTTATTGTTTTCTATTTCTAATTTATATTTTACAATTAAATTTTCCACAATTCACAATTTGAAAAGTCTCCGTTACATATTTACCAATAAGTATTTAATAACAGGCATATTTTTTGCTGTATGGATGATGTTCTTTGACAGAAATGACATACCGCTTCAAATCAGGAGGATTTCCGAGTTGAAAAACTTAGAGCAGAGTGAAAAAAACATGTCGACACGGATCAGCAATACTCAAAAGGAATTGGATTTATTAAAAACAAACCCTGAAACTTTAGAGAAGTATGCCCGGGAAAAATACCTGATGAAAAAAGATAATGAAGATTTATATATCGTTACATTTGATTCATCTTCAATAAGATAAAGCGGTTTGTAACAATATTTCTGGCGAAGATACGTTTTACATCCTCAGAGGATATTATTTATTAAAGCCACACCCATTTTTATGATTAAAATCACATCGGAAGAATTGCTAAGATACTTGTACAAGGAGACTTCCGAACAAAAGGCAGCGATGATCCGTGCTGCCCTGCAAACCGACTGGAATTTGCGCGAGGCTTATGAAAAACTGGTCAGCGCAGCGAAGAATCTGAATGAAATCAGTCTTTCACCACGCCAGGAAACTGTTAACAAAATATTAGAATATGCTTCAAAAAGGCAGGTTCCTGTGTCCTGATAACAAACTTCTTAATTTTAAACTTATTTTTATCCCGCCGTCGAAGGCGGGATTTTTTTATGACGAAAAAAGAAAGATACCGGTTTGTAATAAATTATTTTGTTTTAAATAGTCTTGATGCAAAGACAGAACTGCTCTATGATAATCCTTATCAATTATTAGTAGCAGTCATACTTTCAGCTCAGTGCACAGATAAAAGAGTAAATTTAACCACTCCCGCAATTTTTGCGAGTTACCCGGATATTGAATCTCTTGCTAATGCGGATCATGACGCTCTTTTGGCCTTAATAAAAAGTATTTCTTATCCAAACAATAAGACAAATCACCTGATTGGAATGGCAAAAATGGTAATGAGCGATTTTGATGGGAAAATTCCAATGACGGTGGAAGAGCTAATGAGATTGCCAGGTGTAGGAAGAAAAACAGCGAATGTGATCACTTCTGTTGTAGATAAGCAACCGAATATGGCGGTGGATACACATGTTTTCAGGGTGGCAAACCGTATTGGATTGGTAAAAGCGAAAACGCCACTTGAAACGGAAAAACAATTAGTCAAAAACCTGCCTGAAGATCTGATTTATATTGCCCATCACTGGCTGATTTTACATGGGCGCTACATTTGCGTAGCCAGAAAACCAAAATGTGATATCTGTGGATTGAGACCTGCTTGTAAATATTATCAAACCGTTGTAAAACCTTCTGAAGAATCCGGGACTTTTTAAAGCACTTTCTTTATTTCCTGTATCAATTCGGTTTTTGTAAAAGGAATCCCCATTATTTTATTAAATCCTTTTGCATCCACCAAATATTTGTCGCGTATCATTTTCACCAGTTGTCCATTGTTCAATTCCGGAATGATCACTTTTTCAAAGTTCTTAATGATATCGCCGAGGTTTTTTGGAAATGGACGAACATAACGCAAATGAACATGGGAAACTGCATGGCCTTCGGAAATCAGTTCAGCTACAGCACTCTTTATGGCTCCGTAAGTGCTTCCCCACCCAATCACCAACACTTCTCCTTTTTCAGGGCCATTGTCTATTTCTTGTTCAGGAATGTAGTCGGCTATATTATCTATTTTTTGCTGCCGGATCTTAACCATCAACTGGTGATTTTCAGGGTCATAACTTACATTTCCGGTAATGTTTTGTTTTTCCAGGCCGCCAACACGATGTTCAAGACCGGCAAAACCAGGAACAGCCCATGCACGCACCAATTTTTCATCCCGTAAATAAGGTTGAAAAGTTTCTTCATTTTCACCCAGTTCCTTTTTAAAATTCACGTCAAGTGCAGCAAGATCTTTGCTTTCCGGATATTTCCATGGTTCAGAACCATTGGCGATGTAACCATCACTTAAAAAAATTACCGGCGTCATGTGCTGAATCGCAATTCTGACGGCTTCATAAACGGCATAAAAACAATCGCTGGGCGTAGATGCAGCAATAACTGGCATCGGGCTTTCGCCATTTCGTCCGTAATATGCCTGCAATAAATCGCTTTGTTCTGTTTTTGTGGGTAACCCGGTTGATGGGCCGCCTCTTTGAATATCACAGATGAGCAAAGGAATTTCCAGCATTACTGCAAGCCCCATTGCTTCGGATTTCAAGGCCATTCCAGGGCCACTTGTTGTAGTTACACCAAGGCTTCCTCCATAAGAAGCGCCAATAGCAGAACTTATCGCCGCTATTTCATCTTCAGCCTGAAAAGTTTTTATTCCAAAATTTTTATGCCGGCTTAACTCATGTAACACATCACTGGCCGGTGTAATTGGATAAGATCCCAAAAACAATTGCAAACCACTTTTTTGCGAAGCAGCAATTAACCCAAAAGCTAAAGCCTGGTTGCCGGTAATATTGCGATAGTTTCCGGGCGGCATCTGTGCTTTTTTTACAGAATACCTTGTTGTAAAGGTCTCTGTCGTGTCGCCATAGTTGTAACCTGCTTGTAAAACTTTCAGATTGCTTTCAAGAATATCCGGAGTTTTTGCAAATTTTTCTTTTAAAAAATTTATAGTATTATCAAGTTTACGATTGTACATCCAATATAAGAAACCGAGCACAAACATATTTTTTGCGCGATCTTTTTCCTTCGTGCCAAGCGTAAAATCCTTTAAGGTTTCCCTGGTTAATTTGGTAACATCTATTTTTATTACTTCATATCCTTCCAGGCTTCCGTTTTCCAACGGATTTATTCCGTCGGTATAATTCGCCAATCTTAAATTCTTTGTATCAAAGCCTTCGATATTGGCTATTATTTTTCCGTTCTTTTTTAATGATTTTAAATTGGTTTTCAATGCCGCAGCATTCATTGCTACCAATACATCACATTTATCGCCGGGAGTAAAAATCCTGTTGCTGGAAAATCGTAGTTGAAATCCGCTCACACCCGGGATCGTTCCCTGCGGAGCTCTTATTTCAGCCGGAAAATCAGGAAAAGTAGAAAGGTCAATTCCGAGTAAAGCGGTATTATTCGTGAATTGTGAGCCGGTTAATTGCATTCCATCTCCACTATCGCCGGCAAACTTGATAACCACTTCCGGCAAAACTTCTTCTTTTGTTTCCATCATTAAAATTGAATCTGCAAAATTAAAAAATATAGAGCGTTTTTGAGGGATATTTATTCGCAGAAAGGAAAAATGAGTTAAAAAAGTGATCGATAAAACTTTATGCGTTTATCAATTAGTAAGAAATTGCAATGGTGATTCGCCTTATTTGTTGCTTTGCTGGCAAAAAAAAGCTTTTGACAAAAATAAAAAACCTAAACCCTTTCACCTATTAAACAGAAACCAGCGTTATTTCTTTGTTTACTGCCCTTTATAAGATCAGTCTTCTTTACTGACACTTACACTTCTGTTAAAACTTTCAGCAAGCGAAATGAGCGTTTCTGTACGTTCAATTCCTTTTATTTTTTGCAACTCATCATGAAGCACACGTCTGAGCTGATTAATATCCTTGGCTACAACTTCAATGTACATACTATAATTTCCGGTGGTATAATTCAGGCGAATGATCTCAGGAATGTTTTCCAGTTCTTTTGCCACTGCATCGTAAAGTGAACTTTTTTCCAGAAAAATTCCAACAAAGGCAGTAATATCATAACCAAGAAGGCCCAGGTTTACTTTTAATTTTTTACCTTTAACTATTCCCAGTTCCTCCAGTTTTTTTATACGAACATGGATTGTACCGCCGCTTAC
Source organism: Ginsengibacter sp. (assembly GCA_051959325.1). Taxonomy (GTDB): domain Bacteria; phylum Bacteroidota; class Bacteroidia; order Chitinophagales; family Chitinophagaceae; genus Ginsengibacter. The sequence goes on along the minus strand of JBQCFI010000182.1, from coordinate 9,603 downwards.
AAAAAGTTTTTTGCCCAGTTCAGCATACGGGGTTTCGGCGTTTTCCATCATTTCCTGGATGATCTTTAAATCCAGTTTGTCAATATTAAACTTTGCAGCCATAATCAATTTTGTTTTAGATGAATTAAACGAAAGTAATAAATTCTTTGAATATTTTCTATATTTTGTTAACTTTCTTTAAAATACTTTTCTAATTCTATTCTTATTCTTAGATTTGCATCAGATGAGTTCTTAACAATGTGGGGTGATGAAATTTTTGGCAGACATGCCCTCTTGTCTCGGGGGTGAGGATAACAGGATAAACATAGCATAGAGCCGTTCCGGTGAAAGCTGGGATGACCAGGGTCGACCACTGAACTTTGTGCTACGGCTAACTGCCTCGTGAAGGTTCGAGCCCTTCCCCTACAGCTTCATTAGAAATAAAAAAAACCTTTGTATTTTTTACAAAGGTTTTTTTATTTCTAATTCTAAATATTATAATCCGCTCAGCGTAATTCCTATCTGATATAATTTCATGTCAGGGCCGGCGCCATCCTTCAAAACTTTATTCAACTGGTAAGTGCCAAAAAGAGAGAAAATTCCATAACCAATTCTTGCGGTAGCTGTAAAACGCGTTCCATTGATAAAACGTTTACTGTTTATTTTATCTATATAAGAGTTCAGCACCTGATTATTCTTATCTACCAAATTTTTGCCTTTGGTGTGAGCATTTACCAGTGTTCCAATCTTCACGCCCAATGCGGCTTTCACGCTTTTATTTGGATTTTTCGGATCAGAAGTAAATCTGAATTCTAAAGGAATTTCAAGGTAGCTTGTAGCCAGTTTATATTTTTTGAAGTGATCGGCGGAATCCAAAGAAGTAAATGGCAGAGACGGTGCGGTAGCTTTTAGGTCGACGTTCATTTCTTTAAAAAAAATATTGCTGGTACTAATGCCGGCTCCAATTGCGAGACTGTATTTCGGAGAATTCTTAAAAGGTTTATTTAGCATAAAATAAGCGCTAAAACCTCTTGAAAATCCGCGCTGGTGACTGCTGATACTATCAGGCATTCCGGACCAGTGATCAGATGAAAGTTGTAACATCAAATGATCACCCGAACGATTGTTAAATTCGATCTTGTTGGATTTTGTAGCGTCGTCTTGCTTTTCCTGAGCAAAAGCCATTGAAAAAAACAAACAACAGGTAACTACAAAAACAATTTTCTTCATAAATTTCTTTAAGTTGGCAAATGTATTTGTTACATGGTTAAAGAAAGGTTAAATAGAACTAAGGAAAATATAATAACATAATTGCGCCATTGGTTTATATATGAAAAGTGAATGCAAATTCACTTGGATCAAATGCGAAATCAATAGAAGCACGCATTTATTCAATGGTAATAACGTTAAATTTGCAACCAATTATGACAGAATCAAATATAAACATCAACATACAGTTAGATGCTGATAAAGTTCCTCAACAAATAAACTGGACGGCATCCGGAAGCAGCGCCGATTCTATTCAAATAGCAAAAGCGATGTTGCTGTCATTTTGGGATGTCGCAGAAAAAACAGCTTTGCGCATCGATCTTTGGACAAAAGATATGATGACCGATGAAATGGCCGATTGTTATTACCAGGTTTTTGTAACAATGGCCGATACTTTTGAAAGAGCAACCCGGAGATCGGACCTGGCATCAGAAATAAAAAAATTTGCAAAGGAATTTCATCAAAAATTTGTAGAAAAAGAACAAGCAGGGTGAATTTGAAATGTGAAAATGTAAAAAGCTATTATTACTTCTTTTACTGTCAGTGAGTGCCAGATTTAACAATGATATTATTTAACAATTATAAATAAGCATATGTCGTTAGAACAAAAAGTAATGGCGGAATTGAAAACCGCAATGCTGGCAAAAGATGAAAAATCTTTGCGCTCTCTTCGGGCGATTAAATCTGCAATCATTTTGGCAAAGACTGCTGAAGGTGCAGGAGGCGAAATAAAAGAAGACGATGAAATAAAAATGTTGCAAAAGCTGGTAAAACAAAGAAAAGATTCTTTGGAAATTTACGAAAAGCAAAACCGTGAAGATCTTGCTGAAAAAGAGAGGGAAGAAATATCGGTGATCGAAAAATTCTTGCCAAAACAACTCGATGAGACAGAATTAAGAACGATCATTCAAAAAATAATTGATGAAACCGGCGCTTCTTCTCCAGCCGACATGGGAAAAGTAATGGGTGCGGCAAATAAACAACTCGCCGGAAAAGCAGAAGGAAAAGCAATTGCCGGAATTGTGAAAGAGATTTTGAATAAATAATTCAATGTTCGACGTTGAAAGTTCAAAATTCAATTTTAGAAAATGCTTATAGATGTTGCCTTTTTTTTCGTAATGATCGTTGCTGTTTTCAAAGGATTTACTAAAGGCTTTATTGTCGGTATTTTTTCGTTTATTGCATTTATAATTGGCCTTGCAGCTGCTTTAAAACTTTCTGTCATTGTTGCTCATCATCTGCAAACTTCATCCACCATTACGGGAAAATGGCTGCCTGTAATTTCGTTTGCTTTGGTATTTATCCTCGTGGTGTTATTGGTAAATATCGGTGCACGAATTTTGAAAAAGGCGGTAAGCATGGTCATGCTTGGATGGTTAGATAAACTCGGTGGCATTCTGCTTTACATTTGCATTTATACCATTATTTTTAGTGTTATTTTATTTTTTACAGAAAAAACATTTCTCATAAAACCGGAAACTGTTGCCGCTTCTTCTGTGCATAATTATGTGGCTCCATGGGGGCCGAAAGTGATCGATAATCTCGGAAAAATTATCCCTGTTTTTAAAGATTTATTTTCCCAGCTTCAATCTTTTTTTGAAACTTTGGGACATAAAATCACGACCTGAAATTTTTTACTAAATTTTATTTAGAAGATTTTTTCATTAGAAACATTTATTTTAGCAATAATTAACGGCAAAAAAATTGCTGAAGTTACATGCACATGGAATATCAATTAAGACAAGAAGGGAAATTCAAATTTATAGAAGATGGAGAAGGAGAACCGCTGCTGTTGCTTCACGGGCTGTTCGGGGCGCTCAGTAATTTCTCGCACTTGGTGGAATATTTCAGAAAAACAAACAAAGTAATTGTTCCGGTGCTGCCACTTTTCGATTTGGACCTTTTGCACACCACTGTTGGCGGATTGCAGAAATTTGTAAAGAAATTTATTGAAGTTCGCGGCTATGAGCAAATTCATTTACTCGGCAATTCTCTGGGCGGCCACGTAGCGCTGGTTTATGTTCTAAAAAATCCGGAAAGAGTGAAATCGTTGATCCTTACCGGAAGTTCAGGATTATTTGAAAACGGTATGGGTGACAGTTATCCGAAACGCGGCGATAAAGAATACATCCGCAAAAAAACACAGCTTACTTTTTATAATCCGGCAATGGCGACAGACGAACTGGTAGATGAATGCTTTGAAATTACCAACAACCGGTTGAAAGTGATTAAAATTATTTCTCTTGCGAAATCAGCAATAAGAAACAACCTGGGCGATGAACTAAACCAAATAAAACAACCGACGTGCCTGATTTGGGGGAATAATGATACAATCACTCCACCTTTTGTGGCAAAAGAATTTAATAAACTGATTCCAAACAGCGAACTGCATTTTATCGATAAATGCGGTCATGCGCCCATGATGGAAGTTCCTGAAGAGTTTAATCACATTCTCGCTGCTTTTTTATCGAAATTAAAAATTCCTGCTGCAACGATTATATAATTTTAGTTGTCTATTTTAATAGATATTTTTTTCAGTAAAATAAATAATTAAATATCATGACAACCTTACAAATTGCTGATAATATATTTCCATCATTACATTTACAGGACACAGTCGCTACTGCTTTGCAATTAATGAATGATTTCAAAGCAAGCCACTTGCCTGTTGTTTCAGATGAAAAATTTTTAGGCCTCATTGCTGATGAAGATTTGTTTGAGGAAGGAAACCCAAATACGAAACTTGAAGTTTTCCAAACAAACTTAATTCCGGCAGCTGTAAATGCCGGATTTCATTTTTTAAAAGCTTCTACAATTTATAATTTGTACCAAACGAATTTGGTTCCGGTCATTGGCGATAACAATGAATTAATGGGTACCATTTCATCAGGAGCCTTGGTTACAGCCCTTGGCAATTTATGTGGTTCTTCAGAATTTGGAGCATTGGTTGTGTTGCAAATAGAACGTACCCGCTTCGCCATTTCAGAAATCAATAGCATCGTGGAAAGCGATGGAGCAATTATTGTGCACCTAAATGTATCTCCGCTTCCTGTTTCAGATTTATTAGAAGTAACCTTGCAAATAAATAAAAAAGAAATTTCTACCATTATTGCCACATTTGAACGATATGAATACTCGGTTTCTTATTATTCCGGCGAAGAATTATTTGAAAATGAAATCAGTACCAACTATAATAATTTAATGAATTACCTGGCGGTTTAGCATATTCAGCTTTATGCTTTTAGCACTGATTTTCTTTTCAGTAAAACAAGAAATAACACTGATTCGTATTTTGCCGGTTCATTTTCAAAGTAATTATTATAGCTGCTTTAGCTAAAAGCATTTATTTTTACATATCTGTGATTTCATAGACACTAAAATTCAACCAAAGAATTATGCGCATAGCTATCTATAGCCGCGGATTGGAATCTGAACAATTGGAAGGGTTGAAAGTATTGCTAAATGAATTTTCTCAATATAATATTGAGCCCGTTATTTACCAGGATTTTTTTAACCTGTTTTATTCTTCTATTAATATTACCCATAAGTATTCCACCTTCAACTGCCCGGCGGATCTGGATGAAATCGATTTTATGATCAGTCTTGGTGGTGATGGCACATTACTGGATGCGGTTACTTTTGTTGGAAATAAAGAGATTCCGATCCTGGGAATCAATTATGGCCGCCTTGGGTTTCTGGCAAGCATCGGTAGAGACGAAATTCACTCAGCGCTGGAAGCTTTGGTGAAACGAACTTTTATGATCGACAAGAGGTCTCTGGTTCACCTGGATGCAAATATGCCTTTGTTTAAAGGTTTAAATTTTGCTTTAAATGAATTTACGATTCACAAAAAAGACACTTCGCCCATGATAAAAATTCATACTTATCTGAATGGTGAATTTTTAAACACTTATTGGGCCGATGGATTGATAGTGGCGACTCCGACTGGTTCTACCGGCTATTCATTAAGTTGTAATGGCCCTGTTGTTTTTCCTGATTCTGCGAGTTTTGTAATAACGCCTGTTTCTCCACATAATTTAAATATCCGGCCTTTGGTGATCCCGGATGATTCTATTATTTCGTTTGAAGTCGAAGGACGTACGGATGGCTTTTTATGCACGCTTGACAGTCGCCGCGAGATCGCGTCTAAAGAAGTTTTGCTGGCAATCCGCAAAGAAGTTTTTAATATTAACCTGGTAAGGCTCAGCGAAAAGAATTTTCTTCAAACGCTACGCAGTAAGCTTTCGTGGGGGCTTGATAAAAGGAATTGAGTTTTTTTTAACCTTTCTTGCTAATTTAATTATCCGTTATTCGTACTTTTATCATTCGTTATCTTATCCGGAGTTATGAAAAAATTGATTTTTATCGGGTTGATGCTTTCCTTTGCAATGGTTGGGCGTGCACAAATGAATGAATATGTACAGGATGGTGAATTTGGAATAACTGCGGGACTGGCACATTATTTTGGAGATTTGAATAACCGCGGCAGGATTAACCGGCCGAAAATGGATTTGGGCGCTTTTGTCAGAAAACAATTTGGAAACTATACATCGGTAAGGCTTTCGGGGCATTTTGCTAAATTGGGTTACAGCGATATTTACAGTAATAATGAATTCCAGCGGAGGCGAAATTTAAGTTTTAATACAAATATTTTTGAAATCGCTCTTCAGGGTGATTTTAATTTTTTTAAATTCATTCCAACAGATCCTGCTCATGCATTTACTCCTTACGCTTCATTGGGCATCGGAATTTTCAACTACAATCCTTATGCTTATTATAAAAATCAAAAAGTATATCTGCGACCTTTAAATACAGAAGGAGAAGGTTTTTACAAAGGCCGTAAAGAATATGGAAGTATGGCGGTTTGTTTTCCCATTGCCATGGGTGTAAAATATGCTATTACAGATAAAATAAACCTTTCCTTTGAAGTAGGCTATCGTTTTACCACCACCGATTATATTGATGATGTAAGTAAAACTTATATTGGAATTGATAAATTTCCTTCGTCTGCCGGAGGCAAATCCCTGGCCGCTATCATGCAGGACCGTTCTTTTGAAGTGGGCGCTCCTATTGGTATTGAAGGACGTCAGCGCGGATTTAGTAAGCAAAAAGATCAATATGCAATTGCAGAATTCGGAATATCATTTAATATTACATCTTATCATTGCCCCACAGCTAAGCCTTAGAGGCAGTGATTTAAAAAGAAAATGTTCCGGCTTTCCTTTCATTGTTTGTGTTGAATACTGATTCTTTAATCTGACGTCTTTAATCTTTACTCTTTAATAAAGTATTTCTTACTTTTGTTTTCAGTCGGGCTACTGAATGCCTTGCCTCCTTTTTATAAAATTACATGAATTTAAAAGAAAAATTGATCGTCGAAAAACTTCCACGGCACGTTGCTATTATTATGGATGGTAATGGTCGTTGGGCAAAAGAAAAAGGCAAAGACCGGCTGTTTGGACACTACAACGGCGTGGAAAGCGTAAGGAATATAGTAGAAGGTTGTGCAGAACTTCAAATAAAATACCTCACTCTTTATGCTTTCAGCACCGAAAACTGGGATCGGCCAAAAGATGAAGTAACGGGGCTAATGGAATTATTGGTAAAAACAATTCGCACAGAAGTTTCGACGCTTAACAAAAATAATATACGGCTGCACGTTATAGGCAATATTGACATGCTTCCAACAAATGCACACAACGAATTATACGAAGCGTGTGAAGAAACAAAAACCAATACCGGCCTCAATCTTATTATGGCACTTAGCTACAGCAGCCGGTGGGAAATCGTAAATGCTGTAAAAAATATTGGAAAAGAAATTAAAAACGGAAAAATAGAACCTGGTGAAATAACCGATGAAATTTTTAAACAACATTTGTGTACCGCTGATTTTCCTGATCCGGAGCTGATGATCAGAACCAGCGGCGAATACCGCATCAGTAATTTTCTATTATACCAACTTGCTTATTCTGAATTATATTTTACGGAAACACTTTGGCCGGACTTCAGAAAAGAATATTTGTATGAAGCGCTTCTCGATTATCAAAAGCGCGAAAGAAGGTTTGGGAAAACCAGCGAACAATTGTAGGCGCAACATTTACGATTGCTGCATGTCAACATCTTACTTTCCAGTTGTCAAAATCGATCTTTACAGTGCCTAATTCTATTTACTTAATTTTTCCTCAGCAAACCGTATTTTACTGGCAGATTATGGGTAAACCTTGCCCCTACTGATTTAACAAAAACTTTTAATAATTGAAATTAACTTGCCGCCCTAATAAATTTTATTTGATGCCTAAGATCTACAAGATCCTTCTCTTGATAGTAACCTCTTTTACTGCCAGAACTATTGCTTCAGCCCAGGTTGTGAAGGATTCTGTACCTCCGGTTTTATCGGCAAAAGATACACTTGCTCGTTCTTCCCCAAAAACAGATACTATTCCCAGTTCCGTAAATGTAGAACTCGAGAATATATTCAATGCGAAAACGCCAAAAAAATACACCCTTTCACACATCACTGTTACCGGAACTACTTTTGATCCTAACCTGATCATTTCGATTTCGGGCCTTTCTGTTGGTGATAAAATAACCATTCCCGGTGGCGATGAATTTGCCAATGCAATTACAAATCTGTGGAAACAAAACCTGGTGTCTGATGTTGAAATTTATCTGACCAACCTGGTGGATGACAGTTTGTCAATAGAGATTCATGTTACTGACCGGCCCATTTTATCCAACTTTAAATTTAAAGGAATTTCAAAAACGCAGGCAGACGACATTACCAAAAAACTCGACCTTCAAAAAGGAAAAGTAACCCGCGTAACAGAAGGCTTTAGAATATCTGCAATTTCCATTATTAAGAAATATTTTATTGATAAAGGGTATAGAAATGTAGATGTAGTAATGACTCAGTCAAAAGATCTGAAAGCTACTAATGCGGTTAATATTCTATTTATCATAAATAAAAACGGAAAAGTAAGGATCAACAACATTTATTTCGCGGGAAATCATAAAGTATCGGATCTGAAATTAAAAAAGCAGATGAAGGGCACAAAAGAAAAAAGCCGGCTTACCTTATTCCCTTACAAAGACTATAACGTTTACGATTCCACAAAAAATAACCGGCTCACTTTTGAAGAATACATGCATGAAAATGGTTTCTTACTGCCTTTAAAAACCAAAGAAGTTTTAGATCCATATGTTCGGATTAAATTTCTTACTTCTTCAAAGTTCAATGAGAAAAAATATTTAGAAGATAAAAATAAAATCCTTGATTATTACAACTCTCTTGGTTTCAGGGATGCGGCCATCGTTGCAGATACAACTTATAATGACCATGGTGACCTTGATGTAGCCATCAAACTTACAGAAGGTCATCGCTATTATTTTGGTAATATTACCTGGAAGGGAAACACAAAATACTCTGATTCCCTTCTATCAGTTTTACTGGGAATTAAAAAAGGCGATATTTATAACGCGGCTATTTTAAATAAAAAACTTGGTGTGATCCCTTCACAGGAGGGCGGAGATATCAGTAGTTTATACATGGACGATGGCTATTTATTTTTCCATGTAACACCTGTAGAAACTGCTGTTTATAATGATACCATCGATCATGAAATTCGAATTGTAGAAGGTCCACAAGCTACTATTGGTAAAGTTGATATTGCCGGAAACGATAAAACCAAGGAGTACGTTATCAGGCGCGAACTGAGAACTATTCCGGGACAAAAATTCAGCCGGCAGGATATCATTCGTACCGAGCGCGAGCTTTCTCAATTGGGATATTTTGATGCTGAAAAAATTTCTCCGGGCATCGTTCCTAACCCCGAAAGCGGAACGGTCGATATTACCTGGAATGTGGTTGAAAAATCGTCCGATCAATTGGAACTTTCAGCAGGTTTTGGTGGAGGAATTGGTCTTACCGGAACGCTTGGCGTTACTTTTAATAACTTTTCAATCTATAATATTTTTAATAAAAAAGCATGGGACCCTTTGCCTGTCGGCGATGGACAAAAGTTAAGTTTGAGAGCGCAAAGTAATGGAAGACAATTCCGTTCTTATAACTTTTCTTTCACCGAACCTTGGCTTGGAGGAAAGAAAAGAAATCCGTTTACCATTGGCTATTATGATACAAAATATGCCAATGCTTATAATCCATTGACCGGATTTTATGATCGTACTTTTGCGGATTCTTCCTACATTAAAAACACCGGTATCAGCGTTTCGCTCGGTAAACAATTAAGATGGCCTGACGACTTCTTTTCTTTAGTGTACCAGTTAAATTACCAGCGTTATAAATTGAAGAACTACAATATTTTCCCTGGATTATTAAATGGTACCTCAAACAATATC
>JBQCFI010000181.1:0-5669 GCA_051959325.1 Ginsengibacter sp. | reverse complement strand
GCGAATAGGAAGTTTGATAAAAAAGTATAAAAGCTACGAAGGGTAAAAATGTATGTTTCATAGCAAAGTTTTTATTTGAGCGGGTAAATGGCACAATAAATTTACAGATAATTTTAAATGCTTAAAAAAAGTTTTTAGCATGCTGCGCAGCCAGTAATTCTCTTCCATGCCCGCTGTCCTCATCGACTCACCTCGATTTTCTTCCATGTCGTCACCTGCCACCTGCAGTTGCACGTCGAACTTCTTTCAGTTAAGACAAGGACCAGGAAAAAATCAATCTTAAAAAAAGTAACGATCGTCGAACGGCCTATAAAACACCTCATAAAAACGTATAAAACAATCATCCCGTTATTTATTCTTAAACACCTAAACACCACGATCCCTACTCCCAACAGAGTCCCTCCCTACACCTACCCATAACAAACTGCTCTACCCGTGCGTTATTAGCGCACGGGTAGAGCACCGGGTCGCATACAGGTATAGCGCGTTCAGGCGATAAATATAGAGGGAAGGGAAACCTTCCTCCATAGTCGGGAAGGAAAAACGCACTAAAGTTAATAACGATGCCTTTTTCATGATCACATATTTAATATTAAGCATTGGGGCAAGATTTTTATTGCAGTTTTTTAGGTATCAGAAATGCTTCTTTGTTTTAATGGTTTTTTGGATTTGACATTCTTACCGATTGAAAAACAAAAGATGAGTGTAACAAGAAAAAGCAATATTTGTTAGTTTGCTGATACCTATTGGAGATGGGGAAAATAGTGAGTGTTATTTACATATAAATCACACTTCAATGCTGCCTCTTGATAACGTCAACGAAATCTGTCCTGCATGATGTGAATTATGAAAAAGAATATGAGAAAAAAGTCTTAAACGCGTTACCTCGTTAAAAAACGGCGTATACACCATCGTCAGCCAATTTTCTGCCGGAGTGGTTTCGATGAGTTCTTCCAAAATACGGTAGCCCGTCTTGATCATTTCCCTGCTTTCTTCTACATTCTTTCCCTGGCCGGTATCGGTTTTCCCCATCGTAGTATTTTGTACATCCGTAGTGAGGCCAAAAAAAGTTGAAAATAAATTCATCGTTTCTGCAACATGCCGATAAATAAATCCAATTGAAGCAGCGTGTTTGTTCAATCTCAATTCTGCATTTTCAATTGACACCCTGTTGAATGAAAACGAACACGTCATTTTATTTTGGTCTAAAATGTTTTGAAGGAATTCCTTTTCCATAAAGAAAATTTGTAGTTTTTTGAAAGTATCCATAATGATCAATGCTGCATCTTAAATTACCAATAATCTTTCCGCCTAAGGTTGTTTTTCACAAATGGATATGAAATCTTCATTCTCCTTCCGCAGCCCTTGCAAATGCATCCAGTTTTTTGACCTGTAACGCCATGTGATGCTTCACCGTTTTTTCATAATCGGTTTCTTTCTCATTCACCTTGCTGATCAATACCAGCATCTCTAAACCGAACAGGAAAAAGAACCAAAGCAACCAAACGATGAGGGCCACATTTGAGCGGGTGATCAAACGATACATCACCTCCAGTTCATCCAAAAAGCCAACCTTCGAACTGATCTCTTTTTCAAGAGCAGGCCTGATGTTTAAAAGTGCAGAATCTTTTGCCAACTTTTGCATTCTCAGTTCACTGATGGTTCTTTCAAGCGGAGCGATCATTCCGATCTGTGGATTCGGCATGTTTGAGGTGACCGTTACCATCTGGGGCGTTGATCGTTCTGTTACAACCGGTTTCCCAGTGAGTGAATCAATCATGGTTCGTTTCTCAGTTTTCACTGCCGACTGAGTAGAGAAAATTTTAGTAGTCGGATGATCCTCCACGTCTTTAATTAAACTGAGTCTTTCCTCTTCCTTTTTATTGATCGCCGAATCGAGGGAAGCAATCTGGTTGCGAAGCTCTTCCGTTTTTGGCGGCAATGCTTTTTTCACTCTTTCTTCAATGGAATTGATCTTCTCCAAATCGATGTCTTCTTTAAAAATGATCTGGTCAATAATAATGGCGCCGATGATCGCCATCGTGCAGGCAATGATTCCTCTTGCCAGGTAAAGCCAGAATGTAGGATTGATAGATAAGATGATTTGCCGCTCTATCTGCACAATAATCAGCACTAATATGACGGCTCCTGCTATTGAACCATACGTGTTACCATGCAGATACCGCCGCGTAAAGCAATAGCCAATAAATGCCCATATAATACATACGATCAACATCGCAGAAGTATAACGCTTCACAGTTTTAGCCGCTACTTCACTGGAGTTTCTTACGATACCATAATTGTACCCGGTGAGAAAGCATCCAAAGCGGATCCACCAATTTTTCATATGGCTGTTTTTAAAAGTTTCTGTTCATAATGGAATGATGGGAAATCGCCGCCAGGCCATTGCGAAAGCCGCGCGTGTAGCTTAATACAATCCCCTGCGCTACTCCCTTGTTTTCATTTGCTTCCTGTTCTATTTCGAGCACCTGGCGAATGTGGCTTTCAGCAGTTTCTTTTTTTGCATTCAGTTCTTCCACAGTATCTACCATGCCACTCCTGCTGCGGCTTGAGATGTGAAAATTAATTTCCCTGATAAAATCTTCGTAAAAGGTTTTTACTTTTCGAATCGTTCTTTCCAGTTCATTTTTTAATGCAGCGATATTTTGTTCCAGGTGTGTATTATCGGGATTCATTAAAGCATCATCGTAACCTTTCTTTTCATAATTCTTTTCCAGGAAATGAAACAGCAGGTTAATTCCCTGTTCAGAAGAATGACTGTTGTCAGCAGAATCAGCATTCAACCCTTTATCGGTTTCAACAGATACGCCTTGTGCGTTTTCAGAAAGTTTATGAGCGGAATCTGCACCATTGAGGTGAACTGCATTCCCATTTTTCCGGTTGAAAAAACTAAATAAGCCCATGAGTTGTTATTTTAAATTGTTACGCTGGATCATTATCGGGTGATTGCTCTTCGCCGCATCTTTGCCATTAACCGGTTTTCGAAACACGAACCGTGGCCTTTTAATTGCTATTGCTGGTACTTTATCTTCCGCGTTCTTTTCACATGAATGCCGCCTGTAAATTCAGTTTTAAAAATACAGATTTAATATGGTGCAAGGTGCAGGCTGGAAACGATATTCTGTATCTTTTAACACTGACTTTCAATTGTCATTACTTCCGTAAGATCTTATCCATCGCCTTTCCTTTGGCCAGTTCATCTACCAGTTTATCCATGTATCGAATTTTTTGCATGAGTTTGTCTTCTATTTCTTCAACACGATAGCCACAAATGACGCCGGTAATTTTCGTAGCGTTTGGATTCAATGCAGGCGCCTCATCAAAAAAGGTTTGCAAATCAATCTTCCGGTCAATTTGATTTTGTAATGCCTGTTGATCATAACCGGTCAGCCAACGAATAATTGCATCTACTTCTTCTTTTGTACGACCTTTTCTCTCTGCTTTTTTAATGTAAAGCGGGTACACACCGGCAAATGACATTTTAAAAACTCTTGTATGATCCATTGAAGCGGTTTTTAAAGTTAATTTCAGCAAGTTAATAATTGTAACTAAACCGAATGCTCTTTTAATTTTTCACCTATTCTACCGCACGACATTCACCACCTCAAGGCAAATATTTATCAATCTTATTGGGCAAAAGGTAAAGCACCGGTGTAATAAAAAAAATAAAAATGCTGACGAGCGGCAAGAAGAATGAAAATAAAATAGCCACGGCATACATTACCGGAGATATCAAAAACAATTTCTGCGCCTCGGATTTCACTTCGGCCGGCAATTCCCTGGTAAGTAACGTTCGCCTGCGAATTCCATAATTCCATTGGAAGAATAAGGCAAGATTACATAAGCTAAGATTCAATGCGTACATCAGAATGCTTGACCACCGGAACTCATTAGCTGCTAAAAAGCGGGTGCTAAAAGGCACAAGGCAAATTACCATGTAAAAAATAATGCCGAGGAAAATAAAATACCGGTTGGTTTTGGAAATGTATTCAAACACCATCCGGTGCCCATACCACATAATGCCCAATACAATAAAACTAATGAAATAACAAAATAACTGATGCCGGATGTCATATAAAGCATGCGTGAAATCAGCAACTGAGTTGCCTCTCACGTCCGGAAGCCGCAGTTCGATAACCAATATGGTCATGGCTACACTGAAAATACCATCGCCCAGCGTTTCCAGCCGGGTAGATGACATGGAAAGTTTATTTGGGCCAACATCCATTTTGTGTCAGTTGAGCATTACCACAAAAGTATTGCTATTATTTGGAACAGGTATAGGATAACTAAATTACGAAAACAGGATATTTCTGTCTTTGTTGAATCTTAAGATATAGCGGTAACTCCTTCCACCTTGAACATTGAACCCGAGGCCTTCTTCGACCTTCAATCACTCCAAACTTCCATATAATATCTGCTCAAATTTTTGTTCAAGATCGCCATGTGAATTTGGTGTTTGTTGCGTCATAAATAAAACGATCAAATGCTCTTTTGGATCAGCCCAATAAGTAGTGCCGAAAAAACCTCCCCAATCGAAGCTGCCCTCGTTTCTCGAATGATCAGCGCTGCCTTTATCACTAACGATTTCAAAACCTAAACCAAAATAATTGGTGCCGTTAAAAGGAAAATCCAACTGATTATGCAGCATCATTTGAACCACTCTTTTGGAAAGGATCCGTTTACCATTGTAAATCCCTCCATTCATGATCATTTGCAAAAAGACCGCATAATCCATCGCCGTAGATGAAAGTCCTGCTCCACCGGAAAAATAATGTTTGGTAACCAATGGATAATCAGGATCTACACCAAAATTGTTTTTAGCCCATGGAATTACCCGTTTTAAGGAATCTTCGGTATAAACTGACGTTAGCCGATTGGCTTTGTTACGAGGCAGATTAAACCACGTATCATTCATTCCCAATGGATCAAGAATATTTTTTCGTAAAAAATCCTCCAGGTTTGTGTTACTCACCACTTCTACCAGAGCGCCCAGCACGTCGACACTTAATCCATACCTCCACTGCGTTCCGGGCTGAAAAGCGAGTGGCAATCCACCTAATTTATTCATTTCATCCACGAGGTTTTCACCGACCACACCGAGGCCGGAAGGAATATTCGCCTTTGCATAAATGGCTTTCATTTCTTCTGTCCCAATACCGGGATAATCGATGCCTGAACTGTGGGTAAGAAGGTCTTTGATGGTTACCGGCCTTTTGGCTGCAACGGTAGTGTAAGTCGTATCAGCAGCATTGAACTTATCCATCACTTTTTGATTCTTAAATCCCGGAAGATATTTTGAAACAGGATCGGAAAGTGAAATTTTCCCCTGGTCATAAAGCATTAACACCGCTGTACTCACAATAGCTTTTGTTTGTGAAGCAATCCGGAAAATACTGTTCGGCTCCATAGGCTTTTTAGAAGCCACATCGCTGTAGCCGTAAGCTTTGTTTTGAATCACTTTTCCATCTTTTACTATTAACGCAACCACGCCGGGAACCCAGCCACGGTTCACATAACCGTTGATAAGCGTGTCTATATTCGCAAGCCTTGCATAATCGATTGCAGCATCACGGGCAGCCGTACTTTTAATAACGGTTTGCGCATTAAGTGAAAGAAAATGAAAAGGGATGATGAGCGCACAAATA
>JBQCFI010000180.1:0-2757 GCA_051959325.1 Ginsengibacter sp. | reverse complement strand
TCCCGATTCGATACTCTTTCTTTTATTTTTATTCATGTCAGGAAATTTCGCTTTGCGATGTTAAGGCTTTTTTACAAGTTTCGACGTCTAAGTTAATTCAAACCCCCAATTTTTTGATCACATCCGCCACATTCTTTTTTTCAAAAAGCCTTATCAGATTTGTGATCATTTTTAAAAGAAATCCCCGTGAATTCGCAATGCTATTTCCCAATTGTGCGATTCGTTGATCCCTTGCATTTATACAACTTTCATAATCGGCATCGTGTTTATTACTTAGATCTTCCGCAAAGCTCCATGCACCATCACGTGCGGTGGAAATACTAAAGCTAACCAACATTTCATCGTATTTAAAGACCTTTAGATCGAGCAATTTCATCAACGGATTTATGGTGGTAAGGCAATCTTCCACATTATCGATCATCGAGGCTAAAATGCCGTTGATGGTATTAAAATCATTGTGAATTCCTTCAAGTAATACGCCCTGCATGATCAGTCCTGTGGAAACGCCCAAATCAAAGTTAATGTGCGCATTCATTCCCAATAACAAATGCTGAATCACGAGCGTAGAATTATCGGTAAAAGCATCAAAGGCAATTTTCCAGGATGCGGACGTTTCCTTTCCATCCAGCCATAAATAATACGCATTAAGATATCGTGTAGCAAAGGCCACGTCCAGTTTTTCCATTCGGATGCCATCTTCAAAATTCTTATTACCGATGCACTCTTTTACCCTGCAGGTTACTTTGTGATAAAGTGCCGCAAAGTAACCGGCCGGACTATTGGTGGTTTCACAATAAGCAATAATTTGTTCGAGTTGAGAAATTACTTCATCTATCGTAGCAGGTAATTTTAATTGCAATAAATCATTTTTTGTCACCGTTTGTGGCGCAGTAACCATGGTTTTTGTTTTATATAAAAATAATTAAATCAGCAGGAAACGAACAAATAATCCGCATTTGTGTTTTTAAAACTTGTGCCCGGATTGCGGTGTTTTCCCCTTTGAAAAACACACAGAAAGAAATATTGTATAAATGAATAAATTGTATATTCGGTAACTTATTTCTAAAAAACATCCATGCACAACTGGCAAATAAAAACCTCCCTTTTTCTTAATTATTTTGTTTTCGCCATTCTGCTCAACAGCGTGGGCACTGTTATTTTACAAGTGCAGAATAATTATGGAATTACACAGGGAGCGGCAAGTATTTTAGAAGCTTTTAAAGATCTGAGTATTGCCATCGCTTCGTTCCTGGTAGCTTCTTATATTACACGTATTGGTTACAAACGATCGATGTTGCTCGCTTTGGCGTTCGTTATCATCGCTTGTTTGATGATGCCATTGATCGGCGGCTTTGCCATGACCAAGGTGTTATTTGCGGTCACTGGTGTCGGTTTTGCTTTGATAAAAGTGTCGGTTTATGCAACCATCGGTCTCGTAACTTCCAATAAAAAAGATCATGCAAGCTTCATGAATTTTATTGAGTCTTTTTTTATGATCGGCATCCTTGCCGGCTACTTTATTTTCAGCGCTTTTGTGGATAATAAAAATCCCGCTTCCACTTCATGGCTCAATGTTTATTATCTGCTGGCGGGGCTTTCGGCGCTTGCTTTTATTTTACTGCTCACTGCTCGCCTGGATGAATCTTCTGTAAAAGAAGCGGAAGTAAAATCCTTTTTAAAAGATTTTGCAGATATGATGAAACTGGCAATCCGCCCATTGGTTTTGATATTTATCGTGAGCGCCTTTTTTTATGTATTGATCGAGCAAAGCATTATGAGCTGGCTTCCTACATTCAACAGCCAGGTTTTGCATCTTTCCACAAGACTTAGCATCCAGATGGCCAGTATCCTTGCTATTTCCACTGCGATCGGCAGATTTATTGCCGGTTTTGGTTTAAGAAAAATTCATTGGTTGAAGGTGATCATCGCCTGCCTGTTACTGGCTGCCATACTGGTGATCCTCGTTATTCCGCTGGCTTCAACGGTTCACATCGCTTCTATCGAGAACTGGCTGGATGCGCCATTTGTAGCCTATATGTTTCCTTTGATCGGGCTGCTGATAGCGCCGGTTTATCCGGCAATCAACTCAGTGATCCTGAGTTCATTGCCTTTGAGACAGCATGGCCCGATGAGCGGATTGATCGTTATTTTTTCTGCTTTGGGCGGCACAACCGGTTCTATAATTACTGGCCATATTTTTGAAGCTTATGGAGGACAAACAGCATTCTATTTTTCATTGGTGCCTATTACGATCCTGATCATCAGCCTGATCTTTTTTAATCGTTTGCAGAAGAAAAGTGCTGTTCCCGGCCACCCGGTTCTTCAAAACGCGGATGGATTGAATTAAATCTTTTTTTGCTTCTTAAAGAGTAATTATATGGAAACCGAATACATTTTTACCCTCGGGGAATTGTTTGAACAAGTGCAGCTGCAACCTGTTTTTCCAGACAGCAAAACCTTTGTTGATTGCACCCCTAAAACAGATCTTTCATCTATCCGTGACCGTTATAACGCGGAAAAAGACTCTAAAGATTTTGACCTTACTGCTTTTGTGCACCAGCATTTTATTTTGCCAAAAAACTATGCCACCGATTATAAAAGTGATAAGCAGCTTCCTGTGTCAGAGCATATCGAAAACCTTTGGGAAGTGCTTACCCGCGAGCCGCAGGAATCACACAATTCTTTGATCCCGCTGCCACATTCTTATGTCGTTCCCGGCGGCCGCTTCAGGGAAATATATTATTGGGACAGCTATTT
>JBQCFI010000179.1:0-25883 GCA_051959325.1 Ginsengibacter sp. | reverse complement strand
AAATCGGAATTTGTTTTCCATCAAACGGATTGATTGCATAAGAACCGGTGAAACAACCTGTAATTTGTTTTACTTCAGCCAGCCTTTCCCGATCACTACGGCTTTTTACATAATCAAGATATTCGTTTATCGATGACTGTTGCCCTTCAGTTGTTATTTCATTTACCAGTTCATGTTCCGGTGCAAGCACTAAAAAATCAACGCCGAAAATGGTATCTGGCCGTGTTGTGTAAACTTTAACTTTCAACTTTGAACTTTCAACTTCAAACACCATTTCTGCTCCTTCACTTTTACCAATCCAGTTTCTTTGCATTTCTTTCATAGCATCGCTGAAGTTCACTGTTTCCAGGCCTTCCAGCAATCTTTCTGCGTAATCAGTAATCCTCAAATACCATTGGCGCATTTTCCTTTTTTCTACAGGAAATCCACCACGCTCACTTACGCCGTTTACTACTTCATCATTTGCCAATACGGTTCCCAAAGCTTCGCACCAATTTACTTCTCCGAAAGAAGAAAATGCAAGCCGGGAATCCATTAAAATTTCCTGCTGTTTTCTTTCATCAAAACTTTTCCATTCGTCAGCAGTAAACGAATAAATATTATCATTTTGTAATTTGGATGTTCCGTTTTCCTCGAATTCGTTTATCAATGTTTCAATCGATTCCGCTTTCTTGTTTTTGTGATTGTACCAGCTTTTAAAAAGTTGCAGAAAAATCCATTGCGTCAAGCGATAATATTCGGGATCGCTTGTTTTTATTTCGCGGCTCCAATCATAACAAAAACCAATCTTATCCATTTGATTTTTGAAGTTGGCGATATTTTTTTCAGTGGTTGTTGCCGGATGTTGGCCGGTTTCAATGGCATATTGTTCAGCCGGCAAACCAAAGCTGTCAAAACCCATCGGGTGCAACACATTAAATCCTTTCAATCTTTTATAACGCGCATAAATATCGCTGGCAATGTAACCAAGCGGATGGCCGACATGCAAACCTGCGCCACTCGGATATGGGAACATATCCAACACATAGCATTTCGGTTTTTCGGATGAATTACTTACCTCGTAAATTGCCGATTCTTTCCATTGGTATTGCCATTTTTTCTCTATCTCTCTGAAATTATATTCCATTCTTTTTTATAAAAATTTATCTGAAAAATTTAATGCGGACATGAAAATAAATGTTCGGCAAAAGTCGTTCTGCAAAATATCAAATCAGCAAGGCCTTTTACTTTTTTTTTGTGAAAGAATTGTTATTGATTCATATTCCATTGTTTGAATTGAAGATGTAAATTACATTAGCAATCATTTGCAAAGGCGCAAAAATACTAAACCAGTTTAAAATCATTTATTTTTGCCGCGCACAAAAATGAGGTAAAAATAATTATCCAATCATTATGGCTCAATTCGGTAAAGCATCAACCAAGCGTGGAAAACCTTCTTATGTATATGCAATCATTGGCGTGTCTTTGGTGTTATTTCTTTTTGGAATTGTAGGGTGGATTTTTTTGAATATTAAAAAAACAGGTGATTATTTTAAAGAAAACATCCAGTTGCACGCATACATCTACAGAACCGCTTCTGAGAAACAAATTGACTCTTTAAAAAATTATATTGAAGCGTTGCCTTATGCCGTAAAAGTGGAATACATTACGCGTGAAAAAGCCATAGAAAAATATAACCAGGAAAACGATACGCTTTGGAAAAAACTGGCAATCAGTAACCCTTTACCGGAAAGCATTGATTTTTATGTAAAAGCAAATTATGTGGACAAAGACAGCCTGGCGAATTTAGAAGATTCGCTGATGACTAATTTTCCGCACACTGTCTCGGAATTTCAAACTCCGAAAGCAACTGTTGCCGGTGTAAGCCAGTTTGTAAAAACAACCACAATTGTACTACTCGTTGTGGCGATCATATTGTCTCTTTTGGTAATCGTATCAATTGACAATACGATCCGGCTTGCCATGTACAGCAACCGTTTTATTATAAAAACCATGCAGATGGTAGGTGCAACGCGATGGTTTATAACCCGGCCGCTGGATGGCCGTGCAATCATAAATGGCATTATCGCTTCGGCAATTGCCATAGCCCTGATGATTGGATTTATTGGTTTGGCTGAAAAATTTGTACCTTATCTGAAATTATTGCACGATACAACAAATATGTTGTTGATTTTTGCGGGTATCATTATCCTTGGAATTTGCATAACGGTTTTAAGCACGCATCGCTCGGCCTTAAAATATTTAAGGATGAAACTCGACGAATTGTATTGATGTAAAAAATAATTTCTAACATTGCAAAAAATTAAAAATATGAGTACCGCCAAAAAAGTTACTCCTCACGACATTTCGCACAAGCCGGCTGTGCATACAACTCCAGAAGAAAATATTTTATTTACAAAAGAAAATTATAAATGGATGCTGATCGGAGCGGTAATAATGACGATCGGATTTTTTTTAATGGCCGGGGGGAAAAGTAGCGACCCGAATGTATTTAATGATGCCAAGATTTATAGTTTCAGGAGAATTACTTTAGCACCGATATTGATCGTTGGGGGATTGATAGTAGAAATATACGCAATCATCAAAAAACAAAAATAGTTTTAAAATTACGTGGAAAGCGGTGATAATTCATCGCTTTTTTTATGTTGTTTCTAATTTAAAAGAAGAACAAAAAAATGGACATTGTTCAATCAATTATAATCGGTATCGTTGAAGGACTCACAGAATTTATTCCAATTTCATCTACGGGGCATATGATCATTGCTGAGAAATTGCTGGGAGTAAGTGAAACAGAATTTGTAAAAGTGTTTACTATTGCCATTCAGTTGGGAGCAATTCTTGCAGTTGTCGTTTTGTACTGGAAAAAGTTTTTCGATTTTAATAACTGGAATTTTTACATAAAATTAATTGTGGGAGTAATTCCGGCGGTCATACTAGGACTGCTTTTTTCAAAACAAATTGATGCATTGCTGGAAAGTACTACAACTGTTGCTATTACACTTCTTGCCGGCGGCATTGTTTTGATCTTTGTTGATAAATTTTTCACAAAGCCACGGATACAATCTGAGAAACAGGTGTCTTACTTGAATTCATTTACTATTGGAATTTGGCAATGCGTTGCCATGATTCCAGGAGTGAGTCGTAGTGCGGCTTCTATCATTGGCGGAATGCAACAAAAACTAACCAGGAGCGCCGCCGCCGAATTTTCATTTTTTCTTGCGGTGCCAACTATGCTGGCTGCAACAGGATATAAACTTTTAAAATTTTATAAAGAAAAAGGTGGTTTTTCGGGCGAAGAAATAAAATTGCTTGCCATCGGGAATATCATCGCGTTTGTTGTTGCCATGATCGCCATTAAGTTTTTTATTGAGTTTTTGAAAAAACACGGCTTCCGTTTATGGGGAATTTACAGGGTAGTTTTAGGAATTGTCTTATTGGTGCTTCTTTATACAGGTTATATTCAGAAATAGCCTAAGATTGTTGAGGTATAATCATCACGCGAAGAGGAAAATCAAATTAACTTTCCCAACGAACAAACAAATAACAAGGATTTGTATTTCGGAAAATGAAAATGGCCGCCTCATTCATATTTTTATTCCTTTTCTTCTAAAAAAGAAGTACTTTTCTCTCGAAAAAATCTCTCAACTCAACATTATTTTTTTAAATGCAAACTGCTCCGAAAAAAGTGATTACGGGCTGGGCCATGTACGATTGGGCCAATTCAGTTTACAGCCTTGTAATTACTTCTTCCATTTTTCCTGCATATTATGAGGCGGTTACTTCCGGCAAAAAAATTGTTTTTCTTGGACGCGTTTTTAATCAGCCTTCCGCTTTATATGCTTATGCGGTTGCATTTTCTTTCTTAACGGTTGCTATTTTTTCGCCTTTACTTTCTTCCATTGCAGATGCTTTTGGAAATAAAAAAAGGTTCATGCAATTCTTTTGTTACATGGGTTCTTTAAGTTGTTGCGCCATGTATTGGTTCAAGCCGAACAATCCTCAATTGGGAATCGTACTTTTCGTAATCGCCTCTATTGGTTTTGGCGCCAGTCTTGTTTTTTACAACGCTTACCTGCCAGAGATCGCTGCTGAAAAAGACCAGGACCGCGTGAGTGCCAAAGGCTTTGCATTGGGATATGTAGGAAGCGTTATTTTATTAATTATCTGTTTGATAATCGTTAGCAAGCCTGGGTTATTTGGTATTGCTGACACCGCCAAAGCATCACAAATCTCTTTCCTTCTTACGGGCATCTGGTGGATGGCTTTTGCACAAATTACTTTTGCTGTTTTGCCAAAAGGCATGGCAAATCCTGTTTCCAAAAGTCATAATGTTTTTACAAAAGGCTATGCTGAATTGAGAAAAGTATGGAACGAATTAAAAACGCAGGCGACCTTAAAACGCTTCTTGCTTGCATTCTTTTTTTTGGGAATGGGGGTGGAAACCGTGATGTATTCTGCAGCTTTATTTGCCAAGCAACAAATTTTTCCAAACACCGGAAATAAAGAACAAGATGCAGCCAACAGCGGAAAACTGATTCTAACTATTTTAATCATTCAAATTGTTGCAATCGGCGGTTCTTATTTATTTTCCTTCTTTTCTAAAATGATTGGAAACTTAAAAGTGTTGTCTGTCGGAGTTCTGATCTGGGCGGGCATTTGTGCATGGGCTTTTTTTGTATATTCTGAATTTGCTTTTTATTGCCTTGCGGGAACGGTTGGTCTTGTGATGGGAGGAATACAATCTCTTTCCAGATCCACTTATTCGAAATTTATGCCGCGCACAAAGGATACCGCTTCGTACTTCAGTTTTTATGATGTTTGTGATAAAGTAAGTACGGTTATCGGCATGATGACTTTTGGAATGGTAACAGAAGGATTGGGAGGAATGAGAAATGCCGTATTATTTTTGATGACTTATTTTATCATTTCTTTTGTTATTCTTTTATATACTTTGGCGAAGCAACCTAAATTGCAAATAGCGCAATAAAGTTTTTTAAAAATAAAAGTTCATGAAATTATATTCTATAAATGCAGGACACTTCAAATTGGATGGCGGAGCAATGTTTGGCGTGGTTCCAAAAAGTATGTGGCAAAAATTAAATCCGCCTGACGAAAATAATATGTGCAACTGGGCGATGAGATGTTTGCTGGTTCAGGATGAAGGAAGATTGATATTAATAGATAATGGAATGGGGAATAAGCAGGATGAAAAATTCTTCGGCCATTATTTTTTAAATGGCAATGACACATTGGAAAAATCATTATCAAAGTATGGCTTTTCAAAAGACGATATTACCGATGTTTTTTTGACCCACCTTCATTTTGACCATTGTGGCGGATCGATCGAAAAAGTAGAAGACAGATTCGTTCCCGCTTTTAAAAACGCAACTTACTGGAGCAATGAAAACCACTGGGAATGGGCAACAAAGCCTAATGACAGGGAAAAAGCAAGCTTTCTCAAAGAAAATATTTTACCCATAAAAGAAAGCGGAAGATTAAAATTCATCGAAACCGAAGAAGGAATTGAATTTGCAAAAAATTTCAATCTTCGTTTCGTAAACGGGCATACGGAAAGCATGATGCTTCCGCAAATAAAATACAAAGACAAAACAATCGTCTACATGGCAGATCTTTTGCCTTCTGTTGCACACATTCCCATTCCTTATGTAATGGCATATGATACACGACCGCTTGAAACATTAAAAGAAAAAAAATCATTTCTTACAGAAGCGCTGGAAAAAGATTTCATTTTATTTTTTGAACACGATCCTGAAATTGAATGTTGCAATTTGCAACAAACGTTAAAAGGTATTCGCAGTAAAGAAACATTTAGGTTGGAAAGTGTTTAGCTAAAAGCTTAAGGACAAACACAGTGAATAAACAAATAACGTGAATTCATGTTTTTAAAAAGCTTCAAAATTTTTGTTGCTCACTCATAAGTAAAAGAATTAAATGAAAAGAATCAGTTTTATTTTCCTATTGATCAGTTTCATGGTCATCGTATATCTTTTTATCAAGGAACAATTTAGGAGAATCGTTCTTTCATCTACAGAAAACACGATTTTATCAATCACATATCTTGTTGTTGGAATATGCCTGATCATTTTATTCAGGATAAAAAATCAGGAAAATAAAAAGAAAGAAAATTTAAAAAAATAATCTTACCTAAAACTGATAAGCGAAGTGAGCGGGTAGCGCAGATTTCTATATCCCATCATATCAACTTTGATAGAACCCACTGAAATCGGGCTTTCAGCACGTAACAGTAAATGGTTGGCATCATCACTTACCCACACGTTCATATTTTCACCTCCCTGGAAAATGGTTCCTTTGATCAGCAATGGTTTAAATTTTATCGCCCTGAATTTTCCATATTTTGTTTTCACATTTTCCTTTCCTTCATAGCGCAAATAAAGATGATAAATCTGATCATCCAGGAACATATCAAAAGGAATTTTATCCCCAGGCTTGTATTTACTGAAATTAATATTTCGCGCATAATAAACAGAACTGATTACATCCTGAATGCACGGCGTTACTTTAAAAACACCATTGGTAGAAACAGCAGTACCCGCCTTATGATTAAAAGTAATGTTGTTATATATTTTGGAACCTCCTTCATACACATTGCGTATAAATTTCATCGGAAGCATCGTTGCGGTGTCAATGTATGTTTCATACCGATCACGTACTTTGTAAAAATTATCAAAGAAAGAATACGTATTGCCTGTACCCACACAATGATAAACCGGAACGCCATTATATCTTTCAATAGAGGTTGTAAACTTTGCTTCTCCCGCGCCCACATACATTCCGAGCGTCGTGTAGTAAACGATCATCGTCACTTCTTCACCATCTTTAAACGCTGTATTCCTCACACCGCAGAATTCTTCAAAATCCTGATGCGGTGTTGAAAAAAGTAAAAGAAAAAAAAAGATAAGTGCTTTCAAATTATATTATTTGTCTTTAAAAATATTATTTGTCTTTAAAAAATCTAATGCCGAAAATCAAAATGCTTCCCACTACCGCAGGCACAAACAAATTGATAATCCAGATACCAAAAGTAGTGCCTAATATGCCTACCGTATTCAAACTGTAAACACTCAATAATTCAGTACTAAATTTCCCCCGAATTCCTAAATCGGCTATTGCAAACGAGGGCACCACTGCAAGTACAAGGAATAAAATACTGATGACCCAAAAACTATCCACCCAAAATATTGTCACATTCAACACCTGTAAAAGTAAAATATATTGTAGGACGAAAACAAGATACCGAAAGAAAGAAAGAGAAAGCAGCCTTAACAATAATTTAGGAGTGAACTCTTCCAAAACTTTTACGTATTGAATGAATCTTTTTGATGCCGGAATTTTTTCGATCAATCTGATCAGCCACGCTAAACGAAAGAAAAACAAAATCAGAATGGCAGTTATGACGGCAGAGATCAGTAATAAAACTTTGATCCAAAAGATGGAAAGCCCCATAATTGGGCCTGGATGGGAGTTTTGAAAATACAATAGATAAACCAATCCGCCGCATCCTAAAACCAAGGTGATGATGAGTTGACTAATACTACCTGCAATGGATAAGGATATTGCTTTTAGCCTGCCACCTTCTTTAATATATAAAATACGACCGCCATATTCTCCCATTCGGTTCGGCGTATTTAAAGATAAGGTCAAACCACTCAAGACAGATTTGTAGGCCCGCAAAAAATTCATATCCTGAACCGGCTTTACAAGCACCTGCCATTTTCTTGCTTCTAATCCCCAGTTAACAAAAGCAAGTAAAATCACCGCCCAAAACTTCCACGCCATTGCACCAAAAGGTGCTTCTTTCATCAGCTGTATGGACTGATACAGATTTGGTTGAGATTTTATTTGTTGATAAAGCGAATAAAATAACCAGCCTGCCAGCAAGGGCGCAAGAACATATTTAAAGATTCTTTTGATATTTTTGTTGCCAATCATGAACTCCAGGTACCGATTATTTCTATTAATTTACATCGATCATTAAAAGCGGTAAAAATAAACTTCAATTGAATACAAATTCAAAAATCATTTTAGGTATTGATCCTGGAACCTTATTTATGGGTTTTGGAATTATTAAAATTACCGGCTCAGGAATGTCTCTGATTATTATGGATGTACTAAAACTTTCTCCCAAAAAGGACGCTTATGAACGGCTTCAAATGATTCATCAAAAAGTTTGCGAATTACTTTCAACGCATTTGCCAGATGAGTTTGCCATTGAAGCGCCATTTTTTGGAAAAAATGTACAAAGCATGCTAAAGCTTGGCAGGGCGCAGGGTGTAGCGATTGCAGCAGCCATGCAGGCCAGAATTCCCGTTACAGAATATTCACCGAGAAAAGTAAAACAATCAATTACAGGACATGGGAATGCAGATAAATTACAGGTTTTAAAAATGCTTCAACGATTGATTGTGTTTGAAGAAAATCCAAAATCTTTTGACGCTACAGACGCGCTTGCTGTAGCAGTTTGCCATCATTGTCAGGGAAACAGTATATCAGATAATGTTTCAAAAAAATTAAATGGCTGGAAAGATTTTTTGGTAAAAAACCCGGAAAGGGTGAAATAACTAAATCTGTATTATCCGAATTATCTAACCGCCATGTATGTCTAATCAATCAAGGAATTTTTCATTGCAAAGAAAACCAGGCCTACTGAATTTTTTACACCAAATCTCTCCATCAATCTGTCTTTGATTGCCTCGACGGTGCGCGCGCTGATATCCATTTTTTGGGCGATTTCCTGGGCGGTATACTCCATACAAACCAAGGATAGCACTTCTTTTTCCCTTTCGCTTATGGTAATTTGGCTGTTGAGATTCGGATTAAATTTTTGCTTTGCGTAATTCTTTTTGATCAGAACCCTGTTTACAAAATTATTCAGGTAAAAGCCGTTAGTCATCACATCCATAATGCCTTGTTTTATTTCAGCAGGTTCGGTGCTCTTTAATAAATAACCATTCGCGCCACTATCCATCAGGTGGCCAACAAACCGTTCATCTTCAAACATGGTAAGAATGAGAATCCTGATTTTTGGATAATGTTTATTCAGATATTTCGTCGTTTCAATTCCATCTTTAACCGGCATTTTCAGATCCATCAAAACAATATCAGGCTGTTCTTTTTCAATACCTTTTATCAGTTCCTCACCGTTTTCTGCTTCGAGGATAAACCGGATATTATGATAGGTTTTCAGAGAAAGTATTACACCTCTCCTAAAAATTTTATGATCGTCTGCGATGGCTACATTAATGATTTCGGGGGTCATATATAATGGGCTTAAAGGCAAAAGATAAAAGAAAATAATATAAAAAACAACAATTTATTTTATCGGTTCCCGTGGAACTTCAATGGTTACTTTATAATATGTATGGGTATTGTCGATCTCAAAAAATATTTTCCCTTTTAAAACCCTGATCCTGCTTTGAATATTTTTTAAACCCAATCCTGCTGAATTATGTTCCATTTTATCAAAATCATGTTGAAGAATTCCACGGCCATCATGATGAATACGAAAATAAACAATATTCCCCTGTGCATTTTGCGTAAGATGAATAAATCCGGCACTGCTGTGCTTAATGATATTCGTTACCAGTTCCTGCACAATACGAAACACCAGCAATTCCTGTTCGTCATTCAAACGTTGCCGGTTATCATGAAACCTTGCGCTCGCATTGATCACCCCGGATCCATTTATTTTTTCAAAAAGATCTTTTACCGCAGCTTCCAATCCAAAGTTTTTTAATGTAGGCGGCATCAGGCTGTGAGAAATATTTCTGATCAGTTGAATGCTGTCATCAATAATTTGTTTGGCGCTAAAGATAGATTGGAGTTGAGTCGCAGGTTCCTGGTGAATTAAATTTTCATTTAAATAAAGTCTTGCTGTTGCTAAAAGCGGGCCGGCATCATCATGCAGATCTGCAGCAATTCTTTGTCTTTCCTCTTCCTGAAATTGAATTGAAGCACGCAACAACATTTGCTGGCGCTCCTCTTCCATTTTTTGAATTTTCTTATTGAACCTGATTACTTTTCTTTGATGAAATACTACAATCGAAACCAGCATTACCGCCATAAACAACATTCCAAGAGTACCCAATACCAGTACGCCTGAAAAAGTAAATGCTGTTTGATCCTGTAGAAAAAACATCGAGGTGAGTTAATTAATTTTTTTGATAAATAAAAAGGTCTTCCCCTAAATCAGGAATTATCTTTTTTTGTTCCTTTACTACGCCATTTAATTTCATCGTCATGGCTACGCAAAGCAATAGATTTTTTAAAATATTGAAGGAGATATTTATAATGAAATACATTTTTTGAAATGATACACTTACCCTCATTTTATCAGTCATAAGATACAGGAAAAAAGTACCCGAAAAATAAATAAAAAAGGCGATCACAGCCCAAAAATTAAAGGTAGAATAAACAACCAAATTATTATTTCCCTTAACCTGTGAAAAAAGATATCCCATGCAAAGAATTAAGACAATTATAGCCTCTATTCCAGAAGCAATTGAATCAAATTCATGGGTTTTACTGAAAAAAAAGTAATCGATAAACGCAAAAAGAATAAACCCAATCCATAGAAAAGGAACTGTTTTTTTTATGCGTCCTTTAGGAAGAATTAAATAAATAAAGTAACAGAAAAAAGTGTATTCAACAATAGTAAATAAATTCAATAATGTAATGAAAGTTTGAGAGCGAAGGCTTTGAAGATAAAAACTTACTGCCTCATTAACAATACAATAAATAACATAAAATAAAATTACCCTTAGGGGTTTCTGTTTGCTCTTTCTTTTGAAAAGCAAAAAGAACACTAAGGGTAGTGCTGTAAAAAAAAGATAGGTATATAATAATGTTTTAAAAATAGCAGTTATAATTTTTTCAAATATAACTACCTTTTTTAAATTTTATTGCGAGAATTACAAAAAAAATTAACGGTTCTAGCTATTGCCATTCAGAATGGACCAGTCAATAATAACTTTATCAGCAACAATACCATCGTATTTTTCCAGATCGCCAGTGTTGGTAACTGCAGAATAAGAAAGAATATCTTTCCCATCAGCATCAACTCCAGTGTAAACTAAATGCTCTTCATTTTCACTCGTAAGGCATTTACGGAAATTAATTCCTACACATCCTGGTTGGTTTAAAATCTGATCGATAATGTTACGTCCAATGTAAAAACCTGGAGTAGCATCCGGATTTGAAGTTCTAAAATTTTGTACTAATTGGATGCCTTCAGCTAATCCAATGTCTTCGCCTACTTCAGCAAGGCTTTTGGTTTCGAGTGTGTTTGTAGTCATGATTGTAAATTTTTGTTTTGTTTAAAGTGTGTTTTTCTGATTAATCAGAACGCTAACTTCCATAAAATATAAATCCTGCACAATTGACTATTTTAAATGTTAATTCACTTATTTTTGCTGTAATGCAGTAACAGTCGATGTTTGGAGCGAATAAAAAGGTAAATTAACGAAGCAAAATAAGGTAATTGTACGATAGAAATATAGTAAATTTACTATCAAAATGCTTCGTTTATTACGAAGGCAAAAACACTTATTCGGGATTAATGACAATAAAAAACCAGGCTCAGACGGCCTGGATTTTTGGATTTTAAAGCGGGAGAGAAAATTTAGTTACTATGAGCAGATATTTTTTAAAGAAAGCTTTTTAAAGGATATCATGATTTTTTTCGATCTACGGATTTTTAGAATCTGCGGTTAGCTTATTCTAATGAGTTTAAGTCAGAATTCCCTTGATCACATTAACGATTCAAAAGTAAAAAAGGTACCGTCGTTAACAATAGCATCTTTACCTTATTTTTTGTAACCGGTAATTACATAAGTTTATGCAAAAGCGCAAACAGGAATAGAAAAAGTACGAACTGCCGTGGCGGTATGATGTACTTGGTAACTTTTTCGCAGATATTTTTTGATTTATCGTAAAAAAACGTTTTTAAGTAATATATTGAATAATTATTCGTTATAGTTTCTATATTTACAATGTCCTAACATTAAAAATTCAATGTCACTATCTACCATTATCAAAATTGCAATTGCAGATGATCATAAGATTTTCCGGGATGGAATAAAGATGGCACTCAATCCCAGGGAAGATCTAAAAATGATTTGGGAAGCTGAAGATGGAAAAGATTTGATGCACAAAATGGCCATCAAACAACCAGACCTGTTGTTAATGGATATCCGGATGCCTCAGATTGACGGCATTAACGCGATTGAAATGCTTCGAAAAGAATATGATAACCTCAAAATAATCGTGCTTTCCATGTACGATGATCAGCAAATGATCAGCAAAATGATGGAAATGGGTGCTAATGCCTATCTGACTAAAACAACTGATCCGGACGAAATCTACGAAGCCATCCTTACTTGTATGAACGAAGAATTTTATTTTAACCAATTGGTAAATAAGGCTGTAATGGGCAAACTGATGCAGAAAAAAAATGTACGCAGGCTTTATGGAAACCAGGTTCCGGTTACTTTTAATGAAAAAGAATTAAAAATATTGCAACTGCTCGGAGAAGACAAAACGACTGAGGAAATTTCAAAAATAATTTTTCTAAGTCCACGAACCATTGAAACAATCAGGCAGAATATGAAAAGCAAAGTTGGCGCCAAAACCATCGGTGGACTTATTATGTACGGAATGCGAAATAAAATGATTGAATAATCAAAAATGATCTTTTGCCGCTGGTTTGCAGAAGAATTTCACAATAGCAAATAGAAATGGCAGTTATTTATTCGTTTGCTGCATTATTGAATCCTATTTTTTTGTTTTTTCTCAATATTAATTACTTTTTAAGATGTAATTCATAATACTCTCTCATTATGCGGTGAATTTTTTCTTTCAGAAAATCATAAGTTTCATTTTTATCAATTTGTACCGAAGGTAGAAAATGAAGTTCCATTCTCGCTGGCCAAAAGTAAAATTTTCCCGGCGGAAGTACTTTTTTTGTATTAAAGATCAGTGCGGGTATAATAGCGGTTCCGGTTTCTATGGCCAGCCGAAAAGCGCCGCTGTGAAAGTCTTTCAAAGGCAAGTCAGTTTTATTCCTCGTACCTTCAGGATAGATACACATATCCATTCCCATCTCCAAAACCTGCCTCATTTTTTTAAAACTGTCCTCGCGACTTTTTCGATCGTTTCTGTTTACAAGCACAGATCCGCGTTTATAAATTAAACCAAATAGAGGAATTTTTGCCATCTCTGCTTTCGCAATCGTTTTGTTTGCCCGCGGTATAAAAGGCGTTGCCACCGGAACGTCCATAAAAGAATTGTGATTGCAGGTGACAATATAATTTTCATCATGCTTAAAATTTTTTTTGCCAAAAATCTTTAACGTGCAACCTGTCAGGAAAAAAAATATACGCATCCATACTATTGAAATCTTCCGGAATATCCCGGTTCGCTTTGGCTCTCTTACGATTCCTATTATCCACATCAACAACGCGACGGGTAACAAACTGATTACAAAAACAATCAGCGCCCACATAGCAAAAATTTTTCCTAAAAGATTTTTCAAAATCGTGTTTTTTACACTTGAACCTATATTTTCCAGTCAACGGGGATCTTATGTTGCTTTATCAGCAATTCATTTGTTTTTGAAAAATGCTTGCACCCAAAAAACCCGTTGTTAGCGCTTAATGGAGACGGATGAGCTGCTTTCAAAACAAAATGTTTTGTTTCATCTATGAGCGCCTGCTTTTCCTGTGCAAATTTACCCCACAACAAAAAAACAATGCCTTCCTTTTCGTCAGAAACTTTTTTGATCACCTGGTCTGTAAATTGCAGCCATCCAATTTGAGAATGGCTTCCCGGTTCATTTTGCCGCACCGTCAAAGAAGCATTTAAAAGAAGGACACCTTGTGAAGCCCATTTTGTCAAATTTCCATTTTCCGGGATTGGAATTCCAAGATCATTTTTCAATTCTTTAAAAATATTTAACAGCGATGGCGGTTTAGCAATTCCGTCAGGAACTGAGAAACACAATCCATGAGCCTGCCGGGGATTGTGATAAGGATCCTGGCCTATAATTACCACTTTTACATTTGAAAATGGTGTTTGTTTAAAAGAATTAAAAATTAATGAACCAGGTGGATAAATTATCTTACCAGATGCTTTTTCAGCCTTCAAAAAAGCGACAACATGCTGAAAATATGTTTTGTCAAATTCATCTTTTAAAATTTCTTTCCAGCTTTCTTCAATTTGAATATCCATAAAAGGCGAATGGGTCTAAGATGCAAATTTATATCTTAATTAACCGTAATAAATATCGCGGAAAATGAAATTACAATTATTTATTTTTTTGCTGAAATTAAAACAACCGCTGGAGCAGCAAGAGGATGAAGAACTTTTTTAAAAAAACGTCCTCTTAGAACATTTTTAGTAGTGACCCCGACACGATTCGAACGTGTGACCCACAGCTTAGAAGGCTGTTGCTCTATCCACTGAGCTACGGGGCCTTTTTTTTGACAAAAAGCATAGTAAAAAAGTAAAAATCTGAAAGATTTTTTTATTCTTTTGTCATCTCAAAAAAAGTTTTGCAAATATAACTCAAATGATTTTTGCACAAAACAAAAAGGGATTAAAAATACCGCGGAGTTATAATAAACTGGAAATCTTCAAAAATGATTGCAACAATGCAGATTAAAATCTGATAATTTAATGATTCAACATTTAGGTCATTGGTAATTCGAAATAAAAAGTACTTCCCTTTCCTTTTTCGCTATCAACACCAATCTTTCCTCCATGCTTTTCAATAATGTCTTTGCAAATAAAAAGTCCTAGTCCTAACCCAGGAAAAGTATGTAAATTATTACCGGAAACCCGATAAAAGCGTTCAAATATTTTTTGTTGTTCTTCAATAGCGATCCCTTTTCCAAAATCCTGCACCGAACAAATCGCTTTGCTGTGCCTTATATTTAACTCCACAATTATTTTTTTTGAATCCGGTGCATATTTTATTGCATTGGTCAAAAAATTGTTTATTACTTGAGCTATCCTGTCACGGTCGCCACTCACTTTTGCCTGTGTATCATTTTTGAAAATAATTTCGTGATCAGTAGAGATCGGCTGAACAACAGCTATTGCCTGTGACACGACATTTTGTAATTCAAAGTCTTCTTTGTTATAATTAAGATGGCCGTTTTCAATTTTTGAGGTATCCAGTAAATCGTTGATGAGAGCCGTTAACTTATTAATCTGCAAATCCATTCTTTCCAACATATTTTTTTGCTGCGCATCACAGTTTACGCCTGCATCCATCAGCAACAATTGTGTATAGGCTTTAAGTGAAGTAACCGGTGTTTTTAATTCATGGCTGGCAATACTAAAAAACTCATCCCTACGATACACCAGGTCTTCGGTTTCCTTTTGAACCTTATCTTTCTGAGAAGCAAATTGAATCAAATTGTGCTTCATTTTTTTTACAGAAATACCCAATAAGTCATATTCACTTCGCGGAACCACCTTTACATCAAAATTTCCTTTTCCAATCTGATTTGCGGCCTGAGCGAGAGCCAGATTATTTTTGTCAATATCGACAATACAACTTGCCAGTTTTCCGATTACTCCTTTCGGCATATTTCTTAACCGCAAGCCGGTTTCCCCCTTAGCTAGTTTTGCCGAAGCGTTCTTAAGTTCGTTAAGTAAACGGTGAATGTCCGTTATAAGGTAAACCACAAAAGCGGTTACAAAAATTATCGCAAATGACAGAAATAAAAGAACCATGTTTTTGGTATTTATTTGCTGCTGGTATAATTGTTTCATTCCCGCGTCAACGTGCTCCCATAGCGCGATCTGTTGTTTTCGTAAAGTAATTAATCCTTTTGAAGAAACATCCCACCATTCGTTTGGCATATAAGTGCTGTCAACATTAAAAGTTGCAAAAATTTTGTCCATGTAATTCATCATGGTCCTATAATCCATAGAATCTTCTTTTTTGCTAAACGCCTTAATAGATTCCGGCGATGCCTTTAATAAAAATTCTGTTTCATAAGTTTTAGCAACTTTGTAGACACCCAAAGTGCCGAATAAAGTTTCCGGGACGTATTTTCTTGTGTATAAAACATTAAAGATATTGGTGCGCGCAATGCCCAGGTAAGTGATCATTTCTGAAAGAATTTTTTGAGTAAGCAGATCACGGTAAATGGGCTTTAGGAAAGTATTTCCAGGCACAGATGTTTTTAAAGTATTTAGCCGGAATATGGCATCGGTATAATATTGCATGGCCACATCCGCTGTAAATTTTTTACTGTCTATTCCCGCACGCGTATCTTGCAGATGATCTAAAAAAGTATATTTTAAAAATCCTTTCAACGCAAGATCATTGCTTTTTTGCAGTATGTGCACAAGAGAATCAACTTTTGCACGGTGCTCGGGAATTTGACCAAAACTGGTGTCTTTAATGAGTTTTAAATAGCTGTATCTTCTTTCGCGTGCAAGTTCATTGATCAATTCACTGATATTTTGTGATTGATCTACATGATGTATGTAATTATCGATCAATTCTACGTTTTTTGATTTATCATTATAAATCATCACTGAGAAATAAATCAAAAACAAAATGGGAACCAGCCCTATCAATAACAACTTAACGGTGAGAGGTAATTTTCTAAAAAAAACAATCATTACAAAAAATAGGATAACAGGTGAAGTTTAAAATATCGCCACCCAGGATAAATAATACCAATTTTAGAAGCTAAGGTAATCTATCACGAGTAAAAATTTCCAGTTTTTTTTTGAGCAAAATACTTTCCTTAAAAAACAAACAATTGTCTTCGATGAACCGGAATTTATTTTG
This sequence comes from Ginsengibacter sp., assembly GCA_051959325.1. GTDB lineage: Bacteria > Bacteroidota > Bacteroidia > Chitinophagales > Chitinophagaceae > Ginsengibacter. The sequence goes on along the minus strand of JBQCFI010000179.1, from coordinate 9,034 downwards.
CAAAAAAAACGATTTGGATGAATATTTACAATAAAAAATTACGAATGAACCAAAACTTTTAATCCCATGAAACTATGATTCCGGCTTATTTCTTTCTTTGCTGCAAATCATTTTTTTACTTTACTTCTTGCCTCTTTCACTTCTGCAACAGTTACGGCAGAAGCTTTGTTACCAAAACTACTTCTTACATAGGTCAATACATCAGCTATCTGTTGATCTTTTAGTATACCTCCCAGCGGCGGCATCGGGTTGGAATAAGTTTCTTCATCTATATCAACATTTTTGAGCCCGTTTAAAAGTATATTTATCAACGCCTGCTTATCCCCCAAAACATAAGAAGTATTGATTAACGGCGGAGTTAAATGAGGGACGCCGCCGCCATCTGCCTGATGGCAGGAAATACAAAATTTTGTATAAACTTTTTCGCCAGCCGCTTTCGATTTTTGAAAGGATGATTGAATAGGATTTGATTTTACCGAATCCTTTTTATTTGTGAATACCAAAGTAACAGGCATCAACAAAAAGGCAAGCACAATTGTCTTGTTCAATTTACTTTATTTTTTCTGATACATAATTTTATAAATGGTCCCTTTTGCATCGTCTGAAACATACAGTGAACCATCCGGCCCTTGAGCCAATCCACATGGACGATGTTCGGCGTTCCTAGGTGAGTTTATATCTTTTGTTCCTGCGAAACCATCTGCAAAAACTTCCCATTTTCCGGTAGGTTTTCCATCTTTAAAAGGAACAAATACTACAAAATATCCGGCTTGTTTTTCAGGGCTCCTGTTCCACGAGCCATGAAAAGCAATAAAAGCGCCATTCTTATATTTTTCAGGAAATTGGTTGCCTGTATAAAACAATAAATCGTTCGGAGCCAGATGTCCGGGAAAAGCCATAACAGGATCAAGGTATTTTTTATCAGCAGTTTTCTTTCCGTTACCTCCATATTCAGGCATCAGGATTTGCTTTTTTTGAACCTGGTCGTAATAAATATAAGGCCAGCCTGCATTGTCGCCTTTGTGAATTTCATACATACATTCTGCAGGCAGTATAGAAGAAGCCTTGGCATCATAATATTGTGCGAACAGATCGTGCAATTGATCACGTCCATGCTGCATCACAAAAAGAGCATTATCCTGGTTGTTCCAATCCAAACCAACTACATTTCTTAATCCAGTTGCATAATGAACACCATCGCCATAAGTCTGATCTGCTTTATCTGCTTTAAACTGCCAGATACCTCCTGCAGAATCCAGAATTGGGCAACCTTTTATTCCCATAGAACCTGGTACGCGGTCTTTTTCCTGGCATGAATTACTGTAAGCGCCGATGTTTACATACATATTTCCCGCATTATCAAAGGTCACTGATTTAGAATTATGTTGGCCACGATCCAACAATCCTGTAACAATTTTTTCCGGATTGGAAGGGTTTGTCACTTCATCCTTATCATTCAATTTATAGCGATAAACATCTGTGTTGGACGAAGCATATAAATATCCATTTTTAATACGCATTGCAGTACCGCTGTAATCCCCAAAACCGGATTTCTGTTCCAGTTTTCCATCATTGTTTTTTTGCAAAAACAAAATTCCTTTTCCATCTTTTTTACGTCCGAGTTTTACATAAATATCACCTTCTTTTGTTACAGCAATATGCCTGGCTTCGCCTAGGTTGTCGGCAACCTTCATTGCGCTAAAACCGGCAGGCAGTGTTAATCCGGCATCGTCGGAATAGCCATTTTTATTGGCAGACGAAGAAATGTTTGTAAACGAAAAAATACAAACGCCTGCTAACAAAACCAGAAGTAGGAATAAAAAATTCTTTTTCATTTGAGAAATTATTTAAAAATTATGAATAATAAAACCAATTGAAAAATGTAAAACGGGGTTACAAAGATAAATATTTAATTAGCTAATTGGCCTAATTTGAGATTATGGAGAAAACATGGAGGCGTTTTCGCATGAAGAAGCGGAATCGGCAACAAAGGAATTTTCCTCCTTGACCCTGAGGCTGCGCTCCCACTGAAGCAGCTTTCATTGATTTCGCCATTTCGACGGTTTTTAAAAACAGCAACACACAAGTACTATCTCAACACACTCACCGATTTTAATGGGCTTCCGTGCGGCATGCTATATCAAATAAAAGAAGATGGGAATGAACCACGTCGGATATGAAGAAACAGAACATTAGCCGATTACAAAAACGTTCTTAAATAATCGCGATTTGTGTTTTGAAAGAATTGTAATTGTTTTATAACGATCATTTTTGAATGGAAACTTTTATATTTCCCGGAAATAGAAATTGCAAATCTTCAATAAAAGTTGCTTTACTGGAAATAAAATAAAATCAGAAATTGACCTTTGGAATAAACTTTGTGGCAATTACATAATCAGTAAAATTTTTAAAAACAAATGAGAGAATCTTCCTTCAGCTATGAGAAGAATTTTTAAAAGCATTTCCCCACAAATTATGAAAATAAAAAAATAAGATGAACTTGTCAGAAAAGTATAAGGCGGTGAGAAATTATACGGAAGAAATCTGCAGACCCTTGCACACAGAGGATTACGTGGTGCAGCCAGTGGTAGATGTAAGTCCGCCCAAATGGCACATTGGACATACCACCTGGTTTTTTGAAACATTTATTTTGAAGCCATATTTGGAAGGTTATGAAGAATTTGATCCACAATATAATTACGTTTTCAACAGCTATTATGAAACCGTTGGTGCAAGAGTAATACGCACAGACCGTGGGAATTTAAGCCGTCCGACTGTAGAAGAGATTTATAAGTACAGGAAATATGTAGACCATGCAATGAATCAATTTTTACATGAAGGTATCTCAAAAGAAATTGAAGAAATTATAACTCTCGGATTCAATCATGAACAACAACACCAGGAGCTTTTGATGACAGATATCAAATATATTTTAGGTAATAATCCTTTGTTTCCTGCCTACAAAACGGGCTCCAGCAAACAAGGAAATAAGGAAGATTTTCTTTCTAATTCCGACAAAAAATTTATAAAAGTTGAAGAAGCTATTTATGAAATTGGTTATCAAGGAATTGGATTTTGTTTTGATAATGAATTACAAAAGCATCCTGTTTTTTTAGGTGATTTTCGGATTGCAAAAAATTTAATTACCAATGCAGAATATCTTGAGTTTATGAATGCAGGTGGTTATAAAAATTTTAATTACTGGCATGCTGATGGTTGGGAATGGGTAAAAACAAATCATGTGGAAGCGCCGCTGTATTGGTATTTTATTGATGAAAAATGGCATTATTACACTTTACAAGGATTGCAATTATTGGATATGACTGAACCGGTTTGCCATGTCAGTTATTATGAAGCGGCGGCGTTTGCGTCGTGGAAGCAAATGCGCTTGCCCACTGAGTTTGAATGGGAAGCGGCTTCAGAAAAAATCAATTGGGGCAGGCGCTGGGAATGGACAGAAAGTGCCTATCTCCCCTATCCCGGTTTTAAAAAAGCAGCTGGAGCCATTGGAGAATACAACGGAAAATTTATGGTGAACCAAATGGTATTGCGTGGCGCTTCTGATGTCACTTCTCCACGGCATAGCCGGAAAACTTATCGCAATTTTTTCCAACCAAACCTTCGCTGGCAGTACACAGGAATCAGACTGGCACAATAATATTATCAGATCAAATACAAGTATGAATAACTTTTTAAAGGATGTGTTACACGGCCTGCAATCTTCTCCAAAATATCTAGACTCCAAATATTTTTACGATAAAAAAGGTGACGAATTGTTCCAGAACATAATGGCAAGTGATGAATATTATTTGACAAATGCTGAAATGGAAATTTTCTCAAAACAATCAAAAACAATTGCTGACAAAGTTTTAGCAGAAGCAGACCAAATAGATGTGGTTGAATTTGGCCCGGGAGATGCCGTAAAATCCATTCATTTACTGAAAGAACTGACTGAAAGGCACGAGATCTCAAATTATTTTCCGATTGACATTTCTGAAAATATCATTAACGTTTTAAATAAAAATTTACCAGTCCAAATTCCTCATCTGCGCCTGAAAGGCTTTGCCGGAGAGTATTTTGAAATGCTTTCGATGGTAAATGAAATTTCATCAAATCAAAAACTGGTTTTGTTTCTCGGTGCTAACATTGGCAATTTTAAATTCAATGAAATGCCGCAATTCTGCAAACGTTTAAGAAGTTTACTTTCCGCGGGAGATATGGTTTTAATTGGCTTTGATCTAAAAAAAGATCCGGCAAAAATATTAGCAGCTTACAATGATAAAGCCGGTTATACAAAAGAATTTAATTTGAATTTATTGAGACGGATCAATCAGGAATTGAAAGGGAATTTTGAAATAAATAATTTCGTCCATTATCCTGTTTATGACCCTGGAACCGGTGGCTGTAAAAGCTATCTTATTTCAACAAAAGAACAAACTGTAAAAATTGAAAATACAATAATTAACTTTGAAAAAGACGAACCGATTTTTATGGAAATATCTCAAAAGTACTCTGTAAAAGAAATAGATGAAATATTGGTGGAATGCGGATTTACCGTTCAAACGCATTTTTTTGACCGCAACAAATATTTTACCGATGTGCTTTTAAATGCTGATTGTTAAGTGAATCTGAAGCCGGTTTTTTTGAAAAATTTTCGGATTTTTTATACTTATTTTTTTAAAAATAAAAATATATTTTTAAAAGCCTTTTTATTAAAAAATAAAACGTTTAAACCTTACATTTGCGTTTTTTATTGCCCGATAGTATAATGGTAGTACGACAGATTCTGATTCTGTTTGTCTTGGTTCGAATCCAGGTCGGGTAACAAAAATTAAATGATACTTTTGGCAGTATCATTTTCTTTATAAAAATGACTCCGTAGCTCAGTTGGTAGAGCAACAGACTCTTAATCTGTGGGTCCTGAGTTCGAGCCTCAGCGGGGTCACTTTTAGTACTTTGGCGGATTTCCAATCCGCTTTTTTATTTTACAATTTTTCAGCTTACTTATGAAACGTTTTTTTGAAAGGAATTACTGGCATTTCTTTGTTTATTGAAGAAGAAAACTACTACTGAAACATAAAACAGGAAAAGAGGTTCTCTCTTGAAAAAATATTTTTCAAAAAAATATAAAAAAATTTGGTAAGACTAAATTAATTAGTATTTTTGGTCTAAATAAATTAGTCATTATGTCGATAGCCGGACAAAATTTAAAATACCTGCGAAAACTTCGCGGTTGGACACAAGAAGAATTTGCAGCAAAATTAGGAATCAAACGTTCATTAATTGGTGCTTATGAAGAAGAAAGAGCAGACCCAAGATTAGAAGTTTTGGAAACGATCAGCCAGATTTTTAAAGTATCTCTTGATGAGCTTTTACTGCAGGATCTGAGCGAAACCCAGGGAGTAAGTTATCTCACAAAAAGAAGGCAACTAAAAATGATGAATGCCGACAGAAATATTATTCAGTTTGTGCCCGTAAAAGCTGCCGCAGGTTACCTGGCCGGTTACGCAGATAACGAATTCCTTGACGAACTGAATACTTTTACTTTGCCGATGCTTTCTGGTGGTACCTACCGCGCATTTGAAATTATCGGCGACAGTATGATGCCTACTCCAAGCGGTAGCGTAATCGTCGGTGAAAAAGTAGAAAATGTGGATAGCGTAAAAAATAATGCAGCCTATATAGTTGTAAGTAAAAACGAAGGAATTGTTTATAAACGGATTGTAAAAAATAATAAGAATAAAAATAAATTAACGCTGGTAAGCGACAATCCTTCATTTCAGCCGTACCAGGTTCAGACGGATGATGTGTTGGAAATGTGGCAGGCACAAGTGATCATTAACAAAGTAGGTCAGCAGCAAAGATGGGATGTAGATTCATTGGTAAATCTTGTTAGCAATTTACAGGAACAGGTGAGCAGTTTGAAAAAGAAAATGAACTAGAAAGGCCGTAATTTTATCCGGTATAATTAATTGTTCTTAGTCAAACTCAATATTTCTGAGCAGAAATAACAGAATACATTCATTCACCATCAAAAATACAATTATGATTAAATTACAGATCATCGGACACCTGGGAACAGACTGCACTACCAATGAAGTAAACGGAAAAACAGTACTCAATTTTCCGGTAGCTCATTCAGAAAAATATAAAGATGCCCAAGGCAATCTAGTTGAAAAAACTATCTGGGTTAAATGTGCATACTGGACAGATAGAACAGCCCTGGCACAGTATCTAAAAAAAGGACAATTAATTTTTGCTGAGGGCGCTCCTGAAGCAGAAGGCTATCTCAATAAAGACAATCAAAATGCAGCTTCTCTAAGAATGCGGGTTTTCCAGCTCCAATTATTGGGAAGTAAAAATGATAACCAGGCCGGAAACACGCAATCTGGCTCTTCTTACCAAACAGCATCACAATCCTCTTCCTCAGCTAATCAGCCAGCCCAGGCTTATTCAGAAGTGGAAGAACCTGCAGACGATTTACCTTTTTAAAAATATAGTGGGTTTGTACATGTTAAGCGGCTCTTGATTTGGGAGCCGTTTTTTTATTTTTAAAATTTTTAGGTTGGGGAACATTCTCGTTCTGAACTTTAAGATTCAATAAAATGGCTTTCTTAACTACTGAGAGCATTAGCGACCAAAATAAATGTTCTTGCTAAAATTATTTTCAAAAAAATATCGCATTTTGTTTTTTGAATAAATACCAAACCTTACATTTGCGCCGGAGAGATGGCAGAGCGGTCTAATGCGGCGGTCTTGAAAACCGTTGAGGGTTACACCTCCGGGGGTTCGAATCCCTCTCTCTCCGCTCCTACTTAATTTATTCCCCCCAGTACAATTAATAACGTATTTTCTTTTCATCTATACAGATATAAGTGCTATAAATTCACTTATTAATAACAAGCAATTGCACCCTGTACACCGTTAATACAAACTACATTGACAGGTTAAAAATGTCAATGTAGTTTACATTATACTTTTATAAATTTTTTATCCTTTTATTATTTTAAAGCTTTATTACTTTGAAGATTTTAAAAGTGCTATCCATCTTTACTTTTATAAAATAAACTCCTTGTGTAAAGTTCGACATATCTAATTCGGCGCCGTTTGAATCACTCTTTTTTACTGCCTTAGAAGAATAAACACGGCCAGAAACATCTGTTATTGTAATATCATTTGCAGAAATATTTGCATCGCTTATTTCTATTCTAACCTTTCCATAAGTTGGATTTGGATAAACAGAAGTGATTACAGTTGCATCGTCAGCAATAACTGGGTTGGAAATTTTAACCTCCACATTTGCATCCATTCCATGGTCAAATTTCAGCTTTTGCCCCTTAGTCAATTGATTTGCGCTCGCTGTAATTTTTAGATTGATTTTACCCACGTTAATAATTGCTGAAGCACGGGTAAGTCCGGGGATCGAATCACGCCTGTCATTATAATGATGATGCTGCTCTTCGATTACACTTAATATTCCGGATACATATAGGATATTATAGTTCGCAGGATGGGATAAAACTAATTTTGAAGGAGTAATGGTATAATTTCCAGGCTGTTCTTTACAATACTTAGGTGCTATCTGGTAAACCGGCCCACAAACAATTGTGGTATCATCTCCATTTTTAAATCCTGTGATCGTTGAAGTAAAACGTGGTAAATCATCATCATCAGAAATGGTTTTATCATCTGCTTTTACGGTAAGTAATGCAGGCTTTATTGCCATGTTTCCATCAATGGTTGTCAAAATATAATTATCAGCTGAGCCACCGGATAATGTAACGGAATAATTACCGACACACGATGTTACATTTGCTGTAGTCGAAGCAACAGGAGGTATAATATTTTCAGGACCATCTCCATTTACAAAGCCATCATAGACAATTCTAAATACGGGATTGACATCTCCATAGGTTCTAAAAGTATCAGCAACCTTTGCTGTTAGTACGTCTTTATTTACAGTAAGTAGCCCGTTTACATATTGAATATTATAGTTTGACGGCTGAATGACGGAACCAGAAGCAATAACGTTAAATACACCTGCAGGAATATTGATAGCAGAAACTATCGTATTAGCACTATTCAAAAGACTATAGGTCAATATTCCATTTGTAAATACAGAATCCTGATTATCCTGATATTGGAATCCGGTAATATGTGAAGTAAATGCCGGAAGTTGCATGCCGTAAGAAATAGTAGCACTATCTGTAGTGACCATAAGTGGTGCTGGTAAAATTGTCAATTTGCCTAATCCGTAACTTATATCAAAATTATTAGACAAAAATGCACCTGGCACGATTGTATTCTCTCCCGCTGTAATTCCTGTAATAAGATTGATAGATTTGAAATCGGTTAGCGTATCCGTAGCAGGAGCTGATACATCCGTCTCATCAATAATTGCGGCCACATTAGAGTTACTGGTATCTCCAACGGTAGTGCTGTTTACCAGTGCAAAACCATTTACCAGTGCGCGGGCATTTACCAAAGCTCTTGCATTTACAAGAGCCCGGGCGTTTACCAATGCCCTTGCGTTTACTAAAGCTCTGGCACTTACTAGAGTGGCAGTATCGGGAGAAACTTCATAATTAAAAACAGATGCGGTGGCAACATCTATCAGGTTCGTTGTGTCGTATACGGTAGCTCCATTCACCAATGCTCTCGCATTAACAAGTGCCCTGGCATTAACCAAAGCTCTTGCACTCACTAAAAAACTGAGGTTCGTTAAATCGGAATTTACCAAAGCTCTCGCATTCACCAAAGCACGAGCATCCACAAGGGCCACAGCATTTGTAACGAGGTTTTGCTGATAATCAGATTCTAATGAATTCAGAAATGAAGATTTGTCTGCATTGTCTATTAATGAATCTCCATAAGAAAAGTTATAACTGAACCCGGCAATTTTATCGCCATAAGTAAGTGTAGTATCTCGCGGAGTGATAACAAGAGGCATAGGTTTAACAGAAAGTACACCGGTATTGAACACATATGTGTAAAGCTCATTCAGCGCAATAAAAGTTGTATCTCCTGAAGCAAA
>JBQCFI010000178.1:0-8209 GCA_051959325.1 Ginsengibacter sp. | reverse complement strand
GGTGAACCGCAGGTAGAAAATATAAAAGTGAAACTTGCCAATTTACTGGAAGCACACCAGGGCGATACTCTTTTTATTACCCAGGGATATATTTGCAGAAATGCGAAAGGTGAGGTGGACAATCTGAAACGCGGCGGAAGCGATTACAGCGCATCCTTAATTGCGGCATCGGTTCATGCTTCGGTTTGTGAGATATGGACAGATATCAATGGCATGCACAATAACGATCCGCGGATTGTAAAAAATACACAGCCGATTCAGCATTTATCTTTTGATGAAGCGGCAGAACTTGCTTATTTCGGCGCGAAGATTTTGCATCCTGCAAGCATCTGGCCTGCGCAACATTTTAATTTTCCGGTGAGATTACTGAACACCATGGAACCTGAAGCAGCGGGAACATTGATAGAAAGTCATTCTGACTCAGAAGGTGTGAAAGCGATTGCTGCAAAGGATTCTATCACAGCTATCAAAATAAAAAGTAGCCGCATGTTGCTTGCTTATGGTTTTTTAAGAAAGATATTTGAGGTGTTTGAAAAATATCAAACCTCAATAGATATGATTACTACTTCTGAAGTTGCCGTTTCTCTTACGATTGATAATGATACTTTTTTGAAAGAAATTATTAAAGAACTTGAAATGTTTGGAAGCATCGAAATCGACAGAAACCAAACCATCGTTTCCATTGTTGGTTATCATATTTCTAAAACGGAAAATTTGCTGGCAAAAGTTTTTGATAGTCTCACAGAAGTTCCGGTGCGCATGGTAAGTTTTGGTGGAAGCCAGCATAATATTTCTATTTTGATTTCGCAGGAGGATAAAGAGAAAACATTGCAACTATTGAATAAGGGATTGTTTGAGTAAAGTGGCTAATGTGCTGCTGTGTCCAGTGCCGACAGGTGGAGTTTAAAAATGAAATGAATCGTGCAAATACTGTAAAGAAGATTTATTCTGCTTTCAAAAGATTCATTGAATTCGTTATTCACGAAAAAAAATTGAGACCGTTTAATCTGCAGCAGACCAAGAAATATTACCAATTCTTAATCTGCCAGGTATCTAATATCTCATACCAATTGCCCTATAAATAAAACTCAGCAACCACATCGGCCCAATCAATAAAAATTGGATGTCTTTCAAAAAAGACGGTTTTTTGCCTTCGACATGATGCCCGTAAAACTGGCCAATCCATGCTAATACAAAAATGATTACACATACGATCCACAGAGGAGCAGGCACATATTTTTCGATAAGATGAGAAATAAAAAGACAAATAACGCCAAAAATAAACATGCCGATTCCGAGCATGATGGAAAGTCGCAAATAATAAAGAGTGATCAGTAAAATGGCTATCATTGCTACGTTTACCGTATGCGTAGCGATGATCCATGGAAGTTTAACGCTGTATAATAAACCGACTATAGAAAAGAATATTGCCGGAACACAAATCCAATGAATAGATTTATTAGTTTCGTTTTTGTGGCTTTCCCCGTATTCTTCCAGCCATTGATTTACGGTTCTCATTGCAAATTATTTTTATTAAAAATTACTCCAAAATATCATTTTATTTCAACAAAAACAACTAAAATCTCAACATGATTCTGCTCATATTGCGGCTGCCATCGCCATAATCCCCTTTAAAATTTGTAACTTTGCGGCATTCAATTTTTTTTATAATGGAATCTGCACAAAATATTCTATCAATTGCGCTCACCCGTCCTGTAATGCAGGAAGAGATGGAGTTGGTACAACATAGTTCACAAAGCATTCCCGGTTCTGTTCAATATGTTATCAATCGCTATCGCAAATCTCCAAACGTGAGTATCGAGGAAACAGCCATGATGGTTTATAACTATAATGCCGAAGATCAAAAATCAGGAAATATTGAATTGGTTTTCTGTATGGAAGGAAATCGCTATTGCAAACAAAAAGATACTGAATGTAGTTTTTGTAAACATTCTGAATCGCACAATTGCGATGAACTGGTTGAGACCATTGACGTAGCTTGTTTCCGCTTTAATACAGACCATCTGACACAATTTGTAAAAGGATTAAAAACAACTACTTTTTCAGAAGATATTTTAAACTTTAACCACACTACTTCTTTTACAAAAAACTTTTCGATTTGTGGCCGCACCAGAACAGTTCTTCAGTCGTTGATGAATCATACTTACACCGACACACTGGAAAATATTTTTATCAATGCACAAACGCAAATGTTGTTGTTGTATAGCATCGAATGCATGGGCGGTGAAGCCGAAGGTGAAGAAACTTTTTCCTGTAAGTTCCTGATGAATGAAGCAGATCGCGAAAAAATTGCTTTGGCGAGAGATGTATTATTGCAACATATTGGAGAGCCTCTGACCATTCGTGAACTCAGCCGCAAAGCCGCCATCAATGAATGTTACCTGAAAAAAGGATTTAAAGAAATGTATGGAACGACCATCTTCGATTTTTTCCAGAGCCAAAGAATGGAACATGCCAAGTATTTGTTGTATGAAAAAGGATTGACAGTTACAGAAGTTTCGGCTTCTCTCGGATATTCTTCTATTTCACATTTTTCAACTGCTTTTAAAAAACATACAGGAATAAAACCTTGTGAATTATTATTTCGTTGATCAGCTGAGGTTTTCAAAAATTAATGTATTTCCGGCAAATCAATAAATAATCGGTTTTCTTATTTTTAAAAAAGCCTTTTACGAATTCCGAAAATGGAAATTCTTTCTGTTTCCTATTACCTTTTTCCGGCCGGGTTCCGGTTATATTGATTTACAAATTCCGCTATACATATCAAGCAAATAGCTCAACGAATTTTTTGGAAACATTTTGTTCTGAAAAAAATGGCTTTCCTTAAATCAGGAGAGCCATTTTTGTGTATTTCCATTGGGGTTTATTTGAAAAGAAGACGAAGGGTTGCTTCGTCTTCAAAATTTCCACTGCAAGTCTGACCTGTATGAAGAAATAATGCAACAAATGCAATTATTCAAAAATCAAATCAGTGTTTTTCATATTGCAACGGCTTTATGTACTTTTCGTACACAAGTGGTGTTGCAACATATAATATAAATATTGTGCCAAAGCCAGCAGCACTATTGAAAGGATTTTCTAAAAATGAATCAGTAAAGCAATAAATAAATGAAAATTGTTTTTTTAACTTGCAAGGAAATGAATATCCTATTATGATGTTTTTATCATTTAAAAAAGAGAGTTCATTGCAATTCACCGTTTTTACAATTCCACCTCTTTGTATTTTCAATACCTTTTTTCCTTTTTTATTTTGGAAAAATAAACTCAATAAACAAAGAAATATGCGTTATTTCTGTTTTTTTATCTTTTATTTGTCTTATGAATAACTGTTTAATGATCGTTTAAAATAAACCAAAAGAGTTTACCGGTAATGATGAATTTGCGAAAAGAAAACTTCGTCTCAGTATTTTTCCATGCAGCATTTTCCTGAAAATAATGGTCAAGTAAATGGAAGTTTATCATCGATCTAAATATCCTTCTTCAATTTTGCAAAAAAATAAAGAACACATAGCACGACTTTTAGGAAGAATCTGCGCCGCGGATGATGAAAAGGCATTTGAAGAGATCTTCCAGGTTTTTTATGAAAGACTGTTGAATTTTTGTATCGTTTATGTAAAAGATAAAGCGTATGCCGAGGAGATTGTTTCCAATGTGCTTCTAAAATTGTGGATGAAAAGAAAAGAATCGCAGATACGAAACCTGGAGACATATTTATTTATTTCAGTGAAAAACAGCTCGCTAAATCATCTGAAACAATACTCAAACTTAAGACTCGTTTACCTGGAAGATGCAGGAGTTCATGACATCATGAATCCGCACGATCCGGGAAAAGAACTGGAAAGACGAGAGTTGATTTTTAAAATGAACGAGGCGATTGAAGCCTTGCCATTGCAATGCAAAATAATTTTTAAGCTGGTAAAAGAAGAAGGATTGAAATACAAACAGGTAGCTGAAATCTTAGAAATATCCCCACGCACGGTAGAAACGCAATTGGTAAGAGCAATGAAAAAACTCGATCACATTCTCACTCCTTATATTGATTCAAAACAATCACCAACGAAGATCAAAAACAGTGCTTTTAAGTCTTTGAATTTTTTCTTCTCCTGGATTTTTTAATACCAGAATTGATTTTAATTTTTTTTTATTCCCTGTAAGTAATTTTTTGAAAATGATTGTCCTTATTGCAACAACTCAAATTACAGGATGGCTGATGCAATTTTTTTAAACAACAATTATTTCAGGAAACATGCTATTAATTGCTTATAAGATTCTATGGACAATGATTCATTTTTAATATTGGCATCACGCGTTCTCAGTGGAGAAGCCAGCGATGATGATCGGAAGGAGATGGAACGTTTCCTTGCAAATGATTTCTATAAAAAGAAGTTTCATCTTTTCAAAGAATTTTGGGAAAATAAAAACAGCATCACTACAGATACTGATAAGGCTTTACAAAAATTATTGTCGCAAATAAAGGAAGAGAAGCATGAAGACGAAACAAATGTTGTGCCCTTTGCTGCACAAAAGACGAAAGCATTTCCATTTTTCTCCAGATTTTCTAAAGTGGCGGTGGTAATATCTATTTGTATTGCGGCGGCGTTTTTTATTCTTAAAAAAAGTAATCATCACACGATTGCAAGCGTTGAACCAAACACTTTTTCGTGGCAGATAAAAGAAACACCAAGAGGAGAAAAATCAACAATAGTGCTGGCTGATGGTACGAAAGTAGTGATGAATGCTGGTAGCCGTCTTAAATATCCTGCCGGCTTTTCGGGCGATAAACGGGAAGTATTTTTAACCGGCGAAGCCTTTTTTGATGTAACGCATAATGCAAAAGTTCCGTTCATTATTCATACTAGCAAAATGAATATTAAAGTGCTGGGCACTGAGTTTAATATGAAATCCTATCCGGAAGATTCCACTTCTGAAACCACTTTGATTCGCGGACTGATAGAAGTAACTTTAAACGACCGTCCATCCGACAAGATCATTCTGAGGCCTAAAGAAAAGCTGGTTGTTTCCAATGAACCATCTCCCAAACACATTTCATCAATCGCCTCATCATCTCCTACACAGGAAGCCCGCTTATTGATCAGCAGCCTGCACTATGTATCTGCAAAAGACAGTGCGATTGTAGAAACATCGTGGCTTGATAACAAACTTGTTTTCCAGGATGAAAGCTTTGGACAACTGGCAACCGATCTCGAACGCAGGTACGGAATAAATATTAGCTTTTCAAATAGTGCGGTCAAGGAATTCCGGTTTACGGGTGTGTTTGAAAAAGAAACAATTGATGAAGTTTTGAAAGCGTTGAAATTAACGGAAAAGTTTAATTATAAAATAGAAGGAAATAACATTACGATTTTTTAACGATAAAAAAACAAATCCAAACATGCTGATAAATGATACATAAAAAACGGGAAATGCTTGCGGCATTCCCCGGAAAAAGTCAAAACACAAAAATTGTATTGTGATCTTCCTTGACGGAGAAGATCACCTTTATTTAACTTTCTAAAATTAAAGTTATGAAACTTTTTAAACACCAGAAAAATGGTGTATTGATAAAACCTTGGCTCAAAAAGTCATTGCTCATTATGAAATTTACAATTATTTTCATTTTTGTCTCCTGCATGCAGTTAAGTGCAAAAACATATTCTCAGAATATTTCGCTTAACCTGAAGTCAGTAGAATTAAAAAAGGCGCTTTCAACTATTGAAAAACATACGCCTTACCGGTTTTTGTACAGCGAACGAAACATTGGCAACAATAAGATAACGGTTAATGTTACCAACGCCGGAATATCACAGGTAATGAAACAATTATTATCCGGCACAGACCTTTCTTACAAACAACTGGACAACAACCTGATCGTATTGGTAAAAGAAAATGAAGAAATTGCCGATATTTTGGTTAATGGAAAAGTAACGGACAAATCAACCGGAAAGGCTTTGGCGGGAGTGAGCATCCAGATCAAAGGCAGCACAGCTGGTACCAGTACGGATGTCAATGGAAATTTTTCTATCAATGTGCCAACAAATGCCACTTTGGTAGTAACTTCTATCGGTTATGAAAGTGTGGAAATTGCAGTAAACGGACAAACAGAGCTAAATATTAGTTTGCAGCCCTCAGCCACCGGATTGAATGAAGTGGTGGTTACCGCGTTGGGTATAAAAAGACAAGAGCGCGAACTTGGTTATGCTACTCAAAAGGTGGAAGGCGCCACTCTTCAAACCGTAAAAGGTATTGACGTAGCTACTTCTCTCACTGGTAAAGTTTCCGGATTGATTATAAAAAACAGTCCGGATTTTATGTCGGCACCACAAATTACCATGCGGGGAGAAGCACCTTTGCTGGTGATTGACGGAGTTCCTTATGGAAATCTCACTTTGAGAGATATTCCTGCAGATGATATTCAATCTATAGATTTTCTGAAAGGCGCTACTGCATCTGCATTATATGGATCACGCGGCGGAAGCGGCGCAATAATGGTCACTACTAAAAAAAGTGGCAATAAAAAAGGTTTACAGGTTTCTATAAACAGCAGCAGCATGTTTGAGGCCGGTTATCTCGCCATTCCTAAAATGCAAAGTGAATATGGACGTGTAGTGAATACTGCTACCGATACTTATGTACGCTCTGGTGATGGTTCATGGGGCGCTCCGTTGGATGGAAAAGATGTGATCCAATGGGATCCCATCAGCAAGAGTATGAAATCAATGCCTTTCATTGCGAGGGGTAAAGACAATTTCAAAAATTTCCTGGAGCAGGGATATATTTTGAATAACGGAGTTAGTGTGACCCAAACCGGCGATCTGGGAAGTTTCAGAGCGTCTGCTATCTGGGGACAAAATAAAGGCACTTATCCAAATTCGCGTTTTGATAAACTGACGTACAGTGTTGGCGGAAACATTCAGCTTAAGAAATTTACCCTCACTACTTCGGTTGCTTATAATAACCAGGCTTCTCCAAATATGGGTTTCAGCGGATATACCGGTTACGATCCAATGTATAGTCTTTTGGTATGGGGTTCACCGGATTGGAACATATTGGATTATAAGAATTATTGGGTAGTTCCTAATGAAGTTCAAAACAGCAGCTACACAGCCGGTATTAATAATCCTTACTTCGACAGGTTCCAGAGAATTCATTCATATAACAAAGATGTTTTCAACGGGCAGTTCACTGCCAATTATGAAATTGCCGACTGGCTGAATGCAATGGTAAGAACCGGTTACGATAATTACAGCAACAAGCAGGTAGTGCAGATTTCAAAAGGATCTTTCCAGGGCGGCGGAGCAACCACCGTTTTAAATGGCGGCACTGAAGTTTGGGGAGAATCACAAAAGGGATCGTATAACGAAGGTATCGGCCGCGGCTTCAGCAGCAATACAGATGCTATCGTCACTGCGAAAACAAAGGTGAACAATTTTTCTGTTGATGGATTTGTAGGAGGAACTATTTTCTATCAACAAAATGAAGGATTGGAAGGCTTTACCCAGGGTGGATTATCTATTCCTGCATTTTATTCCTTTAAAGCATCTACCAATCCTGTAACATTGAATTCTATTGTGAACAAACAGCAGATCAATAGTGTTTATGGTAAAATAGGTGTTGGCTATAAAAATATCGCTTTTGCTGATGGAACATTCCGTAATGACTGGGCTTCTACCTTGCCAAAGGCCACACGCTCTTATTTTTATCCGAGCGTTTCCGGTAGTTTAATTGCGAGTGAATTGTTCAAACATCCGGATTGGTTATCTTATTGGAAATTACGTGGTTCTTGGACTACATACCGCACTCCGGCTGGTATTTACGACATCAATAATGTTTATACCGTTTCTCCCAATTCATGGGGAACGATGAGTTCTGCTTCTTTCCCGACAAGCATCCGTCCTTCTAATATTCATGCCCAAGGCTCTGCTTCTACGGAGATCGGTACTTATGCAAGCTTCCTAAACAACCGAATCTCAGCAGATGTTACGCTTTATAGGAAAAATATGTATGATTTTATTGTAAAAGCGCCAATCAGTCCTTCTTCAGGTTTTACTTCAGTTTATACAAATAGTAATGAAGAGCAAGCCAGAAAGGGTATTGAAGTTACTTTAAATGCTACTCCTGTTAAAACACAGAATTTTTCCTGGGATGTTAACTTCAACTGGACCAAGTATGCCACTTACTATACAAGGCT
>JBQCFI010000177.1:0-12459 GCA_051959325.1 Ginsengibacter sp. | reverse complement strand
TGAATTAACTGAAGAATTAAAAAAATTTGATCCCCAAGATCCGGTGAAATACGATTTCGCGTTGTTTGGACTCGGTATTTTGGAAAAATATTGAATAAGAGAAAAGCAAAATTCTGCTCTTGTTAATTTCAACAAACGAATAAATAATGCGAATTTTTAATTCCTCTTTATTAATTCATTTCAAAATTCGCATTGCTATGCAATTCACTATCGGCTTGTAATTTTAGTTGCCATTTCCAGGCGGTTCGCATCATTTCTTCCAAAGAATATTCCGGATCCCATTTCAATTTTTCTTTTGCAAAAGAATTATTAGCATAAATGGCTACGATATCGCCCGGCCGGCGAGGACCTATTTTGTAATTCAACTTTACGCTACTTACTTTTTCAAAAGCATGAATCGCTTCCAATACAGAAACACCGTTTCCGGTTCCTAAATTATATATTTCACAAGGCTGCACATTTTTATTTTCAATCAAATGTTGCAAAGCCAGCGTATGTGCGCTGGCGATGTCACAAACATGGACATAATCGCGAATGCAAGAGCCGTCCCTGGTATCGTAATCATCACCGTAAACTATTAATTCTTTTATTTTTCCCACGGCCGTTTGGGTGATGGCGGGCACGAGGTTTTCCGGTTTTCCAACAGGCAATTCACCGATCAGCGCCGATGGATGAGCGCCGACCGGATTAAAATAGCGCAATAAAATACTTTGCAAGCCACCGGTCTTGGTAACGTCTTTTACAATTTCTTCACCCATTTGCTTGGTAGCTCCGTAGGGAGATTCCGCCGGCTTTATTGGCGAATCTTCTGTTACCGGAATTTTATCAGGGCTGCCATAAACAGTACAGGATGATGAAAAAATAAAATGAGGAACTTTAAATTCTTTTGCACATTTCAACACGTTGATGAGAGAAATTAAATTGTTTTCGTAATACATCAACGGCTTCTGAACAGATTCACCAACGGCTTTATAGGCTGCGAAATGAATGATGCCTTTTATGTCTGTGTTCTCCTGGAAGACCGCATAAGTATCATCAAAATTGGTCAGGTCAACTTTGTAATTCTTTACAGCAACACCGGTAATTTCCTTTATACCCGTTAGCAATGCTGTTGTAGAGCGTGAATTATCATCAATAGAAATTGGATTAAATCCATTTTCTAAAAGGTCAACAATTGTATGAGCGCCAATGTAGCCGCATCCACCGGTAACTAAAATTTTATTCATGACACAAAGTAATAGAAAATCGTGTTAAAAAAGAATTAGCAACTTTTTTAGGTAAGCAAATGAACGATATAATAAACAACTGCTGCGACAATAGCACTAACCGGCACCGTCAGAATCCAGGCCCAAACGAGATTTACGGTAACTCCCCAACGTACCGCGGATAAGCGTTTGGTGGCGCCCACACCTACAATTGCTCCTGTCAATGTGTGGGTCGTACTTACCGGAATTCCAAAAAATATGGTAAGAAAAATAGTGAAGGCACCAGCAGTTTCGGCACAAAAACCTTCCAAAGGATTCACTTTGGTAATTCGTGTTCCCATGGTTTTTACAATACGCCATCCGCCTGACATAGTGCCTAATGCAATAGCAGAATAACAGGCAAGTGGCAACCAATCGGGCATTGCCATTTTTTCGATAGATATTGTTGTTCCGTGAACGCTTTTTTCATAAAACCAGATAGCTGTTAAAATTAGACCCATCGTTTTTTGAGAGTCACCGCCGCCATGTGCAAGACTAAGAGACGCTGAGGAAAGTAATTGGAGACTTCGAAACCATTTTTCCGCCCTTGCCGGACGCGATTTTTTAGCAATATTGACGGTAATAACTGTAATAAGAAAACCCAGTAATAAACCAATAACCGGAGCAAGAATCATAAAGATTAATGCAATAAAAACCGGATGAGTGTTTACACCTGCTAAGCCACCAGCTGCCAGTGCAGCACCGGCCAAACCACCGATAAGCGTGTGTGAAGAACTGGATGGAATACCGTAATACCATGTGAAAATATTCCAACTGATGGCAGCGATCGTTGCTGCAATGATTGTTTTGAAATTTATGATATTTTCAGACATAATATTAGCAATCGTGCCGGCTACTTTATGTTCTCTGAAAACAAAAAAAGCAATAAAATTAAAAGCTGCTGCCCATAAAACCGCCTGAAAAGGAGTAAGTACTTTTGTGGAAACTATCGTTGCTATTGAGTTTGCGGCATCATGAAATCCATTGATATAGTCAAAGATGAGGGCAAGAACAATAATGACAATCAGGAAAACAAACATAATTTACTTTTTCGAGTCTGAAGGCATAAAACTAAAAGCAAAAGCAGATGCATGTAAGCTTTACACTTAGGCGTTTCCGCATTAAGCATACTTAATGATGATTGATTCAATAACATTGGCAGCATCCTCGCATTTGTCCGTCACAATTTCCATTACCTGGTAAATCTCCCGTTTTTTAATCACTTCTTTTGCGTCAGGTTCATGCTCAAAAAGTTGTTCAATACTGTAGTCAAATGCATCATCTGCCTGGTTTTCAATGCTATTAATTGCCACCATTGCATCTGTAATTTTACGAAGATTTTTCATGTCTCTTAATTCAATAACGGCTTTGCGCACTTCAGTACAACTGCTCAAAATCAAATCGGCCATTCTATGAAAAGTAACATCGTCCGGTTTTACTTTATAGAAATTGATTTTTTTTGCTGCAGAATAAATGTAATCGCAAATGTCATCCAAAGCAGTAGCTAGGTAATGAATGTCTTCCCGATCGAATGGAGTGATAAAATTTCTTCCAAGCTCTGTAAAAATCCGGTGAGTATGGTCATCATTTACGTGCTCCATATCTTCAATCTGCTTTATTAAAATTTCTCTCTTGTCGAAATCTTTTTCATGAACGACTTCCTTTAGTTTTTCCGCCATCTGAACGACAGTTTCAGAAACGCTTTCAAATAACTGAAAGAATACTTTGTCTTTAGGAAGAAAAAATTTTAAAATAGAGTTTGCCGCCATAGCTAAAATTTGTGCAAAAGTAAAATAGTATTGCCTGTGAACACGGATTTTTTAGCTTTGGTAATAATTTCTTAACATTGAAAAAAGAGAAGCGTAATACACCTTTACATAAATTCTTCTTTTATTGAGCCACCAGCCGATGCTCCAACAAATCAGCATATAAAATATGGCAAATAAGAATGATCCAAAGGAACCAGGAGAAACGACCTGGAAAATTGTTCTGTTTATATAATTAAATAAACTCTCGTTTGGGTTCACATGTATCATAAAAAGAATGACTACCAAAAGTTCTGAAAGGACATAAATAAATAATGGATTGCGCCCAAATATTTCAAAAAATCGTGACCATCGAAAAACGTTCCAGTTCTTCATTTCCAAAATATAAATTAGTGCAGAAATAATGATCAGATCGAGACCGGTGGTGACCAGAACAAACGAACTGCTCCATAATTTTTTATTGATCGGGAAAACCATATTCCAGCACAAAGCGATGAAGATAAATAAGGCTCCGACGAGCATCAACTTCGACAGGCATTCGAAAGTTTTGCCTTTTTCCTGGATAAACTTTCCGGCAAAAAAACCAATTATCACATTTACAATTGCCGGTAACGTGCCCAACCACCCTTCCGGATCAAAGGGAATTCCTTCACCGTGATACAAGTGACTATTTCCCATTAGAAACTTATCTAAATAAAGCCCCGCATTTCCTGACATGCTCAGCGGTTGCGTAGGATTTCCAAAAGCAAGGAGTAGAATCCAATATCCTACTAATAATACCACACTTACAATAATTACTTTTCGGGTTGATAAATAATGAACGAGCAAAGAACCAAAAAAATAACAAAGCGCAATCCGTTGAAGAACGCCCATAATCCTGGTATTTGCAATAGGTGCTGCAATAATTTCTCCTGCATTATTCAAGCGGAAAAATGGAAACCAATACATCAGATAACCAATCAAAAAAATTAAAACGGTTCGTTTGATCACTTTTGTAAGAAAAACAGAATTCGACAACTGCGTGTATTTTTTAAAGGAAAAACTCATCGCGTTCCCAACGGCAAATAAGAAAGAAGGAAACACCAGGTCTGTAGGCGTAAAGCCATGCCAGGTAGCATGTTCAAGCGGCGGATAAGGGATTGCGCCACTTCCCGGAGTATTTACAATGATCATAAAACAAATGGTCATTCCCCGGAAAACATCTAAGGCTAAAAACCGTTCTTTTAATACACTCATCTTTTTGAGAATTATTTTTTCTGAATAAAAACTTTACCGTGCAGTGATTGTTGAAGTAATGACCGATTGCCCGTCTGGAGTAAACATTACAATCGCCCTTTTCTTTTGCAAAATTTTATTTGAATCTAAATATTCTGTGTCTAATGAATACCGGATTTGTTTTTTAAAACTCGAATCATTCGGTGTTTCAACTGTATCTTCCTGAAAAGCGGTAACATCATAACCAGGGGGCCGATTCAGTTTATTGCGGATTTCGTTTTTGGCGGTTATTTGTCTTTTATCCGCATCAAACCGATGATTTTCACAGGAAAAAAATAACGGTGTAAAAAAAATAAAAAATAAAATCGCATGAAATAATTTCTGATTAGTAAAAATTTTTCTCAAGTGTAAATATTTAAGTTTAGACGAAATGAAATTGTAGTTTTCGATGAGGGTATCAAATGAATTATTATCCAAAAGCAGTTAAAAAAATAATAATCATTTTCAAATGTAATTAAATTATAAACACATCTTTTTGTTTTTTTAACTAAAACAGATCTATGATTTACCTTCTATCTTCTTTGTAAAATCCATTATTTTTACCGCTAATCATTTTTATATGGGGCCGGTAGCAGAAAATATTAAATCTTTTTTTGAAAGTTTCAATTCTGAAAAAATTACCAGCGTGGAAAAACTTCCGAAGTCGGGCGGCGACCGGATCTATTTTCGCATTTACACAGATCAAAATTCTTACATTGCCACATACAATGAAAACGTTAGAGAGAGTGAAACCTTTTTATATTTTACAGAGCATTTTTCAAAAATAAATGCGCCGGTTCCACAGGTGTATTTTACATCAGAAGACGGTAAAATATATATCCAGCAAGATTTTGGGCCGGTTTCATTATTAAACGAGCTGGAAAAATATGGACAAAACGAGTATGTATATTCTTTATTTAAAAAAAGCTTAAAAGCACTTGCATGGTTGCAGATAAAAGGCTTTCCTGATTTGGATTATTCTTATTGCCTTACTTCCCAGGAATTTGGCAAACAGGCAATTCTTAGTGACCTGTTATATTTCAAATATTATTTTCTGGACACGCTAAAAGTTCCGTATGACAAAGAAAAACTGATAGATGACTTTGAAGCGCTAAGCAATTATCTGACACAGGTTCAGCACAAATATTTTATGTTTCGCGATTTTCAAAGTCGCAATATTTGTATTCAAGATGAAGAGGTTCATTTTATAGATTACCAGGGAGGAATGAAAGGTGCGCTGCAATATGATGTGGCCTCGCTTTTATGGCAGGCAAGAGCCAATCTTTCTGAGGATTGGAAAAATTCTTTGCTTGAATATTATATGGATTGTGCAAGTGAAATTCTTCAAACACCTGTTGATAGAGATCGTTTTGTAAGTCAATATCACGGATACGTTTTAATAAGGTTGATGCAGGTTTTAGGCGCATATGGCTTTCGCGGTTTGTTTGAAAGAAAAGCACAATTTCTCACAAGCATCCCATTGGCGCTTATCAACATCAAATGGTTTATGGAAAACAAAAAAATGGGAATTGCCTTGCCGGAATATGAGCGGGTAATCAATATTATGGTTCAGGATGAAATTGTTAACCGTTTCCGTCCTATGCAGGCAAATGAATTTACTCCCCTGGTTGTTACCATCAATAGTTTTTCATATTTAAAAACCGGTTATCCGAAAGAAGAAAGCAACAATGGTGGTGGCTTTGTTTTTGATTGCCGCGGCATGATGAATCCAGGCAGGTTTGAAGAATATAAAATGCTGAATGGAAGACATAAACCGGTGATCGATTTCCTTGAACAACAAACGGAAATGCCACAATTTTTAAATGGCGTTTATAATATTGTCGATATTTCGGTAGAGGATTATATCAAAAGAAATTTCCAATCACTCACGGTTAGTTTTGGATGCACCGGCGGTCAGCATCGCAGTGTTTACGCAGCCGATTCGCTCGCCCGGTATCTTTGGAATAAATTCAAAGTAAAAATTAATCTAAACCACATTGAACAAAATATTCATGAACAAAAAGGGTTTTAAAACTGAAGAGAGCATTTTGTATTCACATCCATAACAAATGAAAGCAATGATACTCGCAGCCGGTTTAGGTACCCGGCTCAAACCTTTTACAGACAGCCACCCTAAAGCATTGGCAATTGTAAACGGCCAAACGATTTTGCAAAGAAATATCCGATATCTCGCTTCTTTCGGCATAAAAGAAGTGATTATAAACGTCCATCATTTTGCGGATCAAATTATTGACGCGGTAAAAGAAAATAATGGTTTTGGAAGCAACGTTACTTTTTCTGATGAAACAAATGAAGTGCTTGAAACCGGTGGCGGGATAAAAAAAGCTGGGTGGTTTTTTGAAAAAGAAAAAGCCTCTTTTGTAGTGATGAATGTGGACGTTTTAACGGATATGAATTTGAATCAAATGATTTTGCAACACGAAAAAACTAATGCACTGGCTACCCTTGCGGTTACTTCGCGGGAAACTTCGCGGTATTTTTTATTCGACGAAAAAAATCATTTGTGCGGATGGGAAAATACAAAAACAGGAGAAAAAAAAATCAGCCGCAAATCGAAAAATTATTTTCAAAAGGCCTTCAGCGGTATTCATGTTATTTCTCCAAATATATTTCCATTAATAAAAATGGAAGGTAAATTTTCGATGGTGGATGTTTACCTGGAACTTGCCAAAAGCCATGTTATTGCTGCATTTGATCACAGTGATTCAAAATTTATTGATGTAGGCAAACCGGAAAGTATTTTGAAAGCAGAACGAATGTTTAATTAAAATCTGTATTTTAATTTGATAGGAAGATTGTGGGTCTTACCAGCTTTAGTTTAGAATACAATTTGCTTTATTTGTTGTTTTGCTGCTTTAGTAATTTCAGGAAGAAATCAAAAATATTTATACAACTTCATTTAACGCAGATTCAATAGAAGGATATAAAAAAGTAAAACCTGTTGCTTTTATTTTGCGATCACTTACAGTAGCGCTTTTCAAAATTTCAATGCTTCTTTTTCCCAGGAACAATTTTAAAATAAACACCGGTATATGCACTGCTGTAAAAAATTTATTTCGCATTTTATTTGCTAACAGCAGTATCAATTGTTTTTGAGAAACAGGCTCCGGTGCAACAGCATTATAACTGCCATGCAGGTATTTATTTTCCATGGCTTCGGAATACATTCTGCACAAATCATCGATGTGTACCCAACTGACGATTTGTTTACCGTTTCCAAAAACCGTTGCAATTCCAAAACGCAATGGCTTTTTAAATTCTTTAAGAGCACCTCCTTTTTTGCTCAAAACAATTCCGGTTCTTAATTTAACCAGCCTGGTTCCGAGTGCGGTAACCGGCTCTACGCTGGCTTCCCAGAGCAAACAGGTTTCACCTAAAAAATCCTGAGACGGTAAATCTGATTCAATAAACCCATCTTTTCTTTCCAATATTTTTTCATCGGCACCGTAATAGCCGATAGCAGAAGCGGAAACAAAGGTTTTAACGTGATGCTCATGCTCTTTTAAACAATTGACGATTAATTCAGCGCTTTTTGTGCGGCTTTCAAGAATCTTTTTTTTATAATCGGTTGTCCATTTATGGTCCATTACGCCTGCTCCTGCCAGGTGAACGATGTGATCTGCTGATAACACGGCTTTTTTATCTATAATTTCTTTTTCGACATTCCAGTAGCTGTAAGTGATTTTCGAATTTTCAGCCAATCGATTTTTTTGCTGCGTCAAAATAATGATGTCATAACCTCTTTCGATCAAATGATGAGTCAAACGTGAACCAATAAGACCGGTTCCACCAGAGATTAAAACAACAGGCATATTCTTAAAAAATTAAAATAAAATTCAAAAGTAATTTATTTAGATACTTTCATTTTTGAAAAGATGAAAAGCATTCCTGATCCCAGATAAATTATCCAATCACTTGTTAAATTTATCAATGGAAATACGCTTATTAAAGATTAAGGCAACAGCCACATTATTTTTTCGTAAATTAGTATAGCTTTATTCCAAAATAATTTCACGCCAGTTAACAGGAAAAGAAAACTTAGAAAACTTTAAGAACCATGAGGAAAAACTTTTTTGCATTTTTTATTTTAATGATTTTTTGTTCTGCCGTTTATTCGCAACAGATCACTTATACACAACCGGAGCCACAGGATTCACGTGCACTCGATTTTCAAATCATTGGTAAGATTAATGACAACTTTTTAATTTATAAAAATATCAGGAGCAATTATTCAATTTGTACTTACGATAATTCGATGCGGCTTTTAAATCGTATCAATATGAATTTTATGCCTGAGAAAACATTGAATGTTGATTTTGTTCTTTACCCTGATTTTGCATACATGATCTATCAGTATCAGAGAAGAAATACTATTTATTGTGAAGCTGTAAAAATTAACAGCGATGGGAAGTTGTTATCTGATCCGGTACAATTAGATACCACTCACATCAATTTTTTCGCAAACAATAAGATCTATAGTTCCATATACAGTGAAGACAAATCGAAGATCATGATCTATAAGATACAGCGCAAAAACGGAAGGTTTAATTTCACCACATTATTATTCAATGATAGCCTGCAACTTCAACACGAATCGAGGATACAAACGGACTTTGATGATAAAAAAGATATGTTCAGCGATTTTTTCGTGGATAATAGTGGCAACTTCGTTTTTACAAAAGGAAATAAATCGAGCACAAAAGATTTTATACAGGATCTTTCCTTAATTACGAAACAGGCGCTGGAAGATACTTTCAGCCTCAATTCACTCAATCTCTCCGGCAATTTGTTAGACGAGATTAAGTTGAAAATCGATAATTTGAATCAACACTATATTATCAACTCTTTGTTTTATACCAAAAGGCGCGGCAATGTAGAAGGAATTTATACCGCGGTTTGGGACATAAACAATAAAAATCTGATCAGCCAACAATTTCAAAACCTGGGTGATTCTATAAGGTCTGTGGCTAAAACCAACGGCAACAACAAAACGGCATTGAACGATTATTTTATTCGTGATGTCATTCTGAAAAAAGATGGTGGTTTTATATTAACTGCAGAGGATTTTTATTCTCAGTCAAGGGGCACTCCGTGGAACCGTTATGATTACCTCTACGGCTATCCTTCTTTTTCGCCTTATAATTATTATATGTATTCACCCTATTCATATGGATATTATCCTTATGGCGGTTTTGGCGGCTACCCCTTTTATAACTCAATGGGCGAGCAGCGGTATTATTACAACAATATCCTGGTACTAAGTATGGACAAAACCGGCAAGCCTGATTGGGCAAGCGTTATACAGAAATCCCAATATGATGATCAAACGGATAATTTCCTTTCTTATGTCATCATGCTTACCGGCGGACAAATGCATTTCCTGTTCAACACGCTTGAAAGGCGTACACAGCTTTTGACAGACCAAAGCGTATCGGGAACTGGAAAAATCACGAGAAATCCTCCATTAAAAGGCCTCGACAGAGGTTACCAGTTTATGCCGCGTTATGGCAAGCAGGTGAGTGCTTCGCAAATTATTATTCCATGTATTTATAGAAACTACATTTGCTTCGCAAAGATTGAATTTCCTTAAATAGCAGAAGGTTGCCAATCTCGTAAAGACTGGCAATCTTGTATTTTCATATACATTGCACCTAATCCTTTTAATTTTTTATTTTTGTCACTAAAATAATTTTCTATTGTGACAGGAATTTTCCGTGCCAATAATCCACTCAATACTTTCCTGCTTTTTGTGTATGGAATATTTTTAAAGCTTGTATGGCTCCTTCATCCGCAAATTCCAATAATAGAAAAATCATCTGGTTTTTTATTTAACGATATTATCACTACGATCAAACCTTACTTTGATGCATATCCTTCTACATATTTTGTAGTTACTTACTTATTACTTTTTGTACAGGCAGTTACTTTCAACCAGGTGATTACCAGCAGGCGTTTAATGCAGAAACCAAATTATTTACCGGCAATGAGTTACCTCTTGATCACTTCTTTTTTCCCCGAATGGAATGTCCTGAGCGCTCCTTTGATTATCAATTCATTTCTCGTTTGGATATGGTCTAAAATGAGTAATCTGAACAACAACCAACATCCAAAATCCAGTTTATTCAATGTCGGCATCGCTATTGGAATTTGTTCTTTTTTTTATCTCCCATCAATTGCTTTTACCGCATTCATTATTCTTACTCTACTCATTACAAGACCTCCAAAAGTGGCGGAATGGCTTATCACTTTCATTGGCGTACTTACTCCCTGGTATTTTTTAGCTTCTTATCTTTTTTTTACCAATCGTTTGTATTCCTTTCGGGTATCAGGTTTAGGCATGTCTCATTCTTTTTTTAAACCGACGGTCCTGGAAATAGCGGGCATTTCATTTATTGGTTTGATGATTATTATGGGCGCCTTTTTCGTGCAGTCCTCTGTATCAAAACAGATATTGCAGGTTAGAAAAAACTGGGGCTTATTGTTTTTATTTTTAATCATTTCCATCGCAATTCCTTTTATCGATCTGCATCATTCCATAGAATATAGGTTGCTGGCTTTAATTCCTGCTTCTGCATTTATTGGTTGTGCATTTTATTATCCGCGTACCAGGTGGATCCCAATGGTTTTACAATGGCTAATGGTTGGGTTCGTGGTTTACATGCAGTATTTTAAAAAATAATTTTGGTATAGTTACCTTTGCAGATTATTAAAAAAACATAAAACATGAAATTTGGTGTGGTAGTTTTCCCGGGTTCGAATTGTGATAGAGATATGATCCATGCTTTAAAAAATGACCTGGGCCAGGAAGTGATTACTTTGTGGCATAAAGATAAAGATCTTTCGATGTTTGAAACTTCAGATTGCATTGTACTTCCCGGCGGATTCAGTTTTGGTGATTATCTCAGATGTGGTGCCATTGCGCGTTTCAGTCCGATGATGCAAAGTGTAATTGAATTTGCAAACAAAGGTGGGAAAGTGTTTGGTGTTTGCAATGGTTTTCAGATCCTTTGTGAAAGTGGTTTGCTTCCCGGTGTTCTATTACAAAATGCGCAAATGAAATTCAATTGTAAAAATGTTTTTCTGCGCGGCTCCGGAGATCATGCAAATGAAGTTTTTAAAATTCCTGTCGCGCATGGTGAAGCAAGATATTTTGTGAAAGAAGAAGAACTGGAAGAGATTGAAAAAAACAACCAGGTACTTTACAGTTATTGCAATGAAAAAGGCGAAGTTCACATAGATCACTCACCGAATGGTTCGATCCATTCTATTGCCGGAATTACCAACAAGGAAAGAACTGTTTTTGGTATGATGCCACATCCTGAAAGGGCGTGCAATCCGGCTCTCGGCAATATCGATGGAAGAAAAATTTTTAAAGGGCTTTTTTCTATAAATTAATTCTGCTTTCTTTACTTTCAACAAAGCAAGAAATAAATTCAATTTATAATTATTTATTCATTTATTTTGAAATTAAAATGAATGAGTAATCCACTGCCTTCGCAATCCGCTTCGCCAAAATTCAGAATTCATTCGGTAGATATTCTTCGCGGCCTCGTGATGATCGTAATGGCACTCGATCATACGCGCGACTTTTTACATTTTAATATAGATCCTACCAACTTACAAACTACTACGCCCATTTTATTTTTCACCAGGTGGATCACCCATTTTTGCGCGCCGGTTTTTGTTTTTTTATCCGGCACCTCTGCCTTTCTTTCCGGAAGAAAAAAAACTAAAAACCAGTTATCTTCTTTTTTATTGAAAAGAGGAATTTGGCTGATCGTGATTGAACTTACGGTATTTAATTTATTTCTCACCTTTGATATCACTTTTGGTTTTTTGGCAATAGAAGTTTTGTCGGTCATTGGACTCTCAATGATTATTTTAGCTGCCGCTACTTATTTGCCGCTTCGCGCCATATTTTTTATTGGGTTAAGAATAGTTTGCGCACATAATCTTCTGGATGCATTCGATTATCTCAAACCGACGGAAACGCCCTTGTGGTGGGGATTTCTTCATCAGCAATCTTTTTTCCTTTACGATCACAACCGGTTATTTGCGATTCTATATCCACTGCTGCCGTGGCCTGGAGTGATGATGTTGGGTTATTGTCTCGGTTCGCTTTATAAAAAGGAATTTGATGCGAAAAGAAGACAAAAAATTCTGTTGTCAACAGG
>JBQCFI010000176.1:0-18027 GCA_051959325.1 Ginsengibacter sp. | reverse complement strand
CTTTTTCTACTGCATTTAATTGTTCAATCGCGTGATACATCTGCGGCAACCTTTCTTCTTCAGACTATTCAGGAGAATGCTCTCCGGCTGGTTCCGGCATAGAGGTTGACTCATACGACTTTACTATGTTTTTTTTCTTCCTCAATCCTGAGATAGCAGTATTAATAGCCACCCTGTAAAGCCACGTACTTATCTTGGAATCGCCCTTAAACTTTGGATAGGCTTTCCAAAGCTGGATGATAATTTCCTGGAAAAGATCCTGCCTGTCGGCATCGCTGTAAGCATAAACGCGGCACACTTTGTAAAGCATCAACTCATGTTGGCTTATGTGATTTACGAACTCTTTTTCCGCTTCCTGCTTTTGCAATGTGATTATTTTGTATGATAAGTCGCAAGTTGGTGCGAATTGTTACAAAGAAGGAAAAAAATATTTGATAGGTGAAGTATAAAGTTGATCGCTACGCCAAGGTATCATAAAAAAATGAAAGCTGTAAAGCCTATTCAGTATTATTGCAAAGACTGTAAAGTTCATGCAGTATTATCACCCTAACCTGTAAAGTTTTTTCAGTATAAGACACGGTATTCTCTCCCTGATATGATTCGCTTCTTATTCGGTTGTAATTCGGTTGTTATTCGCTTCCGAGCACCGAATAACAAGCGAAATAAACCCGTTTAAAATACCTGTTTGAGTAAAAGATGGTAACTGCTTAGCAGCAAATAGCTGCGCGTCCTTCCAAAGCCGATACCTCCATATTTGTTAAAAAAAATAAAAAGATTTAAAACCCAAGTAACTACCTTAGATGGAAATTTCAATCCATGATTTCCAAAATCTCATTTTCCTTACTGCTCTTTTGTATTGCACCTCTTTTTTCTTTTTGCCAAACGGCAAACACACTTACCGCGAAAGAAAAATCCGAAGGCTGGCAACTTTTATTTGACGGAAAAGATCTAAAAGGCTGGCATTCTTTTCAGCAAAACGAACCGGGAAAAGCCTGGCAGGTGCAGAATGGAATGATCTTTTTAAATAAAAATGCTAAATCGGTTGAAAAGGATTTTGCCGACCTGGTAACTGATCTTGAATATGAAAATTTCGACCTTAAATTGGAATGGAAAATGGAACCCTGTGCAAACAGTGGCGTTATGTTTTATGTAAACGAATCTCCCCAGTATAAAACTACTTATGAAACGGGGCCGGAAATGCAGATTACTGATTTGTCGTGCCTTTATACTTCCAACCATAGTGAAATTAGTGATAGTCGTATCAATATGCATCGTGCAGGCGCACTTTATGACCTCGCTCCTGCAGATACCGAATGGGTAAACCCCGCTCCTCAATGGAACCAGTATGAAATTATTGCTAACAATGGGCATGTACAATTTTTTCAAAACGGGCATAAAGTAGTTGATACTCAATTTTGGGATAACAACTGGCGGAAAATTATCTCACGAACTAAGTTTCATCAATGGCCGGACTTTGGAACATTCAGGAAGGGCCATATTTCTTTGCAGGGTACAGAGGATGGTAAATTATGGTTCCGAAATATCAAAATAAAGACATTTAGGTTTGGCCCTCCCAGCTAAATAAGTTTTATTATCTCACCTTTTAAGCTACCTGAGTTAACTTAACGCCGTTCTTTACAAATAAATAAAATTTAAATAGTTATGAAAAAATTGATTGGCAGGCGCGACTTTATAAAAGATTCGGCTTTAACTGCAGCAGTATTTTCTATTGTACCCAGTCATGTGTTAGGAGGTAAAAAGCATGTAGCTCCAAGTGATAAATTATATATCGCCTGTGTCGGATGTGGTGGTGAAGCACAAAATGATATTGAGCACTATGCTTTTGCACCTAAACAAAATGCAGTCATTGCATTTCTTTGCGATGTGGACGACCGCATGTCTGACCCACGCAGGAAGGAGTTTCCAAGTGCAGGGTTTTATCACGATTGGAGAGAATTGTTTGATAAAGAGCATAAAAATTTTGATGCCGTTTCTGTGGCTATTCCTGATCATAATCACGCAATTGTAGGCCTTAATGCCATGAAATTGCATAAGCATTTATATCTGCAAAAACCATTGACGCACGATATATATGAAGCCCGAGTGCTGACAGAAGCTGCCAAAAAATATAAAGTAGTAACGCAAATGGGAAACCAGGGGGCCTCCTTTGATGGAATGAGAACGCTAAAAGAATGGTTTGATGCGGAGTTGATCGGCGATATTACCCATGTTTATAATTGGACAAACCGCCCTGTTTGGCCGCAAGGTATTCCCTGGCCAGCAGATAGGCCACCTGTTCCAAAAGAATTGAATTGGGACCTTTGGTTGGGCACCGCCCCGCAAACTGATTACATTGGAAACCTTGTTCCCTTTAATTGGCGCGGATGGTGGCCGTTTGGAACCGGGGCTCTTGGTGACATGGGCTGCCATATAATCGGGCCGGCTTTTAAATTGTTAGGGCTTGGTTATCCCACTGAGGTAACGTGTGATGCCAGTACGGCTTTTACGGGAGTATTTAAGGAGGCTGATGATCCTATGAGTATTCCTGCTTCCAGCAAGCTTCGTTACACATTCAAACGAAAGGATGGAGGAGATTTGAAGCTTTATTGGATGGATGGAGGTATGTTACCGGAACGCCCGGATGAGCTGGATGCGGATGTAAACCTGAATGATGCATTAGCTGGCGTTCCTAAGTTGGGTGATTATGAAGGAGGAACTTTGTTCATTGGAAAGAACGGGAAAATATCCTGTGGTTGGGGAGGACGTGATCCAAGATTGCTGCCACTTTCATTAAATAATAACATTGATGTAGCGAAGAAATACCCACGTGTTGAAGGATCAGGAAATGGCCACTGGTGGCAATGGGTGGACGCTGCTATTGCCGGGTATCATAACGATTATAAGGGAAATGCTGCACTTCCAATGCCCGGCCACGAAAAAGCTTATGTTGATTCTCCTATTGAAGATTATGCCGGGCCGCTTACAGAAACCGTATTGATGGGTAATCTTTTATTAAGAAGCTTTGGAATTCGTGTCAAAACAAAAAGGCTCGATCCGGTTTATGGTGAAGTAGAGGATATTTCAACCCCTGGCCGCTATATTTCTTATAAATGGGATGGAGCCAATATGCGGATAACTAATTTTGAACCGGCTAACCAATTTGTAAAAAGAGAGTATCGGGAAGGTTGGGGGAAATTGGAATTGTAATTAATTTAAAGCATCATGAAAAAGTGAATAATGAGGATTATTATAGAAAAGGATTATCGTTCGATGTCTGCAAAAGCGGCAGATGAAGTGATGGAGATTCTGAAACCGATTGCAGAACCGCTTTTGTGTCCTGCAACGGGAGACTCACCGAAAGGGCTTTACAAAGAAATGGCCGACAGGATTTTAAAGAACAAAACGGATGTTTCCGGCTGGCATTTTATCGGCCTTGATGAATGGGTTGGAATGAATGGAAGCGATGAAGGAAGCTGCAGGTTTCATTTGGATAATGACTTGCTGAAGCCGTTGAAGATTCAGAAGGATAATGTCATTTTCTTTGATGGCAGAGCAAAAGATCTATTAGAAGAAACCAGCAAAGCCATCTTTTTTATTAAAACTTATGAAGGCATTGATTTGGCAATTTTAGGGCTTGGGATGAACGGCCATATTGGTATGAATGAGCCGGGAACCGACCCTTCTTTGAATGCACATGTAGCAGAAATTGATCCGGTAACACAACAGGTTGGGCAAAAATATTTTACCAATCCCCAAAAGCTTTCCGGAGGGATCACGCTTGGCATAAAAGATATTATGCAAGCGAAGCATGTAATACTTTTAATAAGCGGGCGGAAGAAAGCGGAAATTGCCCGTGAGGTTTTGGAAGGTGAGATTTCAAAACAGTTGCCCGCAAGTTTCCTGAGAAATCATCCCAGCTGTACTGTTTATCTTGATAAGGAAGCAGCTTCGCTTTTGGGATAGTCAACGATTGTTCGTATCTCCACGAATCACATTTTTTAACTAATGCTATATGTTGCAACAACTTTTCAGTTAGACCCAGAGTTGGCCATCCTTCTTCGTCAATATACATTCGCTTTATGTTTTAGCAAACGTTTGTTGGAACCGTCCTCAGTCATTGTGTTTTGCGCCTCCACAAATGTTGAGTTTGCTAATAATCAAGCGGTGCACAATGCAACTAAAATAATTCTTGTCATAGCTCAAGTAGAAAACTGTGAGGCAATTACAGCTTCGCAGTTCATGATCATTTTTTAAATGCAATTTTAAATCCCTGAACTTTCCATGAAGGAAGCTTTACAGGTTTTGTAATTACCAGTGCATCATCTTCCTGTTTCCATTTTAGTTTTTCATTGCTTCCAAGCATGCTTACAGAAACAATGTCTTTGTCTGCAAGCCTTGCATTTTTACCAAGAGATGTCAGCTTAATATCGCCTTCAGGAGTTGCCATCACAAATGCATAAACGTTGTTGCCTTTAGTTGTATATCGAACATCGGTTGACTGGTAGCCACGGGTATCGGACAAGCCACCAAAGCGGCCGCTTTTTTGATTTTCTTTCAACGTGGAAGGACCTTCGCCATACACTTTCCATGGACGTGTAGCATACACGCCTTCACCATTGGCAGCAGTCCATTTGCCAATGCCATCCACAATCTTCAATACATCCGGCTCTAAATCACCTTCAGGTGTTTGCACCACATTAATCAACAGGTTGCCGTTTTTGCTAACAACATCCATCAGCAATTGTATCACTTCATCTGCAGTTTTGTATTTCTGTCCTGTTCTGTAAAACCAATCACCAATAGAGGTATCAGTTTGCCAGGGAAAAGCGCTGATATCCTGCAATACACCACGCTCCACATCCTGCACCCACTTGCCATACGAAGGTTCTTTGCAGGTGTACACTACATTTACCCTTGTGTTGTCCTGCACACTTTGATTGTAATAATGTGCAAGCATGGAACGCCCTACTTCATCAAAGGGCAGCTTGCTGTCAGAGTAAAGAAGATCGGGTTTGTATTTATCAATTAGCTCTGTCACTACATTAAACCATTCCTGGTGCCATTGAGGATTGTTGGTAAGCCATTGCTTTAAATCAGATGAATCGGCTGGAGTATGATACAGATCCCAGTATTCGGGATTCGCACCATCATACTTTACACCAGCCATTGGTCCGGTTTTGTCTGCACCATGGGCAGTTTGAAACCAATTGAAGCTTGCCGCTAAATGTTCGGAAACACCAAACTTCAAACCTTCTTTTTTTGCTGCTTTTTGCCATAAACGCACTACATCTTTTTTAGGTCCCATGTTCACGGAATTCCATTTATGAAGTTTTGAATCCCACAGGTAAAAATTATCGTGGTGAGAAGCCATGCTTACAAAATATTTTGCGCCAGCTTTTTTATACAGTTTCATCAATTTATCCGGGTTCCAGCGTTCCGCTTTCCATAATGGAATAATATCCTTGTAACCAAACTTTGACGGATGACCGTAATGTGCAAGATGGTAATTATAATCAGGATCACCTTGCATGTACATTTTCTTAGCGTACCAGTCACCCTGGCGTGGAACTGCTTGCGGTCCCCAATGTGCCCAAAAGCCGAGTTTTGCATCCCGAAACCATTCGGGATATTGATATTGTTTGAGCGAAGAATCATTCGCTTTGAAGGGGCCTTTGCCGACAGGAAGATTCTTTGGCTGTTGCGCTTCTGCCTGTAGAAGCAGGGAGAAAATTACAACGCCTGCAAGAAATGTTTTTTTCATTTCGCTAATTTATTAAGAAGTATAAAATCCGGTTGCTTACCAGTCACTTTTATTTCAATTTTCATCAAACTGCACTCTCATAATAACTGGTTTTTCTCTTCAAATTGACCCCACTTAAAACCATTTCAATACGGCGTGGAAAAAATGCGGGTGAAAAGATGGCCAGATAAAAACACTAAACCGACTACTGCTACACTCTCGTAAATTGCCTTTTTTAGTAAAGTTCACGTTCCCCCGTGTATCTTCAAAGAATTGTTTTCCGCCCATGAAATTATTACTCGTGAAGACATCAACCCCGGCGGAAACGGCTGTGGAAAAGATTTTAATCGGTAAAAAGTGAAGTGAAGCTTGTTTCTTTTAAAATAAATTCTGCCTTTCCATTAGAGACAGGTATTGAATGCTGTTGTTTCATAGAATCGTTTTTGTCAGTTATAAAAACTTTGAAAGACTTTATTCGCGCCGGCAAACCAGTTAGAATCACTTTTCTTGAGGCACCATTATTTACCAAATGAATTGCATAGATGTTGTTCACATTATCTCCTAAAGCTGCTGCAGAAACAGTTGCATCATTACATTTCAATTCCATTGCCTTTAATCCTTTTGGAGTAGAAGCAAATTGCTTCAGATTCCAGAATCTTTGAGTCGGCCTTAATGGGCCGGTGTCACCAAAAACTCCTCCTCCTGCAAGAGGCGAATAATCGGCGGTTAATTGCCATTGTAAAATCGCTTCCGGTTGGCAAATAGATAAAAGTCTTGTGTATAAATTGATCTCATCCAGTCCGTATTCCGGCTCCTGGAAAATGGCAGGATAACCCCACGCCTGTGCATCGATGCTGCCTTCAGCTACGATTAACGGACGCTTCAATTCAGTGGCTGCATCGGCCCATTTCTGTAAAGTTTCTTTATCCCACCCGCGCCATGAATGAAAAGAAATAGCGCCAATAAAAGGAAGCGCGGCAGGATCATCTAAAGCAGGTTTGATAAAGTCGAAAGTAGTGGCATCGGAATTATCGCCGAGTAACATTTTTGTTTTCAATCCTCTCGAAACAAAATACCCACCGAGGCCTTTGATTAACTGATCGTGCTGCTCACCGGTTTGTCTTACATTAATTCCCAGGTCAGATTCATTGAAAGAAAATAGAGCGATTTCCACGCCATACTTTTCTTTCAGATACTCAATATAATCAGCAATGGATTTATAGATTTCATTCGTTTTGGTAGAATCCAACGGATTTCCCCAAACGCCATTTGCATCAGGGCCATATTTAGGTTTGCCAACCACCGCCCATGCCGGAGCTGACCACGCAGAAAGAATTACGGGAATTCCCATCTGGTAAAGCCTCTGTGCCATTTCCATTGATTTTTGCACATGTTCATTTATTTTTCCGGCATTTGCTTGCGCAATTGGATTTTCATTTAAACCTGGTTGCCAAAGTTGCCACGGCATTTCCACACGTGAGAAGCGGACATCGAGATTCTTTAAACAATAATCAATTACCTGTGGATCGGTTTTCGCATTTTGCAAACGGAAATTACCACCAAATCCGATAAATGGTCTTCCTGTTTTGGCGGTATTTAACGTGAGATGAACCGGCGACTTATCAATCGTTCCGGATACATTTATTGTAAAAGATTTTTCCAGCGAATCACCTGTTTTCATATCGCCGGTTTCTATTGGAATAAAGACCTGTAATCCTTTGCTGTCTTTGATTAGATAGTCTTTAATTATAACAGAGACAGGTTCAGAAAAAGTAACTTTTAGCTGCTGTTTTTTAGAAATAAAGTCAATCGTTTTTGCAGGCTTTTCAAAATATTGCATCAAAGCATTTCCGGATAATTGTGTGGGTTTGGAATTATCAATCTTTGCGCTTCCGTTTGGATAATCTTTTTCATCCAGCAAAAAAGAAAAGTAAATTCCCTGAAGCGCTTCATTTGCTTTTGAAGCCACTTTAATATTCACATTCGCAGTGCTCTTTCCAACGGCTTCCACAGTTTCTTTAAAATAAATGCTGTCAATATTGGTAGTTACGATTTGCAGATTTCCTTCACGGATAAACTGTGGCCGCTGCCTTTCTTTGCCGGTGGCCTGAATAGTAGAATCGTTTTTTACAACAATTAAACTGCTTTCTATTTTCATCAGCTGGCCATCTATTCTTATTCCGGAAATATTTCCCCATGGCTGCAGTATGGGCTGAGTAAATGAATAATTTACGCAAAAACAGAACGTGCAAACAAGCAGTAATTTTAAAAAGAACATGTTTTTTGAATACATCAATCCACGAAATTTATAATGAAGAAAATAAGAATAGCTGTTATTTGTGTGTTTGCTGCAAACCCAATATTTTTTATGGCAACACGAATTACAAATCAACGTTCGCTGCCAAAACTATTTGAATTTATAACATTAAACCAATGCTTTCTTATCTTTTAATTATAGTTTTTTATTTTATCAACGAAAATAGATAAGATGAATACCAATGAAACCAATAATTTATATAATTTTAGCTTGACTGTTTTATTAATACTTTATTTACATCAGCAATAATACTTTCCTTACATGAATGGCGAAATTAATTGCAAACTACTGAGGGAAATAACTCCGCTCACGCAAAGTGACTGCTTTTCTGTCTTTTCTCGCTGTAAAACAGAATTTGATTTTCCCTTGCATTTTCATGATGAAATAGAATTAAATTTTATAAAAAATGCGGCTGGCGCCAAAAGAGTCATCGGTGATCACGTGGAAGATATCCAGGACATTGAGTTGGTCCTTGTTGGATCAAATCTGCAACACGGCTGGTTTAGCCATAAATGCCAATCCCAGGATATCCAGGAAATTACCATCCAGTTTCATCGTGATCTTTTTGATGAAAAGTTTTTACAACGAAACCAATTGAATTTCATAAAAACACTTTTTCAACGGGCATCAAGAGGTGTGTTGTTTTCAAGAGAAACCGCACTGTCTATTATGCCAAGGATAATATCCCTTACCCAAAAATACGGCTTCGATTCCGTGCTCGAATTAATGTCTATTCTCCACGACCTTTCTATTTCAAGAAATTTCCGCACACTTTCTGACGCTTCTTTCAACAAAGAAATTGTTTCATTCAACAGCAGGAGGATTGAAAAGATCATGGAGCATATCAATAATAATTTCGGGCAAAATATTACTTTGAGCGATGCAGCAAAAATTGCGGGAATGACCGAAGTTTCGCTCAGCAGATTTTTCAAATTAAGGACCGGAAAGACTTTTGTAGATACTTTAAACGATATCCGCCTTGGCCATGCTTCACGCATGCTTATTGAAACGACTGATAGTATTAATGAAATTGCGTTCAAGTGTGGTTTCAACAACATGTCTAATTTTAACCGCATTTTCAAAAAGAAAAAAGACAGTACGCCAAAAGAATTTCGCAAATCATATACTTCCGTTGGCGTCAGAACTTTTGTATAGAAACAGTTGTTCACCTTATCCTCAAGTGTTATGCAAGCAATTAAAAAAGGAATTTGTTTCCTGGTAATTCTTTTATCCGTAAACGCGCTTTTTGCACAAAAAGGAATTTCTATTTCTATCGAAAACTCAGCGGCGGCAGAAAAAGTAAAAAGTTTTTATAGCGCTGATGATTCACTAATCCAATATGTTGGAAGAATTCAAAACGCCAATCCTGCGTTGCCCCGATTCTGGATGCCCGGAGGATATATAAAAGCAAAATTTGAAGGAAACACTGTTTCGTTTTTCTTAAACGATGAAGTGCTTTATGGCAATGTTCACAATTATGTCGAAATTATTATTGACGGCAAACTTTTTCGTTTGCAGACAAAATATGTGAACAATAAATTTATCATAAACGGTCTGAAAAAAGGAATGCATACCATTACGATTTGCAAAGACACCGAATCAGGAAACGGCTACCTGGAATTTGCGGGAATTATTTGTAAAAAATTATTATCACTTCCGCCAAAACCAAAATTAAAAATGGAATTTATTGGTAATTCCATTACCTTTGGTTTTGGTGCTGATGCGTCTCAAATAGCCTGTGGAAAGGGCCAATGGTATGATCAGCATAATGCATACATGAGTTATGGGCCGCTCACGGCGCGCGCGTTAAATGCCCAATGGCATATCAGCGCAGTTTCCGGAATCGGAATGATCCATAGTTGTTGCAATATGAAAATTTTGATGCCGCAGGTGTTTGATAAAATAAATATGGCTGGCGATTCTTTATCTTGGAATTTCAATGAATACGTTCCTGATATTGTTACCATTTGTCTTGGCCAAAACGATGGTATCCAGGATTCAACTACGTTTTGCAATGCTTATGTTGAGTTTGTAAAAACAGTTAGAAGTAAATATGCTGATGCAAAAATAATTTTATTAACCAGCCCGATGGCAGATGCAAAATTAAGAGCCGCATTAAAAAATTATCTGGGCTCTATCGTTGATTATTTTCATAAAATTGGCGACACAAAACTGTATGATTATGTTTATGAAAAAAGTTACAATGGAGGCTGCTTAGCGCATCCGAATTTAAAAGAACAGAAAGAAATTTCTGATTTACTGCTTGCTTTTATAAAGAAGAATTTGAAAGAGTAATGAGCGTGAATAACGGTGATGTGTAAACGAAAATCGCATATCTTTTTTGCACACAGTAAAAAAACAAATAACACGGTTTCTTATTTTCTTTTAGCAAGCCATTAATAGATGCAGCTCATCTTTTTGTTTTACAATAAAATGACACCAATAAAAATTGGTTCTTTCATTACACAAAGATTATTATTATATTTACTCCTATATTCTTCTTCTCTCCGGCAATATCTATTGAAAATGTAGCTTG
Organism: Ginsengibacter sp.; assembly: GCA_051959325.1. GTDB lineage: Bacteria > Bacteroidota > Bacteroidia > Chitinophagales > Chitinophagaceae > Ginsengibacter. The sequence continues at coordinate 7,434 of JBQCFI010000176.1, read as the reverse complement.
ACTACTGAATTTCACAATTTCTTATTTATCACCGTTCAATAAATATTTATGAACCGGCACCTGATTGCTTTTACCAAAGCGTACTCTGTTAAAGGTTTTTTGACGATTTTCCTGCTTTGTTTAATGGCCTTCGCGATGGCGCAGCCGGCAAATGAAAAAGGATTGCCGTTTGTAACAAATTATTCACCTGCTGTTTATAATTCTGATGGTGTCAACTGGTCTGTCATGCAGGATGATAATGGCATCATGTACTTTGGGCAAAGCAGGGGCAAATCGCCCAGCACGATTTTACAATACGATGGAGTGAGTTGGTACCGCATTCCTGCTCCAGCTACTTCTCTTATAACCAGATGCATGAAAAAGGATGCAAACGGAACCATTTATTATGGCGGCTACGGCGATTTTGGATATTTGGCCCCGGACAGTACCGGTAAAACAAAAGAATACTCATTGCTGAAATATGTACCGAAAGAGAAACAGAACTTTTTTGACATCTGGACTGTTCAGCCGGCAGGAAATAGTGTGTATTTCCAGGCAAGAGAAAGATTATTCCGGCTAACCAAAAACGGCGTTGACAAATGGGCTACAAAATCCTGGGACCCTGCGACCCATTTCATGTACAGCTTTTTTGTTGACGGAACTCTTTATGTGCATGAACAAGGCGTCGGCCTTTTGAAAATGGTAAAAGATTCACTGGTTCTAATTCCCGGAAGTGAATTTTTAGGAAAAGAACGGATGCAGGTGATGCTGCCTTACAGCACACCGGCCAATGTCAACTCAAAAGAATATTTGCTGGCGACTTTCACCAAAGGGATGTATCTCTTTGATGGCAAAAATTTCAAGCCATTTTTCACGCAAGCCGATAGTGTCAATAAGAAAACGATTTTATACAAAGCCATTCCGATTAAAGACGGCTTTGCTTTATGCATTCTCGGGAAAGGAGTAATATTGATAGATCATGAAGGCAAAATAACAGGAACAATTAACAAAAATACCGGCTTGCCTAGTAATGTAGTTTCCGATATTTTGTTAGATAAAAAAGGAGACATGTGGTTCGGAACGGATAATGGCATTGCGAAAGCAGCGATCAATTCTCCTTTTACTCAATATGGCTCACAATCCGGCATTTCTTCTGTTCCGGTAACGTTGCAAAGGATTCGTAATGGCGGTTTATATGTGGGAACCAACAATGGCTTGTTTCACTATAATGCCGCAATTTCCAGGTTCCAGGTGGTAGAACAGGTTCCCTTAGACCAGGTGTTTCATCTTTTACCTGATGGCAATGATTTGCTGGTAACCGGCACTGGAATTTGGAAGATCCGGGATGGTAAAGCTTTGCAAGTACATGCTTCTGCAAATGACAGCCTGAAGACTGATTATTTATTTATTTCCAAAAAATATCCGAATCTTTTATTCGCCGGTACTACTTTTGGACTGGCTCTTTTTGAAAGAGACGCAAGCAAAACCAGTGGATGGAAATACATCAGCTACTTTCCTAAAATAAAAAACCAGATCAGCACCATTGCCGAAACTGAGGACGGGCACATTTGGGCCGGCGAGCAAAATGAATCTGTTTACCGCATCACGCTTTCTTTTGACAAGAATAAACAACCGGATCTGTCTGAATCAACCATTGAAAAATTTGGGAAAGATCAAGGGCTGAAAGCCTTTGGCGGGCTCATATTCGAAATCAAGCGGCAGATGTATTTTACCGGTGATTCCTTTACTTACACATACAATCCTGAAAAAAAACAATTTTTTCCCATCACTTTTCTAGGACTTCATAATTTTAGCGGATTAGAGGATAGCACTGGAAAAATCTGGTTAGCGGAAAAAAATCATAACGAGATCACTAATTTAGTAGCTATTCCGCAGGCAGCAGGCGGTTACAAACTGGATTCTACCTCTCTTTTACCGATTGCCCGTGAAACCATCACAAATATATTTCCTGATAAAAATGGTGTCGTTTGGTTTATAAGCGGCGATGGATTAATTCGTTATGATCAAAATCTCAAAGCAAATTATGATCAGCCATATAAGACCCTGATCAGAACGGTGGCTGTTGGAAAAAAAGAAGTAGATCCGGATCAAACTGCCGACGCTAAAAAACCGGAAATAAAATTTAAAAGCAATTCTGTTCGCTTTGAATATGCTGCACCATTCTATGAGCAGGAAAATATTACTCAATATCAAACATGGCTTGAAGGTTTTGAAAAAGGCTGGAGCGATTGGGGAAAAAATACTTATAAAGAATATACCAACCTCGCTGCCGGAAATTATACGTTTCATGTTAGAGCAAAAAACGTGTATAATAAAATCAGCCAGGAAGCTGTGTATTCATTTATTATTTTGGCGCCCTGGTATGCTACCTGGTGGGCTTATTCATTATACGCGATCATCGCTGTTCTGCTCATTTATTTAATTATAAAATACCGTACACGTCAATTAAAAGAAAAACATAAAGAACTGGAAAAAACAATCCAGGAACGGACAGGAGAATTAAGCGCGCGGGTAGCAGAACTGGCAGTGATCAATAACGTACAGGAAGGTTTGGTGAGCAAGTTGGATATGCAATCTATTTATGACCTGGTCGGAAATAAAATCCGGGACGCATTTGACGCGCAGGTTGTGCTTATCGGAAGTTTTGATGAAAGTACCGGCCTGGAACATTTTAATTTCACTATTGAAAATGGAAAACGTTATTACCCTGATCCCCGTCCGTTTGACAAACTAAGAAAACAACTTATCGAAACAAAACAAAAAATTGTCATTAATAATATAGAAGAGTCATTCAAATGGTTTGGCAACACAACAATCGGAGATACAGGAAATGTGAAATCCGGCATATTTGTGCCTTTACTGATTGGCGAAAAAGTAAAACGTTACGTGAGTTTGCAAAATGTTGATAGAGAAAATGCATTTAGCGCTTCGGACGTTCGTCTTTTAGAAACGCTGGCAAACAGCATGAGTGTGGCGTTGGAAAATGCAAGATTATTTGATGAAACTACCCGGTTACTAAAGGAAACAGAACAAAGAACTGCAGAACTTTCTGTAATCAATAGTGTCCAGGAAGGCTTGGCGAAAGAACTGAACATGCAGGCCATATACGAATTAGTGGGAAATAAACTAAGCGATGTAATGCATACGCTTGACATTGATATTCGCTTGTTTTCTCCGGAAACCAACAAGGTGTTTTATCCATATGTGCGGGATCAGGGCAAAATTATTGATGTAGCACCTTCCGCTATGGCAGGTATGTCAAAACAGGTTTATGAAACCGGAAAAATTCTTATCATAAACGAAAACCTCGAAGAGCGAATGAAAGAATTGGGCTCTTATATTTTGCCGGGCACTCAAGTGGAAAAATCTTTTATGGCTGTCCCAATCCTGGTAGGCAATACACCTCGTGGCATGGTTAGCATCAGCAATTATGAGAAAGAAAATGCCTTCAGTGATTCAGATGTCCGGTTGCTCCAAACCGTCGTTTCCGCAATGAGCGTAGCGCTCGAAAATGCGCGGCTTTTTGACGAAACAAATCGACTACTGAAAGAAACCGAGCAACGAACCGCGGAGTTGGCAGTAATAAATAGTGTGCAGGACGGGCTTGTGAGAGAAATGAATATGGATGCGATATATGAATTGGTGGGAAATCGGCTCTGTGAGTTGTTTCCGGATACGCAAACATTGGTGATCAGAACTTTTGACCACGCCAAAGGATTAGAGAATTGGCAATATGCCATTGAAAAAGGAGTCCGGCTTTACAGCGAACCGAGAGTTTTCAATTGGTTGAACAAAGAATTGATCGCTGAAAGAAAACCGATCCTGATCAATGAAAATTTCCCGGAAATAGCAAAAAGCCACGGTGGAATAACTGTTTCAATTGGTGAAGCGCCCAAATCGGTCCTATTTGTGCCAATGATAGTTGGAGATGTGGTAAAGGGATCGGTAAGCCTTCAAAATGTTGATAAGGAAAATGCTTTCAAAGAATCGGATCTTCGTTTATTGACGACACTCACCAACAGTATGAGTGTTGCTTTGGAAAATGCGCGCCTGTTTGATGAAACCACTCATTTGCTTTCGGATGCCAAACAAAGAGCATCGGAACTTTCTACGGTAAATAATATAAGCAAGGCATTGGCTTCGCAATTAAATCCGAACGAATTAATACAATTTGTTGGTGATCAGTTGCGCGATCTTTTCAATGCAAATATTGTATATCTCGCTTTGTTGAATAAGAAAACAAAAATGATTTATTTCCCGTACCAGTATGGAGAAATAATGCCTGCGCGAAAAATTGGAGATGGACTCACTTCCAAAATAATCATGTCGGGAGAACCTTTGCTCATCAATAAAGATTTGACCATCAAACATGAAGAAATGGGTATTTCGCAAATGGGAACTCCGGCTTCGTCTTACCTTGGTGTTCCGATTCCGGAAGGCGAAGAATTTATTGGTGTATTGAGTGTACAAAGTACCGAGCAGGAAAATCGTTTCAATGAAAATGACCAGCGCCTTTTGACAACGATTGCTTCTTCAGTAGGCGTTGCATTGCGAAATGCGCAGCTTTTTGAAGATGTGGAACAGGCCAAAATGGAAGCAGAAAAAGCCAGTAAAATCGCAGAAAAAGCCAATGAAGCAAAAAGTGCTTTTCTTTCAACAGTCAGTCACGAGTTGAGAACGCCGCTCACGTCTGTTTTGGGTTTTGCGAAAATAATCAATAAGCGTTTGAATGATAAAATATTTCCGATCGTAGATCACGGCGACCCAAAAACTGAAAAAACGATCACGCAGATAAACGAAAATTTACAGGTGGTTATTTCTGAAGGAGAAAGATTGACACACCTGATAAATGATGTGCTCGACCTCGCAAAAATTGAAGCCGGCAGAATGGAATGGGACCAGGAAAACGTGTCGCTCGCTGAAGTAGTGGAAAGAGCCGTTTTAGCAACGACTTCGCTTTTTGACCAAAAAGGCATTAAACTGATCAAAAAAATTGACAACAACATCCCTGATATTATCGGTGATCCTGATAAACTGATCCAGGTGGTTATCAATCTTTTTTCCAACGCGGTAAAATTCACGGAAAAAGGAAATGTAACCTGTGAAGTTTCTCAAAAAGATAATGAAGTAATTGTGAGTGTTTCTGATACCGGAATTGGAATTGCGCCTGAAGATTATGGAGCTGTGTTTGAACAATTCAAACAGGTCGGCGGAGATACATTGACTGATAAACCAAAAGGAACGGGTTTGGGATTGCCGATTTGCAAAGAAATTGTAGAGCATCACGGCGGCCGCATTTGGGTAGAAAGCAAGATTGGAAAAGGTAGTACTTTTTCTTTTGCCATTCCTTTTGTGCCATCTGATAATAAAAAGCAAAAGCCTGTTCACTTAGACGAATTGGTAAAACAGTTGAAAGAACAAATGGTCTTTTCAACATTAAAAGCAAACGGAAAACCATCTACAATTCTTATTGTCGACGATGATGATTCGATCCGTTCTTTATTGGAACAGGAACTGGGGGAAGCGGGATATTTAATTGAACAGGCAACAAATGGAAAGTTGGCATTGGAATGTATCCGCAAAAACCGTCCCGACCTGATCATTCTTGATGTGATGATGCCCGAAATGAATGGATTTGACGTGGCAGCGATCTTGAAAAATGATCCGCAAACGATGGATATTCCGATCATTATTTTATCCATTGTGCAGGATAAAGCAAGAGGTTTCAGGATCGGCGTTGACCGGTATTTAACTAAACCAATCGACACAGCGCAATTATTTACGGAAGTAGGAAATTTATTAGAACAGGGAAAATCAAAAAGAAAAGTGATGGTTGTGGATGAAGACAGTGCAGCAGTGCGATCGCTAACAGATGTTCTGCAAACAAAAGGCTACCAGGTAGTAGAATCCGATGGAAAAGAATTGGTACAAAATGCAATTGATACGCAGCCGGACATTATCATTTTAAATTCTATTTTTTCAAGCAAACAGGAAATTGTAAAAACCCTTCGTTTTGAAAAGGGATTGGAAAATGTGTTGTTTTTTATTTATCAATAAATGATATGCTGATGTGGTAATTAGCTGGTTTGCTAATGCAGCGAACGAAGAAATAGTAGGTAATTGTATTTTCTTTTCAGAGTAAAAAATGGAGTAATTGATTGTAATAATTAAAGATTTCACACTAAAAACTAACAACTAAATAATGGAACAAAAACTTTTGATTGTAGACGATGAAGCACACATCAGGATGCTGCTGGAACAAACGCTGGAAGAACTGGAAGATGATGGCGTCAATTTTTATTCTGCCCAAAACGGCGAAGAGGCTTTTGAGATTATCAAAACAGAACAACCGCAGTTGGTTTTCCTGGATGTGATGATGCCAAAAATGAATGGAATGGAAGTTTGCAGAAAAGTAAAAAAAGAATTGGCCTTAAACGATGTTTTTATTGTGTTACTCACTGCAAAAGGCCAGGAACTCGACCGCCAAAAAGGCCAGGAAGTAGGCGCAGATCTTTATATGACCAAGCCTTTTGATCCGGAAGTAATTCTGGAAAAAGCTAAACAAATCCTTGGTTTATAAGTTTTTTATTAAAAGAATAAAAACGATGAAAGAATGGCTAAAATAAGTTTAAAAAATATTTTAAGCAAAGATAACAATGCGATCAGCATTGTTAATTCTTTAGCCATTCAACTGAACGCAGATTTTTGTGTAGAAGATACTTATGGTCAAATTATTTGGTCAAATATTAAGGAAACAGATCCACTGTTTTCACCTTTTCAATATCCCGTTTCTTATCAAAATGAAATAGCGGGTTTAGTAAAAGGAAATGAGAAATCAGCTTTTATCGCAGAACTTTTAATGCATATTTTGAACAAAGAATCTGAAAGGAAAAAATTAGGATCAGAGGTTTTAAATCTTTACCAGGAAATAAATCTGATTTTTAATTTCTCTGACAAGCTGGCTCAAACCATTGGTGCTACCGACATTTCAAAGATTACTTTGGACGAGGCAACGCATGTTATTAAATCAAAAAACGGCGTAGTTGTTTTATGGGATGAAGAAAAAAAACGCCTGAAAGTCGAAGCATCAAAAGACCCATTATTTTTTGATGAAGAAAAAATAAACAATGAGTTGCCGCTGTTGATTGATATCATTTTAAGTGGCCAGTCCGAGATTCTCAGTGACATTTCTGCATTGCAAAATGCCGGCATTATTTCTCCGGAAATAAAATCCGTGATTTATTCAGCATTGAAGGTGAAGCACCGCATTATGGGGGCAATCATTGTTGCAGATAATGAACCAGATAAATATACTGCCGGTTCTTTAAAATTATTGACCACGCTTGCTTTGCAATCTTCATCCGCGATTGAAAGTTCTTTGTTGTATGAAAAAAATATCCGCGAAGCGCAGGAAAAAGAAGCGGCAATGCGCAG
>JBQCFI010000175.1:0-13955 GCA_051959325.1 Ginsengibacter sp. | reverse complement strand
TGGAATGCCTTTCAAATATTTGTCGGTAAGTAATCCCTGGGCTAAAGATGAAAATGTAATACAACCCACTTTTTCTTTTTCCAAAACATCTAATAATTTATCTTCCACCCAGCGGTCAAACATCGAATATCTTGCCTGGTGTATCAGGCAAGGAGTACCCAAATCGCGCAAAATGTCAATCGCTTTTTTAGCTTCGTATGCCTTATAATTTGAAATACCTACGTATAATGCTTTTCCTTGTCTTACAATCAGATCTAGCGCCGTCATTGTTTCTTCCAAAGGTGTTTCCGGATCGGGGCGGTGATGATAAAAGATATCTACATAATCCAATCCCATTCTTTTCAAACTTTGGTCAAGGCTGCCTACAAGATATTTTTTAGAACCAAAATCACCATAAGGCCCGTTCCACATTTTATAACCGGCTTTGGAAGAAATAATCAATTCATCGCGATACGGTTTAAGATCTTCCTTAAATAATTTCCCAAATGTTTCTTCGGCAGCGCCGGGCGGAGGTCCATAGTTATTCGCCAGATCAAAATGAGTGATGCCATTATCAAAAGCCGTATGCAAAATATTCCGGCAATTTTCAAGGTCATCAATCTTTCCGAAATTATGCCATAAGCCTAAAGAGATTAAAGGCAATTTAATACCGCTGTTTCCGCAGCGTCGATATTGCATCTGTTCATACCGGTCTTCATTTGGAATATAATTCATTGTCGATTGTTTGATTAATTTTAAAAAAAATAATAGCAAAACTAATCAACAGAAATTATGCAGCAGTAATTTATAGAAGCGGGGGAAATAAAAATGAAGATAATTACAATTTTATCTCTTCATTATTATTATCATAAAAATGAAATTCAGTCAGATGGTAATTGGTATTCGGCCGCACTTTTATTTTTTGTTTAAATTTCATGCTCCATTTGAAGCGCTTTGAAAAAAGACCTTTGGTGAGATACGCATAGAGAATCGGATGCACTTCGATGGTTAAACCAGTATGCTTTTGCATAATTAAATAACTAAGATTCTTTTCAATCTCATCTTCCAAAACCAATGTGGAGGAAATTTTTCCGGTGCCTTCGCAACTTGGGCAAACTTCCATCGTATTAATATTGGTTTCCGGCTTCATGCGCTGGCGGGTAATCTGCATTAGGCCAAATTTGCTAATGGCGAGAACAGCGTGTTTAGCACGGTCTTTACGCATAAACTGATCCATTTGTTCGGCCAGTTGCTTTTTATGTTCGGGGAGTTTCATGTCGATGAAATCAACGACAATTATACCACCAATGTCGCGCAATCGAAGCTGACGTGCTATTTCAGCGGCCGCTTCAAGGTTTGTTTCAAACGCATTTTGTTCCTGGTTGTTTCCTACACTTTTATATCCGCTATTTACGTCTATCACGTGCAGCGCTTCTGTGTGTTCGATAATGAGATAAGCGCCACTTGGAAGATTAACGGTTTTGCCAAAAGACGCTTTTACTTGTCGCGTAATTCCGTAAGAATCAAAAATCGGCGAACCATTGCTGTGAAAAGAAAGTATATCGCTTTTTTCAGGCGCTATCCGTTGCAGATAAGTTTTGGTATCGTTAAAAATGTTTTTATCATTTACCACGATCTTATTAAAATCTTCTGTAAGTAAATCCCGGAGAATGCTGTTTGTTTTTCCTTCCTCACTCAAGATTTTTGTAGGAGGAACAGCACCTTTCAGGTTATTTTGAATATTTTTCCAAGTGTTTATTAATCCCAACAAATCTTCATGAAGTTCGTTGGCATGTTTTCCTTCGGCTGCGGTGCGCACAATTACTCCAAAATTTTTAGGCTTTACTGCTTCAATTATTTTCTGTAATCTTTTCCTTTCTTCTGAAGAATGGATCTTTCTTGAAACAGCAACGATATCGTTGAATGGAGTAATGACTACAAACCTTCCCGGCAAAGAAATCTCACAACTAAGGCGCGGCCCTTTTGCGGCAATTGGTTCCTTTAAAATTTGCACGAGGATATTCGGTTTACCACTTAAAACTTCTGCAATTTTACCTGTCTTGATTATTTCCGGCTCTACTACAAATTTTTCGAAATTCATTCCTGACTCTGAATTTTCATTCATCGCCATTTTGGTAAACTTCAAAATGGACCGTATGTATGGACTTAGATCTGAATAATGCAAAAAAGCGTCCTTTTCAAAACCAACATCTATAAATGCTGCATTCAATCCTGGAATTAATTTCTTTACTTTTCCTAAATACAAATCGCCCACACCAAAGCTGGAATTTGCATTTTCATTATGCATCTCCACCAGCTTTTTATCCTCAAGTAAGGCTATTTCCACTGCCTGTGGGGCAGCATTTATAATAAGTTCCTTGTTCAACGCAAAATCTTTTAAATTAGTTGCTTCAACTAAGCCATAAACAGAAGGAAAAAGTAAAGCCGGATGTACCGGCAGGCGAAAGTAAAAGTAAGTAAAAAATTACCTCTTCTTATGACGATTCTTTCTTAAACGCTTTTTACGCTTGTGAGTAGCGATTTTATGACGTTTTCTTTTTTTACCGCAAGGCATAGATATTTTTTTAATAATTTTTATAATAAAGACAAATAAAAAATGTTATTTGCCGATGTTGCTTCTTAAAACCAACTAATGGCTTTCATTTACTTCTTTAATCCGGGCGTCGATTGCTTTGCTAAACTCGGGATTATTTACCAGGTGTTTGCTTTGCTCATACCACTTTACAGCGTTTTGTTTATCACCAGAGGCGGCGTATGCATCTGCAAGCCAGGAAACTGCTTCAAGATTATGTGGATCAAAAGTTACTACTTTCTTTAACCTTTCAATCGCTTTTGCGTATTGATTTGAAATCACACCACCGATTCCCAGAACTAATTGCGCCTGCATATTGTTAGAATCCTTTTCAACCACCTGCAGCAATTGCTGAATTCCTTTCATGGTTTGCTCTGCATTTCCAATCATTCCTTCTCCGTACACATAGCAACTGCCCAATCCAACTTTTAAATTCTGATTTTCAGGGTCAAGTTTTAAAGCTCTTTCAAAAAGGTCGGCAGCAGTCTGCGCTTCCCACACTTTTTGCGACGGATTTTCCTCCCGTTTCATGTTCTCTAAAATAAAACGGGCTGCAAAGGTGAGTTTTTTTTCTGAATTATCCAACTTTGCAGCTTCACTTAAATAATACACATACGGTGTAAAAGAACCCACAGAGTCTTTCCAGAAATTTGCCAGGTTGGTATATTGATTTTCAGATTGATTTTTTACATCGCCACGGCTGATATTGTTCTCAATATTCGTTACATAGATCAAACGAACCGGCGATAGTTTTTGCTTTTCAGCCAGAAGCGTGTCTTTTATATTAAAAACCGGAGTTTCTGCTTTTGCTGCAGCCGGAATTTCTTTCTTTGTAGTGGTTGTCTTTCCAAAGAAAAAAAGTACAAAAACGAGGATAAGGCCTGCAGCTGCTAAAATAATTCTTTTGTTCAATTCTTATCGGGAATTTTTTATCCGTGTGCAAAGGTAAGCCATTATGCTTGTTTTAAGAAAGCTGCTTTTCTTTAATTTGCTCTACAAATTCCTTTGAAGGCTTGAAAGCGGGAATAAAATGCGCAGGAATTTCGACGGCCGTATTTTTTTTGATATTCCTGCCAATTTTTGCGGCTCTTTTCTTGGTAATAAAACTACCAAAACCCCGGATATATATATTTTCTCCTTCGCCAAGCGTTTTTTTTACTTCCGTAAATAACGCTTCGAGTGTTACTAGAACATCTACTTTTGCGATTCCTGTTTTGTCGGATATCCGGTTAATTAAATCTGCTTTTCTCATTTGAAACTCTTTATTTATGAAATTAAAATGTGTTTCCATTGATGATTCAACCAGGTATGGCAAATTTAATAATCTTTATTGTAATAACCTGCTATAATATATCTTGTGTATGTTTATTTTTTTTATTTAATCAAGAAATGAAGTTTTTTTGAATAAAACGGACAGAAAAAGGAATTTGTGAACCAATGAAAAACGAAAAATTCTTTTCAACTTCTTTATTATTTTGGCACTCTAATGAAAATACCCGTGAAATGCCGTGGAAGGGAGAAAAAGATCCATATAAAATCTGGGTAAGTGAAATCATTTTGCAACAAACACGAGTGCAACAAGGACTCGCTTATTACAATCGGTTTATCCAGGAATTTCCGGATGTAAAAGCTCTTGCAACAACGTCAGAACAAAGAGTTTATAAATTATGGGAAGGCCTTGGTTATTATTCGCGCTGTAAAAATTTAATAACAACTGCAAAATTTATTTACGAAAAATTTGATGGTAATTTTCCCCAGAAATATGAAGATATTCTATCATTAAAAGGTGTTGGAAATTATACCGCTTCTGCAATTGCATCGTTTGCGTTTGATCAGGCTTACGCGGTTTTGGATGGAAACGTTTTTCGGGTATTGTCCCGGTTTTTTGGAATAGAAATACCGGTAAATACTACCCAAGGGAAAAAATATTATGGCGCGCTTGCTCAAACGCTTCTCGATAAAATAAATCCAGCGCTTTATAACCAGGCTATCATGGATTTTGGAGCGGTTATCTGTAAACCTGCTCAGCCCTTATGTTTGCAATGTCCTTTTCAAAAAAAATGTGTGGCTTTTGTGAGCAACAAAGTTTCTCTTTTACCTGTAAACAATTCAATAAACAAACAAAAAAAGCGTTTTTTTAATTACCTGGTTATTGAATATAAGCAAACGTTTTATGTGAACAAAAGATTGGAAAAAGATATCTGGCAAAATCTTTATGAATTTGTTTTGATAGAAACAAAATCCTTAGGAAATGAAAAGGAGTTTTTAAAAAATGACCAATTTTTATCTCTTTTAAAAGGACATGATTATACGGTGAAATCATTTTCAGAAAAAATGTCGCAAAAGCTGACACATCAATTAATTACCGGAAGATTTATTCATATAGAAATAAAAAAGCCATTAACAATGCAAAGATATTTTACAGTTAATTTGAATCAGTTAAAAACATTGCCGTTTCCAAAATTAATCGCATCTTATTTAGGGGAGAAAAATGTACCTTTAAGTTCGATTTAATTTTTTTTCAAATTGAAGAAAATTTGTTTTTATGCGCGGAGTAAATAAAGTGATATTAATTGGCAACCTTGGAAAAGACCCGGACATTCAATATCTTGAAGGAAATATTCCGGTGACAAAATTCCCTTTGGCAACCACAGAAACTTACAAAGACAAAAATGGAAAGGCAATTTCTCAAACAGAATGGCATAATGTGGTTTTATGGCGCGGACTGGCAGAACTGGCGCAAAAATACCTGCATAAAAGCAGCCTGGTTTACATTGAAGGCCGCTTGAAGACGAGATATTGGGAAGACCGCGATCATAATAAAAAAGTAGCCACCGAAATTATTGCAGACAATCTCATCATGCTTGACAAGCGCTCAGATTTTCACTTTGATGAGCCAAACGAACCATTTCATGGAAATGTGACTCCGGAACACGGTGGAGAAAAACTTCCTGGATAAAATAAATTGCATCCTATTAAAACTGTTATCTTTAAATAAATTTTCTGGTTTTGCATTATCTTATGGTTATTGAAAATAGTTGCCAATTGCTTACACTTCTAGCCATTACGTCTGCCGATACTACTATTCTGGTTTTTATTCTACTGGTGCTTTTTGTGTTATCATTTCTTTTTTCAGGTTCCGAAATGGCATTTTTTTCACTGACCTTAAAGGATATTAATATGCTGAAAACCAGGCAGCAACCATCTTATAAAAGAATCGTTTCACTTTTGGCATATCCGAAAATATTGATGGCTTCTCTGCTTATTTCCAATTGCCTGGTAAATATTGGCATTATCCTGATTTCCAATTCCCTGATGAATGAATGGATTGACACTTTAGGGCTTCATTCTGCTATTAATTTTTTGATAAAAGTAGTGGTCATTGCCGGGGTACTCGTTTTGTTTTGCGAGGCGCTTCCCAAAATCTGGGCTACCCATCACAAAATCTGGTTTGCCTCCACAGCTTCTATGACGGTTGAAATTTTTAACCGGATTTTTTTTAAAATAGCGAGGCAATTGGTTGCCTTTGGTGATTCTGTCGAAAATCTTTTTCATTCAGAATCAGCAACAATGAAAGACAGTCAATTGGATGATGCGATTGATCTTTTGCCCGATGATAAAACCTCAAATGAGGAAAAACAAATCCTGAAAGGAATCCGGAAATTCAGCAATACAACTGTGAAACAAACTATGAGGCCGAGGTTGGATGTAAACGGTATAGAGTCTTCCACTTCCTTTCAGAATGTAATAAAAAAAGTAAAAGAATTTTCATATTCGCGGCTGCCGGTTTATAAAAATAACCTGGATGAAATTGTAGGTGTTCTTCATACAAAAGATGTTTTATCGCATTTAACAGAAGAAGAATTTGACTGGCATCCTTTGATGCGGCCGGTTTTTTATGTGCATGAGCAGAAATTAATAGAAGACCTTTTGCAGGATTTCAGAAACAAGCGAATTCATATGGCAGTTGTGGTGGATGAATTTGGCGGAACTTCCGGACTAATCACGCTGGAAGATATTATGGAAGAAATTATTGGAGACATCCAGGATGAATTCGATGATGAACAAAGTGTAAACAAAAAAATAGATGACAACACCTATATTTTTGAAGGAAAAACGATGATTAATGACGTTTGTAAAATCTTAAATATTCCTACCCATACTTTTGATCTGCTTCGTGGCGAAAGCGATTCGCTGGCAGGCCTTATTTTGGAAATAGCAGGTGAATTTCCAAAAGTAAATGCACAATTTGAAACTGCTAATTATTTGTTTACCGTTCTTGAAATAAATAAGAATCGTATTCAAAAAGTGAAACTTACTTTAAAACAGAAACCTGGAAAATAAAATCGCTTATTTTGTAGCAAATTTTTCTGATGCACCGGATCTCCTTTTTCTGTTTTCTTTTAATTCTTATCAGTTGCAATTCAAACTATACTTCTAAAAAAGAAGGATACTTTAAAATAGATTTCCCTAAAAAATCATATACCACCTTTAATGATCCTGCTTATCCTTATTCATTCGAATACCCGGTGTACGCAAGGATTGCAAAAGATTCGTCGTTTTTTAATGTGGGCGAAAAAAATCCGTACTGGATCAATATTGTTTTCCCTACATTTCACGGAACAATCTTTATCAGTTATAAAAATATCGGTGGTACTTCTGTTTATAAGGTAAAGAATTCGGATGGAACTTACCGCGATTCTATTGGGAGAAACAGCTTTCAAAAAATGGTCAATGACTCTTATAATCTCACCTATAAAAATGATATAAAAGCTTACTCCATACAGGATAGCGTGATGCATACTCCGAATAATATCACCGGAGTTTTTTTCACCCTTTCGGGCAACGTGGCGACGGCAAAGCAATTTTTTTTATCAGACACAACACATCATTTTTTGAGAGGAGCGTTGTATTTTGATGCTACACCCAATGAAGATTCATTAAGACCGGTAAATGAATTTTTGCAGCAGGACATGAAACACCTGATAAATACCCTAAAATGGAAATAACGAAAACATAAATTCTATTTATTTGTCCTCTTGCTGGCAAAAATTGGAACAGTGAAACTTGCAGGAGGGCTAAAGAATATTCCTAAAAAAAACTTGCCGAAATTTACCAAATGGAAAAATCAAATTTTATAGATCTCATCAAAATATTTTGCAAAAGCGGTCATGGTGGTGTGGGTAGCAGGCATTTTTTGCGCAACAAACTTACTGCTTTTGGCGGCCCAGACGGCGGCGATGGAGGAAGAGGTGGTCATATTATTTTGCGCGGCAATAAAAATCTTTGGACGCTTTTACATCTGCGTTATTATAAAAATATTTTTGCCGAAAATGGTGAAAACGGGAGTAAAAATAATTGTACGGGCGACGATGGAAAAGATGTGATCATCGAAGTGCCATTAGGAACGATTGCAACCGTTCAGGAAGGTGGAAAAACGGTAGAAATACTTGAAGATGGAGAACAAAAGATCTTATTGCCGGGAGGCAGGGGAGGCCTGGGAAATTCACATTTTGCCACACCTACAAACCAGGCACCTGAACACGCGCAACCAGGCGAACCTGGGGAAGAAAGTATTGTAACACTTGAATTAAAAGTGCTGGCTGACGTAGGTTTGGTAGGTTTTCCCAATGCAGGAAAATCAACTTTACTGTCTGTTATTACAGCCGCAAAACCGAAGATTGCTGATTATGCTTTTACTACCTTAACGCCTCAACTTGGGATGGTAGAGTATCGCGATAATAAAAGTTTTTGTGTAGCCGATTTGCCGGGAATTATTGAAGGGGCTGCGGAAGGGAAAGGCCTTGGCTACCGGTTTTTAAGACACATCGAACGCAATCCTGTTCTGCTTTTTGTAATCCCTGCAGACAGCAAAGACCATGCAGAAGAATTTAAAATCCTACAAAATGAATTGAAAGAATACAATCCGGAACTACTGGATAAAAAATTCCTGATTGCGATCAGCAAAAGTGATATGCTGGATGAGGAACTGAAAGAAGCGATTGAAAAAGAATTGCCGGATAATATTCCGCATCTTTTTTTTTCTTCAATAACCAACAAAGGTTTGTCAGGATTAAAAGACCTGTTGTGGAAAGAATTAAATGAAAAAGATTAAAAAATAACCACACCATCTTTTTGCACTAATTACACTAATTATGAGCCGCAAAATTCTATTTTTTATTAACCCGATTTCAGGTGTAAAGAGCAAACTTAATTTAGAAGAAAAGATTATAGCCAAATGCGAACAAAACGATGTTTCTTTCGAAATTTTGTTTACTTCAAAAGACGGTGATTATGATTTTTTGCATGATAGGATTAGCAGTGAAAACGTAACAGATATCGCTATTTGTGGCGGTGATGGAAGTATTGCGCCAATCGTTTCGGCTATTCTAAATCTTCCTGTAAATATTGGTATTATTCCCTTGGGGTCCGGAAATGGATTGGCGCGAACTGCAGGAATTCCAAAATCGATTGATAAAGCTATTGATGTTATTTTAAAAGGAAATGCAACTTATACGGATGTTTTTTTAATCAATGATAAACTGAGCACACATGTTTGTGGGCTTGGGTTTGACGCGAAAGTGGCTCATGATTTTTCGAAACAAGAAAAGCGTGGCCTGAATAGTTATACAAAAATTGCCTTGAAAAATTTCTTTGCTGCAAAAACGTATTCTTTCACCGTTGAAGCAGAAAAAAATGAGGCAGAAATTGACGCTTTTCTAATATGCATTGCCAACAGCAACCAGTTTGGAAATAATTTTAAAATTGCACCAAAAGCGAGCATTTGTGATGGTTTTTTAGATATTGTTGTGTTGAAAAAAACAACGAAGCCACAAATTGTTATTTCGTTTATAAAACAGCTTATCTCCGGAGAAATAAAAAACTTTTCGAAAAGAGATTCTGACAAAAAAAATATCATTTATTTTCAAACAAAAAAGCTGAAAATAAAAAATCCACAACTGGCGCCATTACATATTGATGGGGATCCGGCGGAAACTTTCAAAGAATTTTCAATTGAAATATTACCGGCTGCTTATAAACTGATTCATCCATAAACACTTCTTTCCGAAAATCATTTTCGCTTTATTTGTTGCTTTGCTGTTATTTTCCAAACGTATAGGCGTACCCAATATCAACCGTTCCCGCGCCGATATTATTCTTTCCATTCGCCGTTCCTTTCTGGATATTTAAGAATCCATAATTGCCGCCACCTTCTAAAAAAATATTGCTACGAGTGAAATTGTAGGCAATGCCGATATTTCCTGAAACACCAAAATTGAAAGTGTTCAATTGATTCTTAATATCATTGTTTGCGTCAAAAGACTGAGCTGGTGCAGGAAATGGTTGCTGTCCTTTTTCATCAGCATAAATCAAACTTGAACCACTTGTTACCTGGTGTGCGGAAAGTAGAAATCCGGCAAATGGGCCGGCATCGATATAAATTCTAATTGGGGAATTGCTGGTCAAATTACGTCCGAATTTGGCAAGAACGGGAATCAAAAGATAGTTCATTTTCGCTTCGCTTTTGTAATTAGCATACAAATATTGTGGTGCGGTACCCTGAGGAAACATACTGGCTATTTCCGGAGGAGTAGGAAAAGCCTGCATGCCATCTTTCTTTCCACCTTGTGAAGAATATTCCAGCATCGCTTCTATCGAAAATAATGAGGTCAAATGATACTCTGCGAAAATGCCGGCATCTGGTCCCAATCTTGATTTATAACCGGTATTCAAAGGATTATTCTCCGAAGCTTTTGCAGATAGATTTGGAATACTGATTCCTCCTCGGGCTCCTAAAGTGAGATTTTGTCCATCAGAAATATTTGAAAATAAAATGCCGAAACCGATGATTAAAAATGAATGAAAATTTTTCATGAAAATTTATTTTAAAATTTAAACTGAAAATATTTGGCTCTTAAGAAACCTTTTTAAGAATTCTTATAAGTTTACCGTTTTCATTCCTGCTTCTGTATAACGCGAACCAACAGCGGCATTTTTAGGAAAAACGTCTTCAATTTGTTCCAAGTCGTGTTCGGATAATTTCACATCAACTGCTTTAACATTTTCTTCCACGTATTTTACTCTTTTTGTTCCGGGAATTGGAAAAATAAAATCCTCCTGCGCTATTACCCATGCGAGCGCCAATTGAGAAGGCGTACAATTTTTTTCTTTTGCAATCGCTTCTATTTTTTTTACCAGTAGCAGGTTTTTATTAAAGTTTTCGCCCTGGAAACGAGGAGAAGTTCTTCTGAAATCATCTTCATCCAAATCCCCAAAACTTTTTATTTGACCGGTTAAAAACCCACGCCCAAGCGGGCTATATGCCACAAATGCGATTCCTAATTCTTTACATGCAGGTATGATTTCGTCCTCTGGTTCACGGCTCCATAAACTGTATTCGGATTGTAAAGCAGAAAGGGGATAAGTAGCATGTGCTTTTCTCAAAGTTTCTACATTCACTTCGCTCAAACCAATCCCTCTCACTTTTCCTTCTTTAACCAATTCGGCCATCGCTCCGATCGTTTCTTCAATAGGTGTATCCGGATCTCTGCGATGCAAATAGTATAAATCAATTACATCCACGCCCAACCTTTTTAAACTGGCTTCGCAACAGCTTTTTACATAATCCGGTTTGCCATTTACCCCTCTTGCTGTTGGATTGGCAGGATCTCTTACAATTCCAAATTTGGTGGCAAGAGTGATTTCACTCCTAAACGCTTTGATGGCTTTTCCTACCAATATTTCATTAGTAAAAGGTCCGTACATATTCGCAGTATCGTAAAAAGTGACGCCGAGGTCAAAAGCCTTTTGTATCGTCTTTATAGATTCTGCATCGTTATGTTCTCCATAAAATTCACTCATGCCCATACAACCTAATCCTATTTGTGAAGCCGTCAATCCCTGCCTCCCTAAAGCTTTTATTTCCATAGTTTCTTATTTAAATTGAAAAGTAAAGGTAGAGAAATGAAAATTGTGAGTCGTTCTGTCCAAAAAAATTAGATGCCAACGTGGTTCACAAAACAGGAATGTTGCCTATTTGTTTGTTTGTTGAAAGATATTTTTATAACAAAAAAGCCATCAATTACGATGGCTTTTAATCAATTTTATATGAGTCTTTTAAGATAGTTTTTCTACCTGCATATAGCTCAATTCTACAGGTGTAGCGCGTCCAAAAATTTTCACCTGTACTTTTAATTTTTTCTTTTCATCGGTTACTTCTTCGATCACTCCGTTAAAATCATTGAATGGTCCGTCAATAATTTTAATGGTTTCACCAACAATAAACGGTTCGCTCATTTTCATTCCACCCGCGTCTGCCATTTCATCTACTTTACCAAGCATTTTGTTCACTTCAGACCTTCTCAGGCTGATGATTTCACCTTTAGAACCTTTTCCATCTGTCAAAAAATGCATTACGTTAGTCGTATTGCTCAGATGCTGAACCATTTCACCGGAGAGCTTGCCATCTAGGACTTCTATCATTACATATCCGGGATAAAAGTTGCGTTCACGCATTACTTTTTTTCCATTTAATACTTTGTAGACCTTTTCTACAGGAAGAAAAACCTGTAAAATATATTTATCCCATCCCTGCCTGATGATATCTTTATCGAGGTATTCTTTTACTTTTCTTTCCTTGCCGCTTACCACCCTCAACACATACCATTTGGTATCTTTTTCAGCTACCGGAGGAGTAGTATCAGCAGGAAGTTGTTCCTCAATATGGTTGTTATTTTCTTCTGACATGGTTATTTAAATAAAGAATAAATAAATTTTAAAACGCCGTTGGACACAAAGTCCATCAAAGCCACAATAGCAGTGATGATAATGGTAGCCGCTAGCACAATCATGGTTGACTGTTGCAATTCTTCCCATGTAGGCCACGTTACTTTCTGCATCATTTCTTTGTAAGAATCACGAATGTATAAGGCAACTTTATTCATAAATATTAATTTGTTGATTGCTAATTAGCTAATATGCCAATGATTCAAGATACTTTTCAGCAACACAGCTAATCAGCACATTAATCATAATAATTGCACGGGCACAAGGATTCGAACCCTGATCAAAGGTTTTGGAGACCTCTATTCTACCATTGAACTATGCCCGTATTGAAAGAACTTCCTTAAAACCAAATTAGCTAATTAGCAAATTTGCTAATTAGCTAATTTTAGTTTCAAAGATATGAAAATCTTATTTTAAAATCTCTGTAACCTGTCCTGCACCTACTGTACGGCCACCTTCACGAATTGCGAATTTCAAACCTTTTTCCATTGCAATCGGCTGAATCAGTTTCACAGTGAGAGAGGTGTTATCACCTGGCATTACCATTTCTGTTCCTTCAGGTAATGTTACTTCTCCTGTTACGTCAGTCGTACGGAAATAAAACTGAGGACGATATTTATTGAAGAATGGAGTATGACGTCCGCCTTCTTCTTTGCTCAATACATAAACTTCACCTTTGAAGTCAGTGTGCGGAGTGATAGAGCCTGGTTTGCAAAGTACCATTCCACGACGGATTTGGTTTTTTTCAATACCACGGAGTAACAAACCTGCATTATCTCCTGCTTCACCCTGATCAAGTAATTTCTTAAACATTTCCACACCGGTAACGGTAGATGTCAATGGCTTTTCCATTAAACCTACGATTTCAACTGGTTCGCCCACTTTGATACGTCCTCTTTCAATACGACCCGTAGCAACTGTACCGCGGCCGGTAATAGAGAATACGTCTTCAACAGACATTAAGAAAGGCTGATCAACCGGGCGCGGAGGTAATGGAATGTATGTATCAACGGCATCCATTAACTCATCAATCTTAGCAACCCATTTGTCGTCTCCGGCCAAAGCGCCGGTAGCAGAACCCTGGATGATTGGAGTGTTATCGCCGTCAAAACCGTAAGAAGTTAATAATTCGCGAATTTCCATTTCTACCAGTTCCAACAATTCAGGATCATCAACCAAATCCACTTTATTCATGAAAACAACGATACGTGGAACACCTACCTGGCGAGCCAGAAGGATGTGTTCTTTAGTTTGAGGCATTGGACCGTCGGTAGCAGCAACTACCAATATTGCTCCGTCCATTTGAGCAGCACCTGTGATCATGTTTTTTACATAATCAGCGTGACCGGGACAATCCACATGCGCATAGTGACGATTTGCTGTTGCATATTCAACATGTGCTGTATTAATAGTGATACCCCTTTCTTTTTCTTCAGGAGCGCCATCAATATCTGCGTAATTTTTTTTCTCCGCTAAACCTTTTTTAGACAAAATATCGGTAATAGCGGCTGTAAGGGTTGTTTTACCGTGATCCACGTGGCCGATAGTGCCAATGTTAACGTGGGGTTTATCCCTTTTAAAGTTCTCTTTTGCCATT
>JBQCFI010000174.1:0-2213 GCA_051959325.1 Ginsengibacter sp. | reverse complement strand
GCGCCAAACCACAATCCAAAAGATGAAGGCATTGCAAGCTGAAAGTGCGTGTAGCCGGGCAACAGGTAATCTTTATACTTTTCACTTTGCTTTAATAAAAGATCGAAGTATTCTTTTACATCGTGAACCACTTCTTCAATTTCATTTCTCAAAAAAAGCTTTAAATCAACAATAACCTGGTCATTCCTGGAACGCGCAGAATGAATTTTTTTGCCGGCATCGCCGAGCTTTTTTGTAAGAATAAATTCTACCTGCGAATGAATGTCTTCCACACCTTCTTCAAGAATAAAATTTCCATTTTCTATTTCTTTATAAATATCTTTTAAAGCTTTTTGTAATTCAGTTAACTCTTCATCAGCAAGTAACCCAACGCTGTTAAGCATTTTGATATGCGCGAGAGAACCAAGCACATCAAAAGGCGCAAGAAACAAATCCAATTCACGGTCTTTGCCAACTGTAAATGTTTCTACTTCCTTTAATGATTCAGTATTTTTTTGCCAGAGTTTCATGTAGTCAATTACGAATTAATAATTACGAATTACGGTTTTTTACTGTTATTTGAATTTTACCAGGAATTTTGCAGATTTGTTGTCCATCACTTAATATACTGCTAGCTTGTTCTGCAGAAAGGAAAGAAGCTGCCTGTAATAATTTGAACCAGTAGATTGTTTCTCTTGCTTCTTTGTACCCGATACTTAATTTTGAAATAAAATCCTTACCAGATTGTCCTCCAATAGCTTCTCCTATATTTGTTCCTATTGATGTGCCACTTCTTAAAAGTTGCTTAGACAGAACATATTCTTTCTTTTCTTCCCGCAAATATTTATAAAGATTCACGATTCTCAACGCAAACGCGAAGCTTTTTTCTTGTATAACATTGTGGTTCTTCAATTTGTAATTCGTAATTTATAATTCGTAATTATGTCAATGTAAGTTTTTATTCCGTCTTTAATTTCATTTACAAAAATAAACTCATCCGCAATATGACTCCTTGCTGAATCACCAGGACCGATTTTTAAAGAAGGGAAATCCATCAAAGCCTTGTCAGAGCAGGTTGGGGAGCCATAAGATGAAAGTCCCATTTTAGTTCCGGCGATCACGAGAGGATGGTCGTGAGGAATGAAAGTTGACTTTAACCTGGTAGATCTTGGATGAATTTCGCTTTGAAGATTTTCTTTAATAATGGAAATAATTTCTTCAAAAGAATACAGTTCATTCACACGAATGTCTACTAAAAAACTGCATTCAGACGGAACAATATTATGCGTTTTATTTTCAGTGTTTACAGAGGTAACTGCAACATGAACCGGCCCTAAAAGAGAAGAAATTTTTGGAAATTCAAAACTGCTTAACCAATCAATATCTTTCATCGCGATGTATAATGCATTTACACCTTCATTTCTTGCTGCATGTCCGGCTTTTCCATGTGCAATACAATCGAGAACCAATAAGCCTTTTTCAGCCACAGCCATGTTTAATAAAGTTGGTTCGCCAACAATTGCACAATCAATTTTCGGTAATTTTTTTAATAAAATTTCTACGCCGTTCTTTCCGGAAATTTCTTCTTCAGCGGAAGCTGCAAAAATGATATTGAAAGGAAGATCGGCATCATAAAAATGTACAAAAGTTGCCAGCAAAGAAACCAAAGCTCCACCGGCATCATTAGAACCTAACCCAAATAATTTTCCGTCTCTTGCAATTGGTTCAAAAGGGTTTAAAGTATAGCCCTTATTGGGTTTCACCGTATCGTGATGTGAATTTAAAAGCAGTGTTGGCTTGCTTTCGTCAAAATATTTATTAGTTGCCCAAACATTATTCAGAAATCGATGTGATGGAATATTTTTTTGTTGAAGAAAAGCCTCCAAACAATCAGCAGTTTTATCTTCTTCTTTGCTGAAGGAAGGAATTGCAATTAATTGTTTTAATAGATCAATTGAATCGAAATACAAATCATCAATATTTGTTTCTTTACTGTTCATCAACAAATTTTTGTCCCTTCAGTTCCATTTATCAAAGAAGATAAGTGCTCAGAATTACCGATGATCACTTCACCAACTCCTTTGTTAATAGCGTCAAAGGCATTATCAATTTTTGGTAAGATTCCGGCAAACAATTTATCAGATTTCTTCAAAGACAAATAATCATTAAATGTTAGTTTACTGATAGCGGATGCTTCATTATTCACATCGAGCAGCACTCCATTTTTTTCAAAA
>JBQCFI010000173.1:0-25803 GCA_051959325.1 Ginsengibacter sp. | reverse complement strand
CCATCTTTATCCTCTGTTTATGCTCCATTGAATGGCATTCAATTTAGCAATACGTCCACAGTATACCGCCGGTCATTTGCACTTATAGAATCGGTAATACTACGGAACCCGGATGGACAGTGGAATTGTACGTCAACAATGTATTAATAAAGTATGTAAAAGCGGACCCTTCAGGTTTTTATACTTTCGACGTTCCTGTTGTATGTGGCAATTCTGCCATAATGCTCCGTTTTTACAACACATGGGTGAGGAGCGAACCGAGAAATAAAATATCACCATTCCCTTTAATTTTCTTCAACTCAAACAGTTTGAATATAACCCGTTAATTCCAAAACAGAAACAGGAGGGGAAGAGTCCTCTTTAACGCCTAAGCAGATTCATGAAGAATACAGGTTGGTTGACCAACGTTTGCAAAAGGCCTCGCAAAAAGTACAAAAGTTGATAGAGGAACAGAAGTTGCTTATCCGTCAAAATCAAGAACTGGTAAAGGAAATAGAAGAACTTCGCGTAAAGCTGGAAGAAATGAATTTGAAGAACAAGCAATCATCCCATTATAAAAATCAGGATCAGAATTTATTTAAACCATGGCGGCATCTCGATCACATCCTTAGACATACTTGTAAAAATGGGTGACTGTGGTTTCATGTCCTTAGGTACAAAGATATAACTCGCTATCATTTAGAGAGTAAAATTATCTCTATCCTCATTTTAAAGCAATTACGACATTTTCTTTATACTGACCTCATATTTAGCGGTTCAGACCGAACACCATTTCCCCGAAAATGAAAGCAGGATTAATAGAACTGAATGAAAAGCTTAATCCATCAAATGCCGGAAAATAAATTCCTTTCCGAATTTCTTATAAGGCGTTTATGCCACCATCGATGGTGATAAGGACGTGTCTTGTTAGCATTGATACAACGCCGGAAATACAAAGAGATTATCAAGCTCGGTAGCGGACGGCTTGCTGACTTGCTTCAACCTGTAACTAGTGCTTTTTTGCGAAAGAGAAAAGTAATTATTAATCATTAGTAGTTGAGAGTAAAAGAACAAGGGTACAAAATAAAGGTTAGCTATTTTTACAGAAGATCAATTATTTTTGCGCAATCGTTATCAAAACATTTTTCATTTTTTATTATCGGACGCAGGTAAAATTCATTAGTTTTATTTTTATTCAGGGAATAAATGCAAATAATTGAGTAATGAAATTTGATTCGGTTACTATAAAGGACATTTCAAAGGCATTAAACATATCTGCTTCTACCGTTTCAAGAGCTTTAAGAGGAAGTTATCAAATTAGCGATGAAACCAAAAAGATTGTTTTAGAGTATGCCGAAAAAATGAATTATCGACCTAATCCTGTAGCGTTAAGTTTAAAAGAGAGAAGAAGCCGTGCCATTGGAGTAATGGTTTGTGAGATTGCTAATAACTTTTTTTCAGAAGCAATCAATGGAATTGAGTCAATCGCTTACAATCGGGGGTATCATGTTATTATTAGCCAGAGCCATGAATCAGAAGAAAGAGAAAAAGTAAATGTTGAACATCATGCTTCACGATACGTTGATGGATTGCTGATATCGCTGGCAAGTGAAACAGAAGATATCACGTATTTAAAAGACTTGTTTGATAAAGGATTACCAATAGTTTTTTTCGACCGAATAACACATGAGATCGACACACATAAGGTGACTGCAAATAATTATTTAGGAGCGTTTCATGCCACTGAGCATCTCATTTTTCAGGGGTATAAAAAAATTGCTCACATAACAAGTTCTCCTTCCTTATCCATAACAACAGAAAGACTTAAGGGATATAACGATGCTCTTCAAAAACATAATATTCCTTTTAACGATGCTCTGGTAAAGTATTGTAATTATGGTGGAATGGTACTAGCGGAAATAGAAAAAGCGATTTCAGAATTACAAAACGGAAGAGTTAAGCCAGATGCTGTTTTTACCGCCAGCGACCGGATAACAACTCTCTGTTTCGAATTGATTAAAGATTTAAAATTAAAAAAGGAATTAGGTTTTGCCGGATTTACAAATTCTAAAGTTGGGCACCTTTTTAATCCTCCAATGACCGTTGTAAAGCAACCTGCTTTTGAAATAGGTCAAATGGCGACCCAGTTACTCATTGAAATGATTGAGAGCAAAAGACCCCTTGTTGATTTTCAGACAAAAATATTAGATACGGAATTAATTATAAGGGAATCGTCCTTAAAGGGATAAATAAGTAGTCAAATAATTCAGTGAAATACTAAAAAAGCAGATCAATATAACAAATTATTTTCCATCGAATTCTCTTTATTTAAGAAAGACAAAATTCATTTATTTCTTTGTTTACTACAAAACAGCGTATCAAAGTCACGGATTATTGTAATGGAGTTTTTATTCTATAAAAAGTTTTTAAAAAATACATTCCTTTTCGTAATTTATGTTGTTTCTTATTTATTTAAATTCTGTGACCGGATCATTTCTGCGCCTGCCAATAAAAAAGCACCAATGGCGTGTGTATCATTTAATTCTTTCGGACGATCATAATAAAATTTGATGTTATCAGCAATGTTTGTCCCTATGCAAACATCCTGTATTTGTCCGTCAGGAGTTACCTTTGAAACCAGACCCTTCCAGCCATCTTCAGCGATAGTAAGATATGTTTTATTGATCCACCCTTCATTCACAGCTTTAGCTACTGCATAAGTAAACATAGCGGTCACTGAACTTTCCAAATAAGAATCCGGCTTATCCAATACCTGATGCCAAAGCCCAGTAGTGTCCTGGTAGCGGGAGTAGCCAACGATTTGTCTAAGCAATAAATTGATGAGTTCCTGCCTTTTTGGATGATTCGCCGGAAGGTTATTTAGCAATTCTGTTTGTGCTACGGCAAGCCATCCGTTGCTTCGGCCCCAGTGAGCTACTCCGTTCATTTGAACATCACTGTACCAGCAATGAAAGAACAATCCAGTTGCAGAATCATAGAGATATCTATTAAAATTCTCAACCTGTTTTATTGCGTCATCGAAATATTTATTATCGCCGGTTATTTTTCCCATGCGGGCCAAAAAGGGAACGCTCATATAAAGATCATCAGCCCAAATTGTAGCATTGCGTGGACGAGGGCGTGCAAGCGTTCCATCGAATAAACGCAGTTGCTTATGGAGGATATAATTTGCCGCACGATCCAAATAAGTACGGAAGTCTTTTTTATTATCAAAAACGTAAACATCGGCCAGTCCTGCAGCCATAGCGCCACAGGCATCTAAATTACTCATGCTAAAAAAAGAACTCCATTCAGGTCTATGTGCTTTGGCATCATATAATTTTTTAAAATAGTTAATGTTGTTGAAAATAAAATCAAAATTATGTTTTGAATAATCTGAGTATTTTTTATCATTAAGTACACTACCAATGCGAACCATACCTGTGTTTAAAACGCCATTTACATAAGCCCATTTGTTATAGCCACTTTCCGCTTTTACATTTGAAGAAGTATCTTTTCCATTTGTGCTTACAAATTTTTCACCAGTTGCATTATTTATAAATTGAAAACTGGTATTTTCAATTACGCGGTCTGCAACTTTACGGGTGACCTCTTCAGGATCATTTTTTGTTTGGGCAAAAACATTAACTGAAATAATCAGCAAAGGCAAAAAAAGTATTTTCATTTTTTTATTTTTCGATGTGTTTTTTATTTTATAACATGAATTGCAAACGAATTAATGTAGCTTATTTAATAAGTTCTTTTTTATTTTCTTCTGTCTTTCAACTGAGCCAAATACAAGGATTTTGGCTTTAATCCATCTTGATTCTGACCTTCCCATTCGCCATCGGGCCTGTCTTTAAAGCGGCCCGGATATTTTTCACCTTTTAAGCCAATGCAGTAGTTCTTTCCATTCACATAAGGACTTTGAACCGCTGCTCTTTTTACTGTACAGTTCCAGAGTATTTGGGTAATGCCTACCCAACCGTGACCACTTCCATAATTTCCACGGTCTTGAATATTAATGTCTCCATCAGTAACGATATTATCATATAATGTGCCCATGGACCAACGGTGATGAGGACCAATGTCAGCATGTGTATTTTTTGCAGTGCAGTTGTAGAATACATTAGGTCCGCGGGTTCTGGCGCCGGTGACAAAATCATGTCTTCCTTCCGTAGTATTGCAATTCATAAATAAATTCATTTGCCCTGTGTTATAAAAAGAGTATCTTCTGCCTCCTGTAATAATTGATTTTGCATCAAAACAATTACAATCAGTAACAGTAATATTTCTTGAATCCCTTTCAAGGCTTACACAACTGTAACCGAAGTAACGTGAAGTAACATTACGCACCCATCCGTTTTCTAGCTTGTCAAATTTTATTGCTTCCCATCCGTGGTTCTCCGCTGTGTCACTTTTGTATTCTGATTCGCAATATAAATTTTCAATTCCCACCTTTGAAATCCGCCCGTCAAAAGTATATTTATAAATTTCAGGTGCGCCATACTTTGGCTCCATTGCCATTACAATCGGGTTGTCAATAAATATTTTATTACCAGAAATTTTTGTAATCGTTCTTTCAAATTCAATATTATATTCATTCGCCTTCCATTGTTTGGTACCTTTTCTTTCTACAATCTGATCCATTTTTAAATCTTTTATCCACTGATCAGTAGCAGGACGATAAACTATAATTTTATCTCCAACCATATATTCTTTTGCTGATGTTACCGTAAAAGATTTTGTTCCTACCGGTACATAAGCATCTGTAATATTTGTCCTGGAATTCGGGATTTCCTTAATTTTTCCATTACCTGAAACAAAAATCAGTGTTCTTTGCGAAGTGCCTGTGGCTACTAGTTTTGTGGCATTTCCTTCTCCTCTCAAAACAATACCGCTGGCTTCAATTTTAATTGTTCCCTGAATATTATAAATACCTTTTTTCAAAAGAATTGTTCCTCTGAAGCCGTTTTTATCAGGCAATCTTTTTGATGCCTCATCAATAGCATTTTGAATAACTTCTTCATCATTTTTATTGGGTGATGGTTCAATAGTTTTTACTATCTCGACGTTCGGTATTGCCTTATCTCCGCCATAATAACCGACGAGGCTAAAGTCTGGTAAAATATTTCCTTTTTCATCAGGAATATAAGTCAGTTCGCCGTCTTTATTGATCTTCGCAAATTTTGATTCCCACGATTTAATATAAGTAAAAGATGCTAAAACTAGTAAGGTTAGAATAAATAAAAATACACTCTTTAATAAATTAAGTTTCATCCTGATGATGGCATTTTTAATCATGATCGAAAAAATTTCACCATAATATTCCTACAAAAAATTAATATTTAAGGCGCAATGCCAGAATTGTTGAATAGTTTGCTAATACTATAATTTCATTTTCATACGATTATTATTCAATTGCACTGGGATAAAAATCGTTTCGGTGTAATTAATTTGATTGCTATGAAAAAAAAAATTATTTTTTACCATTTCCTCTTTTTATTTCTTTGCACCACGCATGTTTTGGCCTCTGACACTACACTCGTTCAAAGCCCCGATGGGACTGTTCATTTGAAACTATTTCAACAAATGCACGGCCTTAGTTATGCAATTAATTTTAATGGGAAAACTATAATTAAGCCGTCTCCTTTTTCAATGACGGTTGATGGGATTTCTGTTACAGAAAATATTACTATAACAAAAACCGAACGATACAAGATCAATGAAACCTATCAATGGCGTGGTTTACATTCAAAAGCAATTAACCACTGCAACGGGGCAAAAATTTACATTAATAATAAACCGGAATGTATATTAGAAGTTCGTGTGTTTAATAATGGAGCGGCATTCAGAATAATTGTTGCTGGGAAAAAAAATGAGTCGCGAATTCCGGGTGAGACGACTGTTTTTAATATTCCTTCTAAAAGCACTATCTGGTACCACGACCTTAATATGCACTATGAAAGTGTGCATGTAAAAAAACAAATTGATAGTGTTCGTGAAGGTGAATGGGTGGCACCTCCCGCAACCTTTAAATTACCGGAGGGGATTTATGCGAGTATTACAGAAGCGGCTTTGATAAATTATGCCGGAATGGCGTTGCAGGCTGACGGCAAAAACGGATTGGTACTTAGGTTGGCAAATGAGCAACCTACTTCTTATCCTTATAAATTGCGATATAGTCCTGCAGATACCCTGCGGTTAAGGCAGCCTGCAGTTATTAGCGGAACCATAACTACCCCCTGGCGTGTAGTGATGATGGGAAAAGATTTGAATAGTCTGGTAAACACTGATATTGTTGCAAATCTTAATGCCCCACCAGATCCAAAATTATTTCCTGAAGGAATAAATACAGCGTGGATAAAGCCTGGCCGTGCGGTTTGGAAGTATTTGAACGGAGGCGGCACCGGAAATTTGGAAGTAATGAAACATTTTACTGATGGCGCAGCAGCATTAGGATTTGAGCATAATATTTTGGAGGGTTTCTGGACAAGATGGACACAAGATCAGATAAAAGAACTGGTTAACTATTCGAATAAAAGAGGGGTAAGCATTTGGCTTTGGGAACATTCAAAAAGTTTGCGGAGCGCGGCAGCAAGAGATTCTTTTTTTAGAAAGTGTAATGAACTTGGGGTGGCAGGCGCGAAGATTGATTTTTTTGACAGTGAAGCAAAAGAGGTGATTGATCTGTATGAAGATATTTTAAAAGACGCAGCAAAGTATCACGTTATGTGCGATTTTCATGGTGCCAATAAACCGACAGGGTTAGCAAGAACCTATCCCAACGAAATGATAAGAGAAGCTGTGAAAGGAATGGAAGCCAGCAAGCTTGTTGACAGGGCCACACACGAAACGACAATTCCCTTTACCCGTTTTCTTGCAGGCCCCGCAGAATATACAGTTGTTCATTTTGGTGATAGAAGACAGAATACAACGTGGGCACATCAGGTTGCCAGTGCGGCTATATTAAGTGGACCATTATTAACTTATGCTGCAAATCCCGATACCATTTTAGCGAATCCAGCAGCAGAAATTATTAAAAGCATTCCGGCTGTGTGGGATGAGACAATAGTATTACCGCCATCTGAAATTGGTAGTCTTGCGGTGTTTGCAAGAAGAAAGGGGCGCACCTGGTTTCTCGCAATAATGAATGGAGTAAAACAACAAAAAATAAGAATTCCTCTTTACTTTTTAAAAGGAAACTATAAAGCGCTAATGGCAAAAGATGATGCAAATAATTCAGCATCAATTATTATGGAACATTCTTCTTATTCATCGAAAGATAGCATTGAATTAAATCTTGTTCCAGGTGGAGGCTTTATTGCCAGATTTTCAAAATAGTTATGAAGAATATTTTGAAAAGAGTGAATCCGACACGATTCAGAAATGAAAAATATTTTGCTAAAGCAAAAAAATAATTCAATCATGAAAATAAAAATAATCTTACTAAAAAAAAGGCCTCCATAGTTTATACTCTTACGACGGATAATCATTTCTACTACTACTTCTTCTCCTTCTTCTTAAAAAAAGACAATTATGAAACACTTGGAACTTTCAATTGGGCAAACAGCATTGAAAATTTTTATTAAAACAAAAATTATAAGTACGGGGCTTATTCTTTTTTGTGCTTTATTATTCTCAGATAATATATATGCACAATCAAATATACCGGTAAAGGGATATATTACCAGCCAGAGTGGCGAGCCGCTTGCCGGTGTAACTATTTTAGTAAAAGGCCACACTAATGCAACTACTTCCGGCAATGATGGCCGCTTTGAAATTAGCGTACCTGAAAATAGTACGCTGTTGCTTTCTTATATTGGCTTCATAAGCAAAGAAATAAAAGTTGGCAACAAAGCATTGCCAAATCTTTCCGTTCAGTTAATAACTAATAAAAATGAGCTTGACCAGGTGATTGTGGTTGGTTATGGAACAAGGAAAAAATCTGATGTAACAGGCGCTATCACTTCTATCAGCGAGCAATCTATTAAGGACGTTCCTGCTTCTAATTTAGCATCCGCTTTGCAGGGACAGGGGGCCGGTATTGATATTCAAAGAAGCGGCGCTAACAGTAAGCCCGGCGCTACGCCCAATATTTTAATAAGGGGAACCAGGTCGTTAGGAGCAGATAATGATCCCCTGATCGTTGTAGATGGTATTCCTTTTAATGGTAGCATTAATGATATTAACCAGGATGATGTTTCTTCTGTGGAGGTGCTTAAAGATGCGTCATCTACTGCTATTTATGGATCGAGAGGCGCTAATGGCGTAATATTAATTTCTACGAAAAGGGGTAGGGTTGGTAAACCGATATTGACATATAATGGCTATGCGGGGGTTAGTAATGTTACCCGCGATTTCCCGGTAATGAACGGACAGGAGTTTGCCACTTTAAAGAAATGGGCGAAAATTAATGCCGATCCCTCTGCTTATACAGGTATTGATGATCCAAAGTTTCTTACAGATGGAACCTTTTCGCCTGAAGAAGTGGAAGGTCTTAAAATGGGACGTAGTACAGACTGGCAGAAGCTCGTGTATAAACAGGGGTTTATGACCGATCATCAACTGGGGGTATCCGGTGGATCAGAAAATACCCAATATGCGGCATCGCTTGGATACTTTGATCAGAAAGGGATCTATCCAGGCCAGGAGTTTCAGCGCTTTAGTGTAAAAGCAAGTATAGACCAGCAATTGGGAAAATATATTAAAGCAGGAATTAGTTCATTAAATACTTTTACCTTAAGAAATGGGGAAAACATTAATCCAATGGCGCAGGCTTTAAGAGCTAACCCGCTTGTTTCACCTTATGACAGCGCCGGAAATGTGGTGAATGACTATGTTCCGGGAAATGCTAATCAGGTTTGGAATCCATTAGGAGATCTGGTTCCGGGAGCAGTAGTGGAAGACCGGAAAAGATTCGGCACGTTCACTACTTTATATCTTGAGGCGAGCCTGATGAAGGGATTGAAATACCGGTTAAATGCCGGCGCGGAAGTAAGGAGTGATGTATATGGTAATTATTATTCGGCAAAAACTTCTTACAGGGTTAATAAAGGCGGCTCAGCATCCGTTAACCGTACAGATTTTCGTACCAATTATACAATTGAAAACTTATTGACTTATGACAAAACTTTTGCTGAAAAGCACAAGATAAACCTGACGGGTTTATATAGTTTACAGCAATCTAACAGACAGAATAATAGTTTTGATAATACTAATATTGCTGCAGATTACCTAGCTTACTATAATCCTACTTATGGAGCTAATTTAGCAGGTTCCGGAAACTATGAGAAATGGGATATCATCTCTTACATGGGACGCATCAATTATAGCTATAATGATCGTTATTTAGTTACCATTACCATGCGTTCCGACGGATCATCCCGTTTGGCGCCAGGCAATAAATATCATGGTTTTCCTTCCGCAGCGGTAGCGTGGAACATTACCAAAGAACCATTTTTTAAAAGCTCCGGTAATGCTGTTACTAGCTTAAAATTAAGAGCCAGCTATGGAAGAGTAGGCAATACATCTATTGACGCTTACCAGACTTTGGGCTCCTTATCATCGATAGTATATAATTATGGAACCGTAACCACTACAGGGGCTTATCCTACCAATGCACCTAATCCTACACTTGCCTGGGAATATACGTCTACTGCAAATATTGGATTGGATTTTGGTTTTTGGGGTAATCGGATTTCAGGTTCTGTGGAAGTGTATAAAGAATTTACCGATTCATTGTTATTACCGCAGACTTTACCACCTACATCCGGTATTCCAAATAAAATTCTTACTAATATAGGTAAAACAGAAAATAAGGGTATTGAAATTCATGTAAGCACGGTTAATATCCAGGGCAAAACCAGAAATAGCTTTAGATGGACAAGTGATATTAATTTCTTTATAAATCGTGGAAAAATAACACGACTGGCCAATGGAGTTACCAGCGATGTGGGAAATCAATGGTTTGTAGGTCAACCACTGGATGTTATTTATGATTATAAGAAATTGGGCATTTGGCAAAATACGCCTGAAGATTCAGCCGCGGCGAAGGCTTTACACCTTACCATTACAGGTCCTTCTTCGGTAATAGGAACCATCAGGGTAGCTGACCTGAGCGGTCCTGATGGTAAACCCGATGGAAAAATCGATGCCAATGATAAAATAGTATTGGGAACGAGCGAACCTAAATGGGAAGGTGGTATGACCAATAGGTTTAGCTTTAAAGGCTTTGACCTTACTGTAGTAGCTTTTGCAAGAATTGGCAGCATGTTAAACAGCAGCCTTGAAGGTGGTAATTTTGTGAACACTTACCAGGGAAATTACAATAATCTAAAAGTGGACTACTGGACACCTACCAATCATCAGAATACTTTTCCCAAGCCCAATTTTGCTTCAACCAATCCTCTTAACCGTTCTCAATTGGGATATTTCAATGGTAGTTTTGTTAAGATAAGAAGTATCAGCTTGGGCTACAATCTTCCACAGGCTGTATTGCAGAAATTAACAGCAAGATCATTACGAGTATATGCTACTGCGTCCGATCCATTCATTCTTTTTTCGCCGTATCGCAGGGCAGGTGGTTTAGATCCTGAAGGCACAGGTACTGTGGGCATTGATACACCACCAGTATGGGCTTTTATTTTTGGAGTGAATGTGTCATTTTAATTAAAAATCTTTAAAAGTTGTATTATGAAAAAAATATTTGTTTTAACAGTTACGGTATTCATTATAATATTAGCCGGCTGTAATAAGCGACTGATTGAATCTCCCAAATCAATTCTTGTCCCTTCTTTTTTTGGAACCAGCCAGGGCCTTCAGCAAGGATTAGACGCAGCTTATGCGGGTATGCGCAGTTTTTGGGGAAATCAAAATCTGTTTACAATGACGGTTATAGGCACAGATGCATTTTCGAGAGGCGTAGATGGCAATAGTGATATTAATTTATATAGCAGTAATTATACTACATCGCACGGTACGGTTGCTGCCATCTGGAAAGATGCTTACACTTTTATTAATACTTGTAATGGTATTGTAGATAATGCCCCCACTGTAGATATTCCCCAGGCAACAAAAGATGAAATGATTGCAGAGACTAAATTTCTGCGGGCTAATTATTACTTCATTCTTGTACAGTTTTATGGAGATGTTACTTTAAATAAGAATTTTCAAACGGTTCCTACCACATCGGCCAAACGTGATCCTATTGCAGATGTTTACAACTTTATTATTCAGGATTTACAAGATGCTATAGCTGGTTTACCTCCCGGTCCAAAAAGCAGTGGTGTATTGCCCGGAAAAGCTACCGCAGCGGCAGCCAAACACGTATTGGCAAAAGTATATCTTACAAGGGCGGGATCCTCAGCAAAACAGCCGGATGATTATCTTAACGCTTATAATACCGCTAGGGATCTAATCAATTCCAGTGCTTCTTTGGGGCTAAGCCTCTTACCTGATTTTGGAAAAGTATTTGCCGAAGGTAATGAAGGAAGCTCCGAAGTATTATGGACAGTGCAACATACAGCCGACATTGCATTTAACGGCCCCAATAATAGTGG
Organism: Ginsengibacter sp.; assembly: GCA_051959325.1. Taxonomy (GTDB): domain Bacteria; phylum Bacteroidota; class Bacteroidia; order Chitinophagales; family Chitinophagaceae; genus Ginsengibacter. Next base: position 14,263 of record JBQCFI010000173.1, on the reverse strand, counting down.
CGGCGCAGATAATGTTTTGAATCACATGTGGGTTCCTCAATATGAAAAGCAACCGGGCATGATAAGAAGCCTTCAATACGGGCGCCCCTATATCCGTTGCATACCTACTCTTTGGTTATTGGATACTGCATTTTCAGAAAGAGTAAATGATACCCGTTATGGCAAAACGTTTCAAACAGTATGGTATGCAAATAATCCTGATCCAAAAGCTTATCCCAAATGGCCTGATCCTTTACCTTCCGGTGCGCCTGCAGGAGCTAAAGCAGGCCAGCCAAAATTTGGATTCGGCGACACCGCCATATTTATGCCCGGTTATGATGTAACCGATGCTCAAATAAAAGCTGCACCTTACACGCTTATCCCTCCGCGTAAATATAGTATTGCGTTATCTCCTGCAATGTTTAAATATTTCGATACAAAACGTGCAGACCTTAATTCGCCATCCATTAGGCCGGTTATTGTTTATCGTTTAGCGGAAACTTATCTCATTGCCGCTGAAGCTGCTTTCATGGCCGGCAAAATACCGGAAGCGCTTACCTATGTGAATGCTGTAAGAGAAAGAGCAGCCTATCCTTCAGGCGACCGGCAGGCAATGGATGTGGCCGCTTCTGATCTTTCTGTTGATTTCTTTCTTGATGAACGCTCAAGAGAATTATGCGGAGAAAATATGAGATGGTGGGACCTGGTAAGAACCAGTAAGCTGCTCGAAAGAGTACGGTTGCACAATAAAGAGGCGGCGCCTAATATTCAGAACAAGCATATACTACGGCCAATTCCGCAGGCACAGATAGATGCTACAACTACCGGTGACCCGTACCCACAAAATCCTGGCTGGTAAATAAATATGAGTGCAATTCTTTTTAAAATAATGTTTAACTATAGATATGCAATTATCAAATAAAATTAAAGTTTTTTTATTCTCTTTAGTATCAGGCATCTCCTTTGTAGCGCAAGCTCAAAACGGAAAGTTATTTTATAACGTAAAAGATTTTAGCGCAAAAGGCGATGGGGTAACAATTAACAGCGATGCCATCAATAAAGCTATAGATGCAGCTGCCGCTGAAGGTGGCGGAACCGTTTATTTTCCTGCGGGAAATTATCTCAGCGGCTCCATTCATCTTAAGAGTAATATTTGTTTATACATTGACCAGGGCGCAACATTAATTGCCGCTCCGGACTCCTCTGAATTTGATAAGCCGGAAAAAAGTGTAAATGATATCTACCAGGATTATGGCCACAGTCACTGGCATAATAGTTTTATCTGGGGAGAACATTTGCATGATGTTTCTATTATAGGCGCCGGGACGATTTGGGGGAAAGGATTGGTTCGAAGTGGAAGCAATGGGAATGGCAAACCAAATAAAACAATCAGCCTTTTGCTATGCAGAAATGTTAATATAAGAGATATCTCCATTTTGCATGGAGGATGGTTTGCATTGCTTGCAACCGGCGTCGACAATCTTACTATAGATAATGTGAAGGTGGATACGAATCGTGATGGCTTTGATATTGATTGCTGTAAAAATGTTCGCGTCTCCAATTGCTCAGTAAATTCTCCGTTTGATGATGGGATTTGTTTGAAAAGCACGTTTGGTTTAGGTTATGCGAAAGCTACTGAGGATGTGACAATCACCAATTGCTTTGTAAGTGGTTTTGATGAAGGAACGTTATTGGATGGTACTTTTAAAAGAGCAAATACAAAAAACCATTCGCCGACCGGAAGAATTAAATTTGGCACAGAATCAAACGGTGGCTTTAAAAATATTACCATCACAAATTGTGTATTTGAATATTGCAGAGGGCTTGCGCTCGAAACTGTTGATGGTGCGCTGCTTGAAGATGTAACGATCTCAAATATTACCATGCGTGATATAGGTAATGCACCTATCTTTATTCGTCTTGGAGCAAGAATGAGAGGGCCGGATACAATACCTGTCGGCGCTTGCAGAAGAATTATTATCAGCAATATAGTTGCTTATAACGTTGATGGCAGGCAAGGAACTATTATCGGCGGACTCCAAGGTCATGATATTGAAGATCTGCAATTAAGCAATATAAGAATTTACTATAAAGGTGGGGGCTCAAAAGATTCTGTAAACCGTACTGTTCCTGAATACGAAAAAGATTATCCTGAACCTGCCAGTTGGAAGACAATGCCTTCTTATGGGTTTTATATTCGCCATGTAAAGAATTTAAAAATGCATGATATACAGGTAAGTTTTATGGATGATGATTATCGGCCTCCGTTTATTTTAGATGATGTAAAAGGAGCGATTCTTTATGATATCCAGGCCCAAAAAACTGCCGGTGTTTCTTCTTTTATTTTGAAGAATGTACAGGATGTAAACATTAGGCAAACTATTGGTGTGAAGGATACTTTTATTAAAAAGGCATCCAGGAAAGATTTATAAGTAATGTGGTTAAAGTTATTTGAAAAATATGCTCTCAAAAAAAATAGTACTTGTTTGTTTAAATCTCGTTTTAATTAACATCTTTTGCTTTGCCCAGGTTAGTTTGCGAAAGCAAATTGACCGTTGGAGCATCCAATCGGATGGATCAATTGAATGGGGTATTAATGGGCGTCTGCCGCATAGTGATCATATTGAGATGAGTGGTCAAAAAATTTCTCTCTGGATGCAATATGGTGTTGATAGTAATGCAAAGCCATGGTTTGTGAGAACTATGGTATTTCCAACTTTCCGGCTTTTGCCGGTTCGCACGATTGCTTCCATGATGTATAATATTAACGATGGTGACCTTCCGAGAATTTTGATAAATGATAAATTATTAAAAGCGGGAGTTTATAACGCGACGGTTTCAAATGACCAGGCTGAGAAAGCAATCCGGATTCGGCATAAGGGAATCATGGACGTATATAGTGAAATAGGAAAAGATGGTCATTTAAAATTAAAAAGAACCTTTTTTCCGTCAGTAGATAAACCAATGGCTATTGAAAAATTAGTATTTACCAATGCGGGAAAACAACCATTGAAAATTGAAATGGAGTATTTGTTCAGGGAAGTGAAGCCAGCCCCGGAACGTAGTAGTGGTGGGCAACATAGCTTTATTGTTTCTACCGTCAATGATGGATTGAAAACGGTAGTGCCTGGCGATTCTGTGATATTTGGCATTAACTATCAGGCTATAAATAAGCCACAGGATTTTGTTGCAGCGGATGTGGAAGCAGAGGAAAAAGCGCGAAAAAACCGGGTGGCTCAGATTCAATCATTGCTTGTATTGGAAACACCGGATACGATTTTAAATACCATGTTTGCTTTTGCCAAAATAAGAGGGACAGAAAGTATTTATAACACCCAAGGAGGACTGATGCATAGCCCTGGCGGATTGCGTTACTATGCTGCAATCTGGGCCAACGACCAGGCTGAATACATCAATCCGTTCTTTGCTTTTCTGGGAGATGATATCGGCAACCGGTCTGCGATGAATTCGTATCGCATGTTTGCCAGGTACATGAACCCGTATTATAAACCCATACCCAGCTCTATCATAGCCGAAGGCGATGCTACCTGGCATGGAGCCGGCGACAGGGGCGATATGGCGATGATTGCTTACGGCGCAGGAAGATACGTGTTAGCTTACGGCAATGTGGATTCTGCCAAAGTATTGATGCCACTTATAGAATGGTGCCTGGAATATTGCAAAAGAAAATTGAATGACGAAGGCGTGGTATGGAGCAACAAAGATGAGCTTGAAGGAAGATTTCCTGCGGGCGACGCCAACCTTAATACGAGTTCTTTATATTATGACGCTTTGCGCTCTGCGGTTTTTTTGGGGAAACAATTGGGTAAGCCACCCGCCGAAATCAAAGCTTATGAAAATGAAGCAAAAGTGCTAAGAGCCAACATTGAAAAATACTTTGGTGGCACGGTGGAAGGTTTTAAGACCTATCGCTATTACAAAGGAAACGATACCCTGCGCGCGTGGATTACCACGCCGTTGGTAATGGATATTTTTGATAGAAAAGAAGGAACCATTAATGCGTTGTTCTCGCCGCGTTTATGGACTGAAGACGGACTGGCTTCCCTTGCAGGTAATAAAACTTTCTGGGATCGTTCTACTTTGTATGGCTTGCGTGGCGTATTTGCCGCTGGCGAAACTCAAAAGGCATTAAGGTATTTAAGATATTATTCTGAAAGAAGATTGCTGGGCGAGCATGTGCCTTATGCGGTAGAGGCGTACCCTGAAGGCAATCAGCGCCATCTTTCCGCAGAGAGCGGATTGTATTGTAGAATATTTACAGAAGGCATGTTTGGCATGCGTCCCACTGGTTTCAATTCATTTAATATAACGCCGCGCTTGCCCAAAGAATGGAACCAGATGGCGCTACGAAATATTCATGCTTTTCAAAATCAATTTGATCTGGAAGTAACCAGAGCCGGAAAAAGCAAATTGAAGATCACAATATTAAGAGGCAATCATAAAAAATCATATTTTATCAAAGAAGGAGCTACCAAAGAACTTAAATTGTGATGTAAGAAAGTTCTATCGAAACTTAGATAAGTTAGTGGGCAAATAAAAAAACCGACTTTATAAAAAATAATCAACATGCTGAAAAGACTTGTATCACTGATCGGAGTTACTGTTTGTATCAGCTTTACTGTAACTGCACAAAAAACAAACACGGCAAAATCTAACACTGATATTGTTGAAAAAAATAATGCTACACATATAGTCCGCATTAGAAAAGATTCATTGATAGTTCTATCAGGCAGCACTTATTCGTTTACGGTTGATACGCCGGAAGACCAGGGCTTGATGTCAACGAAAACCAGCGTACAACAATTGTTAGACCAGATTACTTCAAAAAATGGATCGGCTCAGATTTATAAGATTACAGATAAAGAAGGCCTCACAAAAAAGAATGGCGATCTGGAAGCCGGTGATCGCCTTATGGTAACTGCTCCGGATAAAAAAGCCAGTAAACTTTATTACATAGCCACACAATCTATGGCGATAGGTGGGGAGCTTCGTTTAGAAAAAAATAAAATAACTGCTGGTACTTCGAGAAATGTAACACTCTATTTCACTGCAGGTCAAAGAAGCCCCAATGCAACGGTAAGAATTTATCTTCCGGAAGGCATCAACGTAACCGACGATAATACAACGGTAAATGTGATTGGCCGTGGCGATGTAAAGCTGAAGGATCTTGACACACAATCTATGGGGCGGATGGGCACCAACTATCCTTATAAGAAAGTCGGCAATTTTGCCGTATCAAAAAATCGTGCCGGAGGTTCAGTGCTTCTATTTAAACATCTTGACCTGAGACCCGCCAATGGAGCCGACCTTAAAATAGTGATCCATAATGTGAGCTTGGATAAAGCAGGAAAGTATCTTTTCAAAGTAATTTACAATACCTCACAACCCGAAATACTTACCAGCCCAGGAGTTGGCGCTGAAACCGCTATACTAACCGCAACCAATACCATTGTTGATTTTGAAAGAGTATTGGATAAAAATCTTCAATACAATGAAACGAAGGATACTTATACAAAAATAAATTTTAGATGGGGCACCCTTATTCCTTCAAATGCTCAATTAATGCAATCATTGGATAAGGGAAAAACCTGGAAACTTTCTTCAGCTAAAATGGATTACAAAAACGCCACGGCTACCATTTCACGGCTCTTGCCCAATAAGCTATACACTTTTAAACTTTCAGTGAAGGATGGCGTGCACAAAGGTTTTTCAAACAATGTGCAATTCTATTCTGGAAAGATAGACGTAAAAAGTTTTGGAATCAACGGCAATGGCACAGAAGATAATACGGCGAAAATAAATGAAGCGATTGGATACCTGCACCAGCTTGGAGGCGGCACGCTTCTTTTTAGCGAAGGCATTTATAACGTACGCACCGTTCATTTAAAAAGCAATGTGTATCTCTATATTGCTAAAGGAGTCACCATTAAAGCGCTAAAAGGAAATGATGCACCAGAAGCTACCTGGTTCAGCGACAAGAAATATCGTTCCGGTCTTTCCCCAACCGATTCCGGCCCGTATGATGATCCCGAAAACTGGCTTACCAAGCAGGATGTAGGGCATCATTATTTTAGAAATTGTATGTTCTTTGGAGAAAGGCTGGACAATGTAAAGATCATTGGTAGCGGTCTTATCACCGGCGATGGCAATTTGGTAAACAGCGATAAAGTAATGAACAATGCGCCTGACAACCGTGCAGATAAAATGTTTGTAATGAAGCTTTGTACCAATGTGGAGATTGGCGGCATTCAACGCCGGGAAAATCTGTGGTATGATGAAAAAAAGGATGAGCCTTATTATATCAGCAAAGAAGGCTCAAAGGATTTCGATACGGACAACATGTTGAAAATTGAGCGTGCAGGGCATTTTGTTTTGCTGGCTACCGGCACGGATTCACTCAATGTACACGATACTTATTTTGGCAAATACAATCAAACTAATGCGCGCGATATTTACGATTTTATGGCGTGTAATTTTGTTAGAGTTACCAACATATATTCAAAAGTGAGTTCTGATGATATTATAAAACCAGGTTCTGATTGCTCTTTGGGATTTACCCGCCCTGCCAGAAATTATAAAGTGCGTAATATTATTGGCGACACAAACTGCAATCTTTTCCAGATTGGGTCAGAAACGGCCGATGATATTATGGATATTCATGTGGACAATATTTATGTTTTGGGGGCCAACAAAGCAGGCTTCTCTATTTCAACCAACGATGGAGGTCATATAAAGGACATCCATCTAAATTGCGGACACACGGGAAGCATTCATTCGCGCTCTAAAATGCTTAGAACCACCACGCCATTTTTCATTTCTATTTCAAATCGCGGCCGAATTCTTGGCGCTGATGTAAAGCGGTTTAAATTTGATGAAAATGGAGTCAAACATAATGAGCTTTTGGTTACAAACGTAAACATTGGTTCTGTTGAAAATATTATTTTGAATGGCATTGATGTTTCGGAAGTTTATGGTGGCAGTTCTTATGGGAAAAAGGAAAGATGGAAACCGTATGATGACACACAAAGGAAGGCAACCGCAATTGTTGCTGGCTATGCGTTACCCGAATCGTCTGTTGTTGAAGGAGGTTTAACTTTTAAATTGCCCAATGGCCAACACACCGGCTACATCAAAAACATTGAATTTAATGATGTACATATTTTGGTAAAAGGAGGACACCCAGCTTCTGATACGGCAGCCGCACCGCCGGAACTTGGTCTGGGGCAATACAATGTGGCCAATCTTAAAGTGCAACCGTCTTATGGTCTTTGGGCAAGGCATGTAAAAGGACTGATCATAAAGGATTGTAGCTTTAATTATGAGAGTCGGGACAGCCGATACGGCCTGTTCCTTAACGATGTATTGGGCGCCAAAATATCCTCCGTAAAAATGGTACGTGCAAGAGATAATTTGTCTGTAATAAAATTAAAAAATTCATCTAATATTTCTATTAACAATACTGTTTTCTATAACGATACATGGGGAATCGCTCCAACTGAATTACCAGGTACCTATATCGGCCCCAATTAGTAAAAAAAAGCGAGAATTCGCTTATCCTTCTATCTAAATTCACAGGAACAATATAGCTTTCGGACACGGGGTGGCGATGTGGCGGCATTTGAAAATCGTCAGCCTATAACCGAAGCTAAATTTATCAATAAAAACTCATGGTTCTATGGCTCGGTGTTATTCGTTGGCGGGAACTGAAGCTGTTAGCGAACAAAAAGTTCAGAATATTTTTATCGGCCGGCATATTGCCAAACCCGTTAACGGTTCATTGTTCTTTTTTCATCATTTACATATTCCAAAATGTCACTTGGTTGGCAGTCTAATGCTTTACAAATTGCCCCTAAGGTGCTAAAGCGTATTGCTTTAGCCTTCCCTGTTTTTAAGATAGAAAGGTTAGATAATGTCAAATCAACTCTTTCAGAAAGCTCATTCAATGAAATTTTTCGTTTTGCCATCATCACGTCTAAGTTTACAATAATTGGCACAGCTTAAATTGTTAAGTCATTTTCAGATTTCATATCTATGGCATTTTGCAAGAGTTTTTCAAAGATTGCCGCAGCAGTTGCAAATACGATAGAAACAAAAGTAGTTACGATACAAATGGCAAGAAAACCCGCAGGGTCGTCTTCTTTATTGTGAAATAGTCTTATATATAGTCCCGCTAACACAATTAAAATACTTAGTACGATTGCACAATACTTTATACTCTTTAAAGTCATAACAGAGTTTGAAGAGAAAACTTTATTTTGTCCGATGTATCCAAGTAATTTGAACGTCTTATACAGTGCAACAAAAAAAGCGATTGATGCTGCGTATCCATATAAGATGAACGGGTCAAAGTAAATGCTGAACAAGTCTAAGTTTGCGGCTCTTCCCTCAGTTAACGGAAACCATAGCAAAATGCTAAGTGCTACAATGCCGATAAACACGATGACAGCCTGAAGAAATACTATGGGAATTTTTTTCATAATGATTTTTTTATACTGTAAACATAACGAATAATTATTGATAAACAATAAATAATTATTGTTTATAGAAAATATCGGGTGAATAAGCGTTTTTTTGTCTTATCGTGAGTTGTCACAGTTGGGATTACTTCGGTAGGCCATTAAAATGACCACTAACCAATTAATTTTTGTTCTTCAAACTTTTGTTAATTGCCAATTCAAGACCTCTTAATTCTGCCAAACCACGTAAACGACCGATTGCACTATATCCCGGATTAGTTTTTTTGTTTAGATCATCCAACATCTGGTGGCCATGGTCAGGACGCATGGGAATGGAAATATTTCTTTTCCTCATCAGCAAGCCAATTTCTTTTACGACGTTATACATATCAACATCACCCTCCAGATGATTGGCTTCGTAAAAATTTCCTTCCTCATCACGTTTGGTGCTTCTCAAATGTATGAAGTGAATTTGTTTGCCGAAAAGCTGAATCATTCTGACTAAATCATTATCGGCTCTCACACCAAAAGAGCCTGTGCAGAAACACAAACCATTTGCCGCAGAAGGAACTGCATCAATCAGTCCCTGCGCATCTTTTTCAGTGCTCATGATCCTTGGTAATCCCAAAATCGGATAAGGCGGATCGTCAGGATGAATCGCCATTTTTAATCCAACTTCCTCCGCTATCGGAATAATTTTTTTCAGAAAATAAAATAAATGTTTTTTTAATTTTTCGGCATCGATTCCTTCATAGGTTTTTAATGCCGCAAGAATCTGTTCTTCTGTAAAGCGCTCCTCGCTTCCCGGCAGGCCTAATAAAGTATTGCGATAAAGAATTTCTTTTTCTTCACCAGTCATTTGTTCAAACCGTCTTTTTGCAATAAAAGCTGATTTTTCAAAACGTAAAGCCCTGCTTTTATCAGGCATTTCAAACGAAATATCGGTGCGCATCCAGTCGAGGATCGGCATGAAATTATAAGTAACTACTTTTAATCCACAGGCAGCTACATTGCTCAAACTCTCTTTATAATTTTCGATGTATTGGTGAAAATTTCCAGAATGTTTTTTTATATCTTCATGAACAGGAAGACTTTCAATTACCGGCCACGACATTCCTGCATCTTCTATCAATTTTTTCCTTTTATTGATCTCTTCCTTGGTCCAGATTTCGCCAACAGGAATATGGTGTAATGCAGTAACGACGCCGGTGCATCCTGCCTGCAGGATATCTGATAAACTTACAGGATCATTGGGTCCATACCAGCGCATGGTTTGTTCCATCAACGCATATTTTTCTTCATTCACGGTTTAATAATTTTTTACAACAAAGGAACAAATAGGGCGAATTTTAAAATAATCAGTTGAAACTTATTGTACCATGAAGATTGCAAGTACCGGTTTGGGACAATCTACAAACTGATGAAGATCCGTGTCTTTATTGTCCTAAACAAATGTTTTAAAATTCGTCAGTAATTAACTTGATTATTTTAATTGAAAGGCAACTACTTTTTTTGCATTGAAAGTAGGCACGTATAAAATTTTTTTAGCCTTGTCGAAAGAAATGTCGGCAGTGTTCATTTTTTCTGCGTGTGAATCCAGTAAAGTTTCAATATGGCCAGACGCAGTAACATAAAAAATGTAGCCACTCCATCCTGTGAGAATAAAGTCACCATTACCGACATCCTCCAGTCCGTCTATGCCTTGTGGCATCTCGGCAATTTTTGTTATGTTTTTATTTTTATCTGCTTTAATAAAATGTTTGCCCTCGCCAATATAGAGATCCTCACCAATTGCCTTTAACCCATTTACACCTTTCATATTGTCCAAATAAATCGTGGGAATATTTTTTTCTATCCTCCATATTTTTGCCTGTCTTGAATCTGACACATAAACAATGCCTTTACTGTCAACAGTTATATCATTCAATCCATTTGCATTTTCAATCGGGATTTTCTTTATTACTTTTCCTTCTTTAATATCAATTACTACCACTATTGAATTATCTGCGGCATACATAATGTTTCCAAATCTTCCAAGACCCTTTGGCGCATTCAATCCTGTGATCCAGGTAGAATCAAAATGCTTCCCATCCATGCTGAGTTTGCCAACTCCTCCTATTCCGTCAGAAACCCAGCCTCCGCCATTGATCAGCGAAACATACAAAATATGATTGGCAAAATCGGGCAATATGGATTCCGGAACGGGAATGATTGTATCGGTTTCCCAAATCTTTTCCAATGAATGAGTTTGAGCTTTAGCTGTAATGGCGGCTGCCAAAAGAAGCACAAAAATAATTTTTTTCATAACTTTATTTTTAACTGTTCAGTAATTTTTTTAAGTCTACATAATTTTCCCCCTTGAAAATTAATTTTCTATTTTAAGTTTTAAAAAAATAAAGCAAATTTTTCCCTCAGCCGGATTTGGCAGATGATTTAATTATCTGTTGGATTTAAAGCGGAACCTATGCAAAGAGAGACATTTAAAAAGATAATTCTATTTGAATTTTGGCTATGTAATAAACAATTTTAGCAAGAATGTAATTTAGCGCCTTCTTCGGTTAGGAAGGACAATGCTAATATAGTTGAATGGAAAGGCAATGGTGTGGAGTCTAACCTGGCCATTTCAATCTTAATTTGTACATTAATGAATTCAAAAACGGCTATTCCCGAATTATTAGAGTTTGTCTTATGAAGAATAATCAAAACTACAGATTGCCTATTATTTTGGTAACATCATTGTTCTTTTTGTGGGGGCTTGCTTATGGGCTTCTGGATGTATTGAATAAACATTTTCAGGAAACGTTGAATATAACCAAATTGCGATCCACTCTGCTTCAGGCCGCTTATTTTGGGGCTTATTTTTTAATTGCTTTGCCGGCTGGGTATTTCATGCAGAAAGCAGGTTATAGAAAAGGAATTATCACCGGGCTATTATTGTATGCACTTGGCGCTTTACTTTTTTATCCGTCGGCACAAAATGCAAGTTTTACTTTTTTCCTTCTTGCTTTATTTATTTTGGCAAGCGGATTAACCTTCCTGGAAACCGCTGCCAATCCATATATTACGGTACTTGGTAAACCAGAAACTTCGGAATTTCGGTTGAATCTTGCGCAAAGCTTTAATGGAGTCGGCTCTTTTTTAGGGCCAATTATAGGTGGGGCATTATTTTTCGGAAGTAAGCCTTCAACCGGAGGTGCTTCAGAATTAGACTCAGTGAAATATGTATATTTCGCTATTGCGGTGGTAGTATTATTAGTGGCTCTTTTGTTTTTCAAAACACCTATGCCTGAAGTGAAAGAAGAGGAATTAGTGATAGACGTAAGAGGTCATTCGGGTAAAAAATTATTTGGGCATACACATTTTGTTTGGGCAATAGTTGCTCAGTTTTTTTATGTGGCCGCACAGGTTGGGATAGCCGCATTGTTTATAAATTATTGCACAGAAAAAAACGTTGGCATTGATAATGCCCGTGCTGCTTTTTTACTTTCCGGAAGCCTTGTATTGTTTACTGCGGGGAGGTTTGCAGGAACCGCGTTAATGAAAGTGATAGCGCCGCATAAATTACTGGCATTATATGCGGTTATAAATATAGGTTTGTGTTCTGTAGTTGTTACAGTGGAGGGTATAGTATCCGTTTATTCTTTGATGGCTATTTTCTTTTTTGAATCTATTATGTTTCCAACCATTTTTGCATTAGGCATCAAAAATCTTGGTATTTATACAAAAAAAGGCGCCTCATACATTATTATGTCAATTGTTGGCGGAGCCCTGGTACCATTGGTTATGGGAGCGTTGGCTCAATCACGTTCCACTGCTTTTTCATATATAGTTCCATTGATCTGTTTTGTATTTGTGTTTTCATTTGCAGTATATGGTTATAAAATAAAAACCCGTTCATGAAAAGGTATTCTCTGACATTGGATCTAAAAAATGATCCTGAATTAATTCAGCAATATGAACAGATTCATAAAGAGGTCTGGCCAGAAATAATAAGTTTCATAAAAGAATCGGGGATAGAAAATATGGAAATCTACCGTTATGAAACCCGTTTATTTATGCTAATGGATGTGAATGATGATTTTAGTTTCGAAAAGAAAAATGAAATGGATAAACAAAATAAAAAAGTGCAGCAATGGGAAAAATTTATGTGGGAATACCAGCAACCTCTGCCAGGAAGTGCGAAAGGCGAAAAATGGAAATTGATGAATAAAATCTTTGAGTTACAAAATTTTTAATCGTTATGATGACAAAAGCTACAGCAACACCCTATTTGAAAATTCATCCGGATGATAACGTAATGGTAGCATTGCAGGATATTCCTGCGGGAACTGCTTTTTCATTGGAAGAAAACGAGATAATACTGCAACAGTATGTTGCGGCAAAACATAAATTTTTTCTGCGCGACATGCAGGAGGGTGAAAGTGTAATTATGTATGGGACGTTGGTAGGGAAAGTGCAATGCGCAATTTCCAAAGGCGAAATAATGACAACCGGAAATACCAAACATGCGGCAAGCCCATATTCTTACAAGGGGTTTGTACATAATTGGCAAATGCCGGATGTTTCTCATTTTATCAATCGCACATTTAAAGGTTATAAACGTAAGGATGGGAGGGTAGGGACTGCTAATTACTGGTTATTTATTCCAATGGTATTTTGCGAGAACAGAAATATGGATGTAATTAGGGTGGCCTTGCAAAAAGAGTTAGGATATGACAATTCAGAAAAATATAATGGATTTACAAGACAATTATTGCATGCTTATAAGCACGGTGAAAACCTTTTTGATATTGATATAAGCACTTCTTCAATTGTTAAAAACCGTTTTTTTAAAAATGTGGATGGTATAAAATTTCTAAATCATACAGGCGGATGCGGCGGCACACGCCAGGATGCAGCCACATTGAGCTCGCTTCTCGTCGCTTATGCTGATCATCCTAATGTTGGTGGTGTTACTGTTCTAAGTCTAGGGTGTCAGCATTTGCAAGTAAAGTATTTTTTGGATGAACTGAAAAAACGTAATCCTTCATTCGACAAACCCATTTATATATTTGAACAACAAAAGTCGCAAAGTGAAGAGCAAATGATTTGTGATGCTATCCGAAAAACTTTTATAGGATTAACAGAAATAAACAAAACAGAAAGAGAGCCATCTCCGATAAGTTCATTGACAGTTGGGGTAAAATGCGGCGGCAGCGATGGTTTCAGTGGTATTTCCGCGAACCCTTCTGTAGGTTATGCTTCTGATCTTTTGGTAGCGCTTGGAGGAAAAGTGTTACTTGCTGAGTTTCCTGAATTATGTGGTGCAGAACAGGATATTCTTGATCGTTGTGTAAACGGTGATATTGCAAAAAAGTTTGTCGACTTAATGGAATCTTATAACGATCTGGCGAAAAAAGTAGGCTCTGGTTTTCATATGAATCCGTCTCCTGGAAACATAAAAGATGGGCTAATAACGGATGCTATGAAATCAGCAGGCGCTGCAAAGAAAGGTGGTACGTCCCCGGTTACCGGAGTACTTGATTATACAGAGCCGGCGGTAAATGCAGGGTTGAATTTAGTATGTACACCAGGTAATGACGTAGAAGCCACCACTGGACAAACTGCATCTGGCGCCACGTTGATCTTATTTACTACGGGCCTCGGAACCCCTACCGGTAATCCCTTATCACAAACAATAAAAATTGCTACCAACTCTAAGTTAGCAAAAAGAATGGGCGATATTAGTGACATTGATGCCGGAAGTATTATCAGCAGTCAGAAGACAATACCCGAAATGGGTGAAGAAATACTGGAATACTGTATTA
>JBQCFI010000172.1:0-5184 GCA_051959325.1 Ginsengibacter sp. | reverse complement strand
TTGAAAGTTTTGCTGTAGCTCATTTCAAATGAATTGGTAAATTCAGGAACGAGATTCGGATTACCACGCGTAATGTTGAGACTATCTGTATAATCTGTAAAAGGAATTAGTTGGAAGAAGTTGGGCCTGTTGATCCTGCGTGTGGCGCTGAACTGCAGTTCCTGGCTGTTCTTCAGTTTCTGGCTCAGAAATAAAGAGGGAAATAAGCTCACCGGGTATTTATTGCTGAATTTCTCAGCAGTGGTAGTGAGTTCGCCGTTATAGTTAGAACTTTCTGCTCTTACACCCACCTCGTATCCGAAATTCTTAATGCTGCTTTTAAGACTTACATAGGCTGCAAACACATTATCGGTACTTTTATAATCATTGGTGCCAGCCGGGATTTTTATAAGGTTTGTGGGCGTGGTACCTGTAAAATTATCATTATTCTGTGCAATTTGGTGCTGTTGAAATCTGAGGCCGGCTTCCAGCTTCGATTGTTTTTGTTTTCCAAAGGGTAAAGCGTAATCGGTCTGCATGGTCAGGAATTTAATTTTGCCGTCGTTTGAAACCTGTTGGAGTTGTGTTCCACCAATGGAGTTCCCATTCAGATAATTGGTGGTATATAAAGAACTTCCATCGTTTGCTCCTGAAAAATAATTTCCATTTGCAGTAAGTTGCTCGCCGTCTTTTGGAAAATTATATACATAATCCAACTGCAATCCGTTGGCATCAAAAGTGCGGGAGCCCGAAGTGTAACGAACACTATTAGCGCTTTTCACGCCGCTATCTAACAAACTGTCGGTCGTGGAGTGAATGGTTTCATTTGGATCAAACTTGCCATGCACTTTAATAAGTCCGAGAGAAATGGTAGCGCGGTTGGTAACATAATAATCAAGTCCTAATTTACCAAAAACAAATGCACCGTTCATTTTACTCAAATCTGTTTGAGAAACCTTTGTTAGTGTATCGCCAAGGTTGGTCCGATCAGTAGTGCCCGTTGTATTGTTTTTTATTTGATGCAACATACCTGCCGCTGAAAAATTGAACTTATTTTGCCTTACATTAAAATTAGCGCCGGCGTTTACTGCTCCACGACTGTCAACACCAGCAGAAATATTTCCATTGTAGCCGCTCGCTTTGTTCTTTTTCAAAACAATATTTAATATTCCTGCGTTGCCGCCGGAAGCATCATATTTAGCTGACGGATTGGTTATTACTTCTACGCTTTGAATCGCATCCGCCGGTATCTGGTCAAGCGTTAAAGTCGTTGGTCGTCCATCCACATAAATCTGCGGCGTAGCGTTTCTGAGTTTTACATTCCCATCGATATCTACCTGCACAGAAGGTACGTTCCGCATCACATCCACAGCAGTTCCGCCTGCACTTACAATGTTCTTTTCGACATTAAACACTTTTTTGTCAATATCCATTTTTAAAGCAGGAGCAGATCCAACGACGGTTACGCCAGTCAGTACTTTTGCATCTGTTTCCAGTTTCAGATTACCGAGATCTTTATCAAATCCGCTTCCGGATTTAAAAGAAACATCCTGTTGAAGGGTTTTATATCCGCTGTTGCTGGCCCGTAACTGCAGTTTTCCCATAACCGGTACTCCTGTAAAATCGAAGTCGCCGTTACTTTTAGAATTCATTCCGCTCACCAAAATCATTTTCATTTTTTTTGTTGCGGTGTCCATTTGTTGATGGAGCAACAGAACTGATGCTCCGTCCACAGGTTTGCCATCTGCGTCGGTAATTTTTCCATACAGATGGCCGCTGTTTTTCATTCCCGCTGGCATTGCCTTTGGATATTGGGCATATGTTTTTCCGGCAAGAAAAATCAACGCCGCTAAAAGTATTTTTTTCATGTTCATTAATTTGATGGCAAAACTACTTTTGTTGAAATTGACTTATTCGGCAAATGAGATGAGCGGCTAAAATGTTGCGACGAAATGGTAAAAATATTTTGAGCAACCGCGAGAAGAGGTTAAAAATTGCCCGTGAGTGCAGCAACGTTATGCCGATAGGTATCGCTGAGAGGCAGCTCCAGTAAATCAATAAATACGCTTGATTTTCTTATTGCTGTTATAAAAGAAACGGAAACAATATAAGATTTGTGAATTCGGATAAACATTGTTGCAGGTAATTGTTCTTCAATCGTTTTCATCGGCATCCTCGTTATCACTGGATGTCTGGCGCTTTTAAGATGGAAACTGATATAATCCTTCAACGCTTCAATATAAATGATGTCATTAAGAGTTATTTTAACCATACTGTAATCGGCATTCACAAAAATATATTCCGGTTTGGGTGCAATTTTCGGTGTTGATTTTAATTCAAACAGTTGTTTTGCTTTGTTGCACGCTTTAATAAAACGATCGAGCGAAACAGGTTTTACCAGGTAATCTGTCACATCAAGATTGTAGCCTTCCAATGCATATTGCTTATAAGCGGTAATCAAAATGATCATTGGTTTTTCAGTCATGCTTTCTATGAACTGCAGCCCTGTAAGTCCGGGCATTTGAATATCTAAAAGAATAAGATCAATCGTTTGAGTCTGCATTACTTTCATCGCATCCATTACATTATCGCAGCTATCAATCAACTGTAGAAACGGCACCTTGCTGATATTATCTACCAGCAATTCCAGTGCTAATGGTTCATCATCTATTGCAAGGCATCGAATCATCAACTAAGATTTATTTCAAGAGAAACGTCAAACACGTTGTTATCCTGTGTGATGTTAAGCGTATAATTTCCTGGATGCAAAAGATCCAGCCTTCTTCGAACATTGGCTAATCCAATACCACTTGCTTTGTCTTTTATTTGCTGCGAGGCGGGATCATATTTATTGGTTACACGAAAATAAAGAATATTATCTTCGGCTCTTAACCGTATATCAATTTGCGGATTCTCTATAAAGCCGCTTCCATGCTTGAAAGCATTTTCAACAAAAGGAATCAGTAGCATCGGATCGATTTGATAAGGTTTATCACCTTTGCAGATATTAACATGAACCACTACTTTTTTACTCAGTCTTTGTTGCTGAAGATCAATATAGCTTTGAAGATATTCTTCTTCATTTTCCAGCGAAACTTTTTCTTCATCATTTTCATAAAGCATGTAGCGCATCAATGAAGAAAATTTGATTAAAGAAGGCTCTAGTTCGGGAGATTGTTTTCGTGCAAGCGCCACCATATTATTCAACACATTGAACATAAAATGAGGGCTTGCCTGCGATCGAAGCAAGGATAATTCTGTTTTAAGATGCTCCGTTTCCTTTTCTTTTGCAACCCGCTCCTCAATAAATTTGTCACGGATTGTTTTATAAGCAATGCTGCAAGCAAAAATGAACAGAAACAGAAAAAAACTAACAACGAAATGCGCATTGAAAGCGAAATTCATTTTGGTAAAACTGCTCCACAGTGTCCACATCACCGCGAGATAAAAAGCAAAATAAAAAATAATTTCGAAAGCATAAAGGAGGTATTTTCTCTTATATAGAAAACGCGGACTGAAAAGAAAAGCATTCAGATAAAAAAAGGAGATCAGCAATAAATCACTTACCCTTGAGATAAAAAAAATCACCTTTGTATTCAAGGCTTTTACCATATTTATATCATTCGGGTTGTGCGATGGGCGCAATAACACCGGCAATGAAAATAAGATAACCCAGCAGGTAGCATGAATAAGAATCGTCATCCATTTTTTTGAATACCACGCTTTTCCCATTTGGAAGTGACTTTTGTTTCCAAACATAAAGATAAACTGGTTTGCATCAGCGAAAATGAGATGAATGCAGAAAAAGTTGCGACAAAAACGGTTATCTTCATCTTGCTTTTAATTTAAACCTTCTGCTTTAGGGAAAAATTAAAGTAAGTACACGAAAAAAAATTAATTAAACAATGAGAAACTGGAACCAACACATAGATGATATCACCCAAAAATTCATTGAAAGCTTTGGTGAGCTTAGTTCGGAACAAATGAACTGGAAACCTGATCCCAATACCTGGAGCATCGCGCAAAATATTGATCATTTAATAGTAATTAATAGCTCTTATTTTACAGTGATAGACTCAATCAGAAAAGGAACACATAAACTTCCTTTTCTATCCAAGATTGGATTTATCGTTTCACTTCTTGGAGATGTGATTTTAAAAAGTGTTCATCCGGCGAGAAAAAAGAAAATCAAAACATTTGCTATGTGGGAACCAGGCAGAAGCAATATCTCGGAAGGAATTTTAGAAAGATTCGAGGAGAAACAATCGGAACTGAAAATCCTGATTGAAAATTCTAAGGATTTGGTGGACAAAGGAGTCATTATTTCTTCGCCTGCTAACAATAATATTGTGTATAAATTAGAAAAAGCGTTTGAGATTATTGTAACACATGAGCAACGACACTTTCAACAGGCAAAAGAAGTGCTTGATTTATTGAAAAAGGAAACAGTTTGTTAGCAAAAATTTGAAAGTATTCTAATAGGTGGCTTGAACGGAGTTGCAGGAATAATTTCGCAAAAATTGCTTTCATTTTCCAAGAAACAAACACATAATCGCCTTTCTTATTTTGCTTTTCTCCTAAAAAAAATCTAAAAGAACCAGGATTGGAAAATACATTTCAAAAAGCACCAAATTATCTTTTTCTATTGTTGACTTTTTGACCGTATCATCTTACCTTTGCCGCCAAATTGAAATAATACCTTTTTTAATAAAAATTTTATGGCAAATACCGGAAAAATCAAACAAATTATCGGCGCTGTTGTGGACGTTCATTTTGAAGGCGAAAACCAGCTTCCACAAATCTTTAATGCATTGGAACTTACCAGGGAAGATGGCTCTAAACTGGTTTTGGAAGTTCAGCAACATTTGGGTGAAGACAGTGTTCGTACCATCGCGATGGACGGTACAGAGGGGCTGAAACGTGGCATAGAAGTGGTCGATACCGGTTCACCGATATTGATGCCGTCGGGCGATGCTATCAAAGGACGTCTGTTTAATGTAACCGGAGATGCGATAGATGGTTTGCCACAGGTGAGCAAAAAGAATGGCCGCCCTATTCATAATAAGCCGCCATTATTTGAAAATCTCAGTACTGCCACGGAGGTTTTATTTACCGGAATTAAAGTAATTGACCTCATTGAACCGTATGCAAAAGGTGGTAAAATCGGATTGTTTGGTGGTGCCGGTGTGGGCAAAACGGTTTTGA
>JBQCFI010000171.1:0-7552 GCA_051959325.1 Ginsengibacter sp. | reverse complement strand
ATTGCGCAAAGCCTGAGGCACGCTTTGGTTGATAATTTTAAAATAGCCCCCACCACTCAATTTTTTAAATTTCACCAAGGCAAAATCAGGTTCCACGCCGGTTGTATCACAATCCATTACAAGGCCAATAGTTCCTGTTGGTGCGATCACTGTAGTTTGTGCATTTCTATAGCCAAATTTTTCTCCGAGTATTACAGCGTCATCCCAGGCTTTGGTAGCCGCTTTTAATAAATAATCAGGGCAATCTTTCGCGTTAATCCCCTGTGGTTTTATTTCAATTCCTTCATATGCATCCATCGCATCATAAGCCGCAGCACGATGATTGCGCATTACACGAAGCATGTGATTTTTATTCTTTTCATATTTGCTAAAAGCACCCAGTTGTTCAGCAAGCTCAGCAGAAGTTTTATAAGCGATACCCGTCATGATTGCGGTGATGGCGCCGGCAATTCCACGCGCTTTATCGCTGTCATAGGGAATTCCACTTACCATCAGCATGCTGCCAAGATTTGCAAAACCCAATCCCAACGTTCTGTAATCATAACTCAACTGTGCTACTTCTTTGCTTGGAAATTGCGCCATCAGCACGGAAATTTCTAAAACGGTTGTCCATAAGCGAACAGTATATTCAAAACCGGGAACGTCAAAGGTGTTATTCTTTTCATCAAAAAATTTACGAAGATTTACCGATGCCAGATTGCAGGCTGTATTATCCAAAAACATATATTCACTGCACGGGTTGCTCGCACGGATTCTTCCACCTTCCGGGCAGGTATGCCATTCATTAATTGTCGTATCATATTGCGTTCCCGGATCTGCGCAAGCCCAGGCTGCAAAGGTGATTTCATCCCACAGTTTTTTTGCTTTGACGGTCTTCATTGTATGGCCGTCGCTTCTTGCTTTTAACTGCCAGTCGCTGTCTTTTTCCAAAGCATGGAAAAATTCATTTGAGATCCGCACAGAGTTATTACTGTTTTGACCGCTCACAGTTCTGTAAGCCTCACCTTCATAATCACTTGGATACCCAGCGGCGATTAATGCGGCTACTTTTTTTTCTTCTTCTACTTTCCAGTTTACAAAAGTTTCAATTTCCGGGTGGTCAATATCCAGGCAAACCATTTTTGCCGCACGACGGGTTGTTCCTCCGCTTTTGATCGCTCCTGCAGCCCGGTCGCCAATCTTAAGAAAACTCATTAATCCGCTGGAAGTGCCACCACCACTCAGCTTTTCACCTTCACCACGAATAGAACTGAAGTTTGTTCCTACGCCGCTTCCGTATTTAAAAATTCTCGCTTCACGAACCCACAGATCCATGATGCCGCCATCATTTACCAGGTCGTCATCCACACTCAGAATGAAGCATGCATGCGGTTGCGGTCGCTCGTATGCTGAAGTTGATTTTTTCAAAATTCCATCTTTCCCATCTACAAAATAATGTCCTTGTGGTTTGCCGGTAATTCCATAAACTTCATGCAAACCTGTATTGAACCATTGAGGAGAGTTAGGCACACATGCCTGGTTGAGAATTGAATAAATAAGTTCATCATAAAAGATTTGTGAATCTTTTTTTGACGCAAAGTATTTATTTCTTTCGCCCCAAACACGCCAGCAGTGAGCCATTCGGTGGGCAACTTGTTTTACTGAAGTTTCGCGGCCGATAGTTCCATCAGGCTGTGGAACTCCTGCCTTGCGAAAATATTTTTGAGCTAAAATGTCTGTTGCGATCTGGCTCCATTGTTTAGGCACTTCTACATTATCCATTTGGAACACAACTTCGCCTGTTGTGTTTTTTATTACCGATGTACGGTAATCATATTCAAACATTTCAAAAGGAGAAATACCTTCTTTTGTAAAATGCCGGGAGAAGTGAAGACCGGTTTTTTTTGTGTCAGACATCTGTTATAGTATTTTTGTTTATAATTTATTTTTGTAAAGCGGGACAACGAAAATATTTTTTCTCCCCCACAAAACATATCTTAAAATATCAACAGCCTGTGGAAAAGAATTGTGCATAAATTATAAATGCAGGCCGGTATGGCTTTCAACGATTTTTGCACAGAATGGGAGAAGAATTATTTGCTTTTTTTGAAATTTGGCATTTATTTTTTTATTAATTTGATTTCATGAAAACGGTTATTCAAAGAGTATCAAAGGCGTCTGTAACTATTGATAATAAAGAGAAATCTGCTATAAAACTTGGTTTGCTGGTATTTATCGGCATTGAGGACGCAGACACAGATGAAGATATTAAATGGTTGAGTAATAAAATTGTTAATCTGCGCATTTTTGATGATTCCAACAAAATTCCCAATCTTTCTGTAAAGGATATAAATGGAGACATTTTAATCGTCAGCCAGTTTACTTTACACGCTTCTACCAAAAAGGGCAACCGGCCTTCTTATTTAAGAGCAAGCAAGGGCGAAGTTGCTATTCCTGTTTATGAAAAAGTGATTGATCGATTAAAAACTGACCTGGGAAAAGAAATATTTACCGGTGAATTTGGCGCCGATATGAAAGTGGAACTATTAAATGACGGGCCTGTTACGATTTTGATTGATTCAAAAAATAGGGAATAAGTTTTAACCGGTTCAACCGTTAAATAGTTATATTTTTTTATTGCCAATGTGAAACTGTACATAAAAATGAGGCCAGCAATAACCTTTAACACTTAACTTTAGCAGCCTTCGTGTAATTTGTGGCTTAATAACCCAACGACTCAATCTTGTTAGAAATTGCCAAACCAAGACTATCCGGTAGAGTAGAAGCATCATCATCTATTGCCCTGAGACGCTTTAAATCAGAATCCCATACAAAAATATCTTCTTTACCGCCATTATAACTTACACGGAATCGTTTTTCATCATTGAAATCAAAAGGAATAATTGTTACCATATAAGGTATCTCGTCAATCTGAAATTGAAACTTTTGTTCTTCCATAATTTAGCTTTTGTTGTTATATCGACACAAAAAGAATTCCAAAAGCAAATGCAGGCGAGAATACAAATCACCCGTATTTGTCGCTTTGTTGTGAAACGACTTTTTCAGAAAGTGTCTAATACAATTGTTAACGGCCGTTCCCGTTAACTTTATCCTTGTTACCTTTGCCGTCCAAAAAAAAATTAAGATTTTAAGTAATGGCTGATCTTTCCCATTTTGACCCTGATTCGGCCGGAAATCCAAACAATGGAATTTTCGGGCTCCCATTTACAGAAGAAGATGCAAAACTGATTATTTTACCGGTTCCATGGGAAGTAACAGTGAGCTACAAAGCCGGAACAGCAAGGGCTACAGAAAAAATTTGCCGTGCAAGCCTGCAGGTAGACCTGACGGATGACGATTATGCAAATGGTTGGAAACAGGGAATTTTTTTACGCGATATTGATAAGAACGTACTTGCGAAAAGTGATTACCTGCGCAAAGAGGCCGAACTTTATATCAATTACATAGCAGAAGGTGATGCGCTTTGTGATAATAAATTTATGCAAAAAGTATTGCGTGAAATAAATGAGGGAAGTGCGTTTTTAAATGAATGGGTTTATGAACAAACGAAAGAATTATTAGACAAGGGAAAATTAGTTGGGATTTTGGGCGGCGACCACAGTGCTCCGTTTGGATTTTATAAAGCAATTGCAGAGAAGTACGGAGAATTTGGAATGTTGCAAATAGATGCGCATGCGGATCTGCGTTCTTCTTATGAAAATCTTACTTATTCTCATGCGTCCATTATGTATAATGCCTTAGAGGAAATTCCACAGCTGATAAAATTAGTGCAGGCAGGAATCAGGGATTATTCGTCAGGCGAGGTTGATTATATCAAAAAGAGCAATGGTCGTGTGGTTACTTTTTTTGATAAAAAAATCAAAGAAAGAAGTTTTGAAGGTGACACATGGAACCAAATTGTAGAAGATATTATCGCGCAACTTCCTCAAAAAGTGTATGTTAGTTTTGATATTGACGGCCTTGATCCAAAGTTGTGTCCAAACACCGGAACCCCCGTTGCCGGCGGATTTGAAACGCAACAGGTTTATTATTTGTTCAGAAAAATAATCGAAAGCGGGAGGCAGTTTATTGGTTTTGATTTGAATGAAATCGGAGTAAGCACCAATGAATGGGACGAAAACGTCGGCGCGCGTGTTCTTTTTAAACTATGCAATCTGCTGATTGCTTCAAACGAAAAATATGCAACAGTTTGACATTGTTTTAAAAAATGATAAAATAAAATCTTACAGGAACATAGCGATGATTGTGTTGCTGCTGAATCTCGCGATTTTTATTTATCTGTTGTTTTTTGATGAATACCGCTATGAATCAGCATCTGCCATTTTACTTGTAGGTATTTACGTTTTTATGAGGTTGTATTTTATAAAGAAATATAACCAGGGTAATTACCTGGATCAGATCATAATGTTTGTTCTCGCCGGCTGCTGGCTTGGCTTGCAGAATTATTTAATGGTAACGGCTTTGGTGATTTTGGGTATTTTGTATCATTTAACTCTGCAAAAGATTCAATTTGTTTTCACTCCCGAAAAAGTCACACGTTTTACTTTTCCTGCAAAAGAATATGATTGGAATTTGTTTAACAACGTGATTCTGAAAGATAATGTTCTAACCCTTGATTTTAAAAACGACAAATTGATCCAGGCCGAAATTGAGAATCAGAAGAGCATCAATGAACAACAATTTAATTCATTTGTTCAATCTCAATTAAAATTAAAATAATCATTCAATAATCAAAATTCACCATTCATCATTCACATGAAACATTCTCCATTTCTTCTTTATTCCGACGGTAAAGGAAACATCTTTGAAGATACTTCATTGCATGTTTGCGGCCGTAGTGGATGGGATGCAATGCCGGTAGAAAATGAAGAATGGATCGAACTTCCTAAAGGAGGTCAATTGTATGAATTGCCGCACAGGCGTGGTATCGGCATAGATGTAAAAACCGGTGAAATGCGCTTGTGTGAAAAAGGCTGGGCCGTTGCTGCTTTTATTCCGCCCGCGTTTACTGGAACCTATTTGGCGGCTTACGAAACGCTTCCGAATGCAGAAACATTGCCTCTTTTTTGTTACACAACAGCAGGTTGGTATGATAATAAATTTTACGTAACAGCTGTAAGAATTGAAAAAGATATCCGACAGGAAAGTGAAGGATTTAATGAAGAAAAAATTGAAGCCGGCGTAAAAGAATTTTTATCAGAATACAAGCACAACCGTTTGGTTCAGCATCTCGCGAATAATTGTTGTCTTACTTATCATTGTCCGGCTGCAAGAAATTATTTTATGGGGAGGTGGGAATGTCCCGTTCCGAGTTCACCGGCTTGTAACGCCAATTGTATCGGTTGTATTTCTTTTCAGCCGCAGGAAGAAACGATTGTTTCCACGCAAGACCGGTTAACTTTTAAACCAACCGCCGAAGAAATAATAGAATATACGGTTCCGCATCTGCAAACAGCACCTTTTCCGATTGTGAGCTTCGGGCAGGGTTGTGAAGGCGAACCGTTATTGATGTGGAAAACGATCAGGGAATCTATTGTTGAAATAAGAAAGCATACCCAAAATGGAAGCATCAATATTAATACAAATGGCAGTGATCCAAAAGCTGTCAAAGCGTTATGTGAAGCTGGTTTGAACAGTATTCGTGTGAGTACCAATTCTGCCCGGGAAAAAATTTACACGCCTTATTACCGTCCGAACAATTACGGTTTTAATGATATACTTGAAAGCCTGAAAACCGTAAACAGTTTTGGCGGCTGGACAAGCATCAATTATTTCGTGTTTCCAGGAATGACCGATAGTGTGGAGGAATATGAAGCATTGAGAGAACTGATAAAAACCACAGGCTTAAAAATGATTCAATGGCGCAATTTTAATATTGATCCTGACTGGTATTTGGGAAAAATTGGCGTTACCGAAACCGGTGAATGCATGGGCATTCGGCAAATGATGTCGCTTTTAAAAGAAGAATTTCCAGAGTTGAAATTTGGATATTTTAATCCTTCTATCGAAAGAATAAAAGGTGATTTTGAAATGAATTATGCGAAATCTTAAAAGTTATCTTCTCGAAAAATTGGTTAAGAAAAAACGCATCGAAAATTAGTATATTAAAAAACAAGCACATCATCAGGGTTGCAATAACTTTGCAGCCAAAATTTGGAAAATATAATGCAACCGGAAGCAAATACAAAAGAATCTAATTCAAAAATTATCAACGAAATAAAGAAGCGCAGGACATTTGCGATCATCTCTCACCCCGATGCCGGTAAAACAACGCTCACTGAAAAGTTTTTGCTTTTTGGCGGTGCTATTCAAACTGCCGGCGCTGTAAAAAGTAATAAAATAAAGAAACACGCCACATCGGATTTTATGGATATCGAAAGGCAACGCGGAATTTCTGTTGCTACTTCTGTGATGAGCTTTGAATATAAAAATGTTTTAGTGAATCTGCTGGATACTCCCGGGCATAAAGACTTTGCAGAAGATACTTATCGCACTTTAACGGCTGTGGATAGCGTGGTTCTTGTGATTGATTCTGTAAAAGGCGTGGAAGAGCAAACGAAAAGATTGATGGAAGTATGCCGGATGCGCGATACGCCGGTAATTGTTTTTGTAAATAAACTGGACCGCGATGGCAAAAATCCATTTGACCTTTTAGATGAAATAGAATCGGAATTAAATATTCAGTTGCATCCGCTTAGCTGGCCAATTGGTATGGGCAAAGAATTTAAAGGGGTTTATAATTTATTTGAAAAATCCCTTCTTTTATTTAATCCAAATCAAAAAACAACAGAAGAAGATGTGCCGATAGAAAATATCAATGATGAAATTGTTGAACAAAAGCTCGGTGCAAAAGACGCTGCGCGGCTGAGAGAAGACGTAGAATTAATAGAAGGTGTGTATGAAGAATTTGATCCGCAGCCTTACCTGGAAGGAAAGATTGCGCCGGTGTTTTTTGGAAGCGCTATTAATAATTTTGGTGTAAAAGAATTACTCGAAACATTTATTCAGATAGCGCCATTACCACAAGAAAGAGCAGTAACCACCCGGGTTGTAGAGCCGGAAGAAAATAAATTCAGTGGCTTTGTTTTTAAAATTCATGCAAATCTTGATCCGCGTCATCGCGATCGAATTGCTTTTCTAAGAGTGTGTGCCGGAAAATTTGAGCGCAATAAATATTTTCATCATGTACGACTCGGTAAAAATGTGCGTTTCAGCAACCCTTATACTTTTTTAGCAAGAGATAAAGACATTATTGAATCCGCTTACCCAGGAGATGTGGTTGGTTTATTTGATACCGGAAATTTTAAAATTGGCGATACACTCACTGAAGGCGAAGATTTTTATTTCACCGGAATTCCTTCTTTTTCGCCTGAAATATTTAAAGAAGTTGTGAATAAAGACCCGATGAAAACGAAGCAACTTGAAAAAGGATTATTGCAGTTGACTGATGAAGGCGTGGCACAATTATTTACTCAATTTGGAGGCAATAAAAAAATCATTGGTTGCGTAGGCGAACTGCAATTTGAAGTGATTCAATATCGCCTTTTGCATG
>JBQCFI010000170.1:0-5479 GCA_051959325.1 Ginsengibacter sp. | reverse complement strand
TTAGGCGAGGAAAGTTGTCCCTCAAACTGTATTGTCACACCCATAGGAAAGTTAGTTGCGCATAACGTATGTAATCCCGCTAAAATACGCTACTTTTTTTCACAAACAATTTTTACAAATTCCCAATTGGTATCTATTTATCCAAAAATACGCCGCTGTGTTCCAATAGCGCAAATGCATCCACCCAAGTTTCCCACACTGCCATTTAAAAGCAAGTCTGCCACTTTAGCCATGATCTTTTGATTTTACCGGTATACCTTCCATATACTTCTATCGCCCGAACGCCCTATACCTGTACTCGACCCGGTGCTCTACCCGGGCGCTAATAACGCACGGGTAGAGCAGTTTATTATGAGTAGGTATACGGAGGGACATTGTTGGGTATAGGGATTGTGGTGTTTAGGTGTGATAAAAAAAATAACCCGATGATTTATACCGTGCGCGATGCATCAATTAGTCAGCAAACAAACAATAAACAGCAATTTGTATTCTGGACGATCATGCTATAATACCGGGAGGTGTGGAATAATTATTGTGCAGCAATTCTCGGTGCTCCAACTGTTTTAAATGTACTCAATTCCATTCCAACACTTGCCGGAATTTAATTTAAAAAACACAAAATGACAGAAAATAATTTACCGTTTAATATCAATAAGCAAAGCGGCAATGGCAGCTTTACACATCAGCGCATCATCGTGATCGGCGCCTCAGCAGGTGGCTTTGAAGCCTTCAAAAAAATTATACGTCAGCTTCCGGCAGATTTTAATCCTTCGATCTTTATTGTATGGCACATGAGTGCGGACATCCGTGGCGTATTGCCCCATGTACTTAACAAGCAAAATAAGATTCTCGCAGCCCACGCTTTTAATGGCGAAGAAATAAAACCAAACCGTATTTACGTAGCTCCGCCCGATCATCATATGTTGATTGAAGACGGGAAAGTGCTTGTAACGCATGGCCCTAAAGAAAACCGTTTCCGGCCTGCAGTAGACCCGCTGTTTCGTTCGGCCGCTTATGCCTATGGCAACCAGGTTATCGGGGTGATTTTATCAGGTGCGCTGGATGATGGCACCGTAGGGCTCTGGACCGTCAAACATTATGGAGGCATTGCCATTGTACAGGATCCAAAGGACGCAGAAGTTGCGTCTATGCCGGAAAATGCCATGCGTGAAGTACAGGTTGATTACTGCATTCCTGTATCGGATATACCGCAATTGTTGGTGCGTTTATCAAAAGAACCTTTACCAAAAAATGCTTCTGTTATGAAAGACGAACAAACAAAAAAAGAAATCGAAATTGCCAGCAATGAGAATGCCCTCAAACTGGGAATTTTAAAATTTGGTGAGCTTTCACCATTTACCTGCCCGGAATGCCACGGGGTATTAACAAGATTGCAAAATGGTGGAATCATCCGTTACCGTTGCCACACGGGCCATGCTTATTCGATGGATACTTTGATGGCCGCTGTAACTGAAAAAGTAGAGGATGGTTTATACAATGCCATCCGTGGGATGGATGAAAGCATCATCCTTTTAAATCACCTGGGCGACCATTATGCGGAAGCCAACCAGCCACAGCTTGCTTCCCTGTATTTTAAAAAAGCGAAGGAGGCACAGGAACGGTCGAGACTGGTACGTAAAGCGGCGCTTTCACATGAACAGTTAAATAAAGATTCTTTACGCCAGGAAGCGCTAAAAGAAGAAGCAGAAGTTAAAGAATAAATTCGTAAACTTGTTGAAAAATAAATGCCTACATCCCGGTCCGACAAAAAACATGCAAACAATACAAATATTAACGGGATTAAGCGCACACCCGACGAATTTCTTATTACGGGAATAGGTGCATCAGCAGGAGGAATACAAGCGTTACGGGAATTTTTTCAGCATGTGCCTGCGAAATCCGGAATTGCTTATGTGGTTATTTTACACCTTTTACCTGACCACGATAGCAAACTTGCACAAGTATTGCAAACGACTACTGCCATACCGGTAACGCAGGTAAATGAAAAAGTAAAGGTAGAGCCGGATCATATTTACGTTGTTCCGCCCAATCAGCATCTTACGATGGCCGATGGTTTTATTGTGGTATCAGCGAACACACAAGTTGAAGACCGGCGGGCCCCTGTGGATATATTCTTCAGAACGCTGGCAGAGGAGCACGGATCAAGAGCCGTAGCTGTTGTGTTATCGGGTACCGGTGCCAACGGTTCAATGGGTTTAAAACGAATCAAGGAAAGGGGAGGCGCTGCCTTTGTACAAAATCCACGCGAAGCAGAGTTTAATGAAATGCCACGCAATTCAATTGCAACCGGGTTGGTAGATGAAGTATTGAATGTAGCTGAACTTCCCGCAAAAATTATTGCATACAAAAACAGCATTGGTAAAATACAGATCTTTCATGAGCCAGAGCAGCGGCCGCAGGACCAGCAACAGGCGCTGCGTGAAATATTCACGGAATTAAGGGTACGGACAGGACATGATTTTTCAAATTATAAACGCCCCACCTTATTGCGCAGGATCGAACGACGCATCAATGTTCATAACCTGCCCGACCTGCCTTCCTATGTGGAGTACATGCAGGAAAACCCTGCGGAAACCACCGCTTTACTAAAAGACCTGCTGATCTCTGTAACGAATTTCTTCCGGGATAAAAAAGCCTTTGAGGTGGTAGAAAACGAAGTGTTGCCTGTATTGCTGAAAGGGAAAACACACGAAAACCAGTTGCGCATCTGGGTGGCCGGTTGCGCCACCGGTGAAGAAGCTTATTCACTTGCCATTCTTTGCGCCGAAAAAATGAGTGGCACGATAGACGCACCAAAAGTGCAGATATTCGCGACGGATATTGATGAATCCGCTATCGCACAGGCACGAGATGGCCTTTACAACATTAACGAGCTTGCAGACGTTTCACCGGAGAGACTGCGTCGTTTCTTTTTAAAAGAAGGCGATGAATATCGTATCCGGCGCGAGGTAAGGGAAACAGTGATGTTTGCTATTCATAATTTTCTGAAAGACCCTCCTTTCTCTCACCTCGATATGATAAGCTGCCGCAATGTGATGATCTACCTGAATAACATTGCACAGGAGCGGGTAGCGGAAAGCTTTCATTTCGCGCTCAATCCGGGTGGTTTTCTTTTCCTCGGTTGTTCTGAGTCGGTGGATGGCGCAACTGACCTGTATTCAAACTTTAACCGGGAAAATCACATCTTTCAAAGCCGGCATGCATCGCCAAGAACTTATCCCATTCCCGAATCAGTTCCGAATTTTCATATCAGTATCCCGCATGCTTCCGGAACACAGGAGGAAAACAAAATACCGGAACGGATTTCCTTCGGAGAACTGCACCAACAATTGCTGGAACAATACGCGCCGCCATCTTTGGTCGTAAATGAAGAGTATGAAGTGGTGCACATGTCAGAACACGCCGGCCGCTACCTGCAAATTACCGGTGGGGAACCTACAAAGGACTTGTTGAAACTGGTAAAACCTGAACTACGCGTTGAGCTTCGCTCTGCCTTGTACCAGGCAGTACGGCAGCAATCTACCGTTGAAACTCGAGACCTGAAAGTAAACATTAACGATCATCCTGAAACAGTTAATATTCATGTCAGGCCGGTACTGCGCCCGGGCGATACCGCAAAAGGCTTTTTACTGGTTCTGTTTGAACCGACAACCGGTAACGGCGAAAAGGAAATATTGCTTTCTACTGATGAATCGGTAGTGAGGCACCTGGAAGAAGAACTTTCCTACTTAAAAGCCCAATTACGTTCATCCGGCGAACAGCACGAGTTCCAGGCGGAAGAGCTGAAAGCCTCCAATGAAGAGCTGCAGGCAATGAATGAAGAACTGCGTTCCGCTGCCGAAGAACTGGAAACCAGCAGGGAAGAGTTGCAATCTATCAACGAAGAACTTAGAACCGTTAACCAGGAGTTGAAAATAAAGATTGAAGAAACAAGCATTACGAGCAACAATCTTCAAAACCTGATCAATTCAACGGATATAGGAACCATATTTCTTGACCGCGGTTTGCGGGTAGTATTGTTTACACCGGCGGCAGGAAATATCTTTAACCTGATCCCCGCCGACTTTGGAAGACCCCTGAGCGATATTACCAGCAAGATTCACTACGATGACCTGATCCGGGATGCAGAAACTGTGCTTGAAAAACTTTCTACGGTTGAACGTGAAATAAATACTGAAGACAAGGTATTCCTGATGCGGATAACACCATATCGCACCAGCGAGGACCGTATTAACGGGGTAGTGATCACTTTTGTTGACATAACAGGCAGGAAAGAAGCCGAACAGTTACTGCAGGAGAATGTAGAGGAGATCACGCGTTTTAACCATGCGATGGTAAACCGTGAGATCAGGATGATCGAACTGAAGAAAGAAGTAAATGAATTGTATCAGAATGCAGGTAAACCTTCCCGCTATCCGTTGGATTTCGAAAATGATAAAAATTAACGCCCTTCATGCCAGATAATTCAAATAAACTTTCTGCTTCATCATTTGATCCCCGTGGAGATAAATTAAAATCAACAAAAGATAAAGGGCAGGCTACCTCAGAACTGGCAGCATATATTCAAAAACAAAAAGAAGCGAATGAAGAGTTGAAACAAGCGCGGCGTGCTGCGTTGAACTTAATGGAAGATGCCATTGTTTCCAAAGAAGCATTGCAAAAATCAGAAGAAAAATATCGCACATTGTTCGAATCGATGGACGAAGGGTACATTCTGTGCGAGGTGATTTTTGATGAAAATGAAAATCCGGTTGATATCCGATACCTTGAGGCGAACCCGGCTGCAGTAAGAATGACCGGAACTGAACTTGTTGGAAAAACAACGCGTCAGTTGGATCCTGGTTATGAACAACACTGGTTTGATACCTGGGGCCGTGTGGCAAAAACAGGCGTCCCTGAACGTCATGAATATTTCTCCGGTCCTCTTAAGGTTTGGTATAACTTATATGTCTTCAAGGTAGGTGAGACGAATGATAATAGGGTCGCTGCTATTTATGAAGACATTACTGAACGCAAAAACCAGGAAAGGCGCCAGGAATTTCTTTTAAAGCTGAACGATGCCTTTCGGTCAAAATCCAACGTGGTAGAAATAGAGGAAACCGTTACTCAGTTTGCGATGGATCATTTTAACTGCGACCGGTGTTATTATTGTGAGATCGACGGTGAGCATGGCATCATTCAAGCAGATGCTGCAAGGGCAGCTTTTCCTCGTGTTACAGGTGTTTATTCAATAACCGATATTCCGGTGCTGAAACCGGTGATAAATGAAGGAAAAGCGCTCGCTGTAAATGATGTAAACACTTCTGATCTGGTAGACGAATCGTTAAGACAATTATGCAAGCAACTACAGGTAATATCATTCATTGACGCACCGGTGATAAAATGCAAGGAAGTGATTGGAATACTTTGTATTGTGCAAAGCACGCCAAGAAAATGGACCGAATTCGAAATTCAACTG
>JBQCFI010000169.1:0-3352 GCA_051959325.1 Ginsengibacter sp. | reverse complement strand
GACCGTTGCCTGTAGTCCTTTTTCGAGCCACTCGGAATAATAGATGCCTCCAAATTCCTTCTTGACTTCGGCCAGATTTTCTTCATCAATTTCATGAGGCGCAATGATGAATTTTATTTCTGGATAGTTTCTTACAAAATGTGTCCATTCGGCTTCATCATCTTCCCACGTACTGCCTGCTACGATCACTTTTGCATTTTTACAAAACCCGGCAATGCCAGGAATTTCTGTAAAGGTTTCTGCTATATTGATCACACGGTCACACCGGGTATCGCCGGTAACAGTAATTTTATCCGCCGGAATGATCTTTTGTAAATGCTCTTTTGAATGTTCATTTTGAACAAAAAAATGCGTAAAACAATCCAACATCTTTTTATAAAAACCTCCGTACCATTTAAAGAAAACCTGGTTGCTTCTGTAAACGCCCGACACCATGAGTAATGGAATATTCCGTTCTTTTATTTCCTGCAAATAATAATGCCAGTATTCATATTTTACCCAAAGAACCAAGGTCGGTTTTAAAATATCCATCCATTTTTTTGCATGCACATTCGAATCCATCGGCAGGTAAAAAACATTCCTGAAATCTTTATTGTTTTTTACGATCTCATAACCGGATGGAGAAAAGAAAGTGAGGACAATCATTACGTCCGGAAACGTTTCTTTTATTTTTTGCAAAACAGGACGCCCCTGCTCAAACTCGCCAAGGCTGGCATTGTGCATCCAGATGATTTTTTTATTTGGAACAGCGGATAAAGTGGTTTGTAATTCTTCAAAAACATTTCTTCTGCCCGAAATCCACAGCTTTGCTTTTTTATTCCAAAAAGAAACGAAGTGAATCCCGGCTTTATAAAGGAGCAAAAAAAGATGATAAAATATGATCAAACAGAAGAAATTTGTTACAAATACTATTTGAAATTATTAAGCACGGCAGCTTTGTTCTAATGTTCATTTTTCCATTTCCGGTACTTTTTTCAATACATCCGGTTTTATTTCCCAAACAAGTGCACTGGCACCAAGGATTGCTGCATCCGACTCTTTTAAGTCGCTGAATAATAATTTCACTTTATTTTGAAAAATTGGCAACAGGTTTTTCTCCATATGTATTTTTACCGGATCAAGTAAAAGGTTGCCCGCTTTGATTACGCCACCAAATAAAATGATCGCTTCCGGTGAAGAGAACATTACAAAATTGGCCAGCGCTTCACCAAGGATCTTTCCGGTGATTTCAAAAACTTCATTAGCAATCGCATCTCCCTGTATGGCCGCTTCGTACACTCTTTTAGAGGTAATCTTTTCGTGCTGAATATTTCTTAAAAGACTTTTTTCACCAACTCTTTCATCCAATATTTCTTTGGCAGTGATTGAAATTCCTGTTGCAGAGGCATACGTTTCCAGGCTGCCTTTCATGCCGGTGCCCCAGTGAAGGCGGCCTCCCGGGCGAATAATCGTATGACCGAGTTCGCCGGCAAAGCCATCATGGCCATAAATTAATTGTCCATTGGCAATAATGCCACTTCCGACGCCGGTTCCCAAAGTGATCATAATAAAATCCCTCATCCCGCGTCCTGCGCCATACATCAATTCGCCAATAGCAGCTGCATTCGCATCATTGGTAAGTGTGCAGGGTTTTTTAAACCGGTCGGTAATCAATTTTGCAATCGGCAAGATGCCTTTCCAGTGGAGGTTTGGTGCATACTCAATGGTGCCGCTGTAATAATTTCCGTTGGGAGCGCCTACGCCGATCCCTTTGATGAAATCCATGCCGCCGACAGCATCTATTGCTGGTTGAAGTTCTTCGAACAATTCATCGATAAATAAATTCAGTTCTTTATGATTGGTAGTTGAAATATCGCCGCGGTTGGAGATATCTCCACGGTGATTTACAATTCCGAATTTAGTGTTGGTGCCACCAATATCGATTCCGATTGCATATTCGACCGGACTTTCCAGGAAATCTGATTGTTTAGTATTCAAGACGAAGAAGTTTTTGGGTTTGTAGTATTAAGAATTACGTTTTTGAAAAGATAAAAATAGTTTTTCTTTTTGAATGCTGCCTATTTTCTCAAAATATACTCAGTGAATCGCACTGTTCAGAGCGACTAATTCTTCTTTTTCAATTCAATTCTCTTTGTTTCAATCTGTTGTTTTGTACCAGCAATGATATCATATTTTCTGAGTGAATCAGTGTTTATTATAAATCCCATTTCAAAATTAGCATTCTAATTTTTATCGGCAGCTCCACATTTATCTTTCGTTACATGATATTCGATGGTAGTTAATTTCATGAATGTGCAGTTTGTTTGAGAAACACACTTCAATTTAATTTTTTTCCAATTTTACAGATTGTTGTGCGAAATTGGTAAAAGGTAAATGCATCAATATGGCGAGGATAATAATTTTTCGAAGTATCATGAGATGCTCTTTTTCGATAATGAAATTATCGAAAGTTGGTCAAACCATAAAAGCGTTACAAAAGAATTTATTCTTTTACAATTGCCGGATCTCCCGGAACACGATTTGAAGGGTCATAAACGGCTACCCCTACTTTCGAATCGGCGCAGCCATAATATAAATACCATTTCCTTTTGAAGTAAACC
The DNA here is from genome assembly GCA_051959325.1 of Ginsengibacter sp. Lineage (GTDB taxonomy): Bacteria > Bacteroidota > Bacteroidia > Chitinophagales > Chitinophagaceae > Ginsengibacter. The sequence continues at coordinate 752 of JBQCFI010000169.1, read as the reverse complement.
ATTCCTTCAATAAATACGGTTCCGTTTACATATTGACCACTTTTTTCAAATGGTTCCATTGGTCGAAGAAATGGCACATCCAAACGCGCAATGGGTTTTGAAGGGTCCTTTGTATCAAATAAAACTTGTCCGGCGCAATAGGAATCGGCATTGTAGCGTTTGTCGCCTTCATCGCCGGCTTTATTTTTACCATTATAAAAAAGAAGAATGCCATCTTTGGTCATCAAAGCCGGTGGGCCGCATTCTGTAAGATCGCTGTCGAAAAATCCTTTTCTCGGAGAAATCAATTCTTTCAGTTTTCCATCTTTATTCAAAACAGGCTGCCAGTTTATGAGGTCGGATGATGTAGCTGCGTACACATGATGCTCGCCCCAGTACAACCAGTATTTTCCATTGATCTTTGTGATCACTTGTTTTTCGCCCATCATTTTTGTAAGAATAGAAGCTGACTTTGTTGCCATATTAAAAAAACGTCCGTTGTATGCTTTTTGAAAAATGGGGCCATGTTTTTTCCAATGGATCAGGTCAGTTGAAGTGGCCACACCGAGTCGCGGTAATTTGCGGTTCCATTGTGTGTAAAACATTACATACAGGCCGCTTTTTGTCATTGCTACTCTTGGATCTTCGCAACCTCCGGGCCATTCGAATTTTTTCTGAGAATCATTCGCAGGAAATAAAACGGGAACATTTTTTCTTCCAAAATACAAGCCGTCATTGCTTTCAGCAAAACCTATCCTGGAAGTGTGAAAGCC
>JBQCFI010000168.1:0-9105 GCA_051959325.1 Ginsengibacter sp. | reverse complement strand
AATGGATTGGATATCGTTTGGATTAATTGTACTTATATTATCCATGGGCACACCATCCACTATATACAATGGTTTAACGCCCTCATCGGAAAGTGTTGATAGCCCACGGATCGTAATACCCGCTTCCTCCCCAGGATCACCGGAAGTGCTCATTACCCGAACTCCGGGTGCAGCCCCTTGAATAGCATCAAAGATTGAAACAGGCTGCTGGTCGTCACTAGATGTTGCTGTAATTTCTCTAATAGCTCCTGTAACATCTCTCTTTTTCTGCGTTCCATACCCAATAACAATTACCTGGTCGAGATCGGAAGCACTGGTGATTAAGTTTGGAGAAATAGTCGTTCTGGCCCCTACTTTTTCTTCCTTGGTTGTAAAACCTATAAAGCTGAAAACTAATACCGAATTTGAACCAGGAACTTTAATTGAATAATCACCCGTTGTATTCGTTACTGTGCTCGTTTGGGTTCCCTTGACATTGACTGTGGCTCCCTCAATCCCATTGCCATCCGGTCCGGTTACTTTCCCTTTAATCGTCGTTTGGGAAAAAACCCCATTACTAAACAGAAAGAATATAACTAGGAATAAGCAGATTCTTTTTAAAAAAATAAAACAGTAAATAGATCTTTTTTTCATTTAGCAATCATTTTAATTTTTTTTTAAATATGAACCCATAAAATTTATTTTATTTAATCAATTTGGAGTAGAATAGAAATGCCTCAAATTTTGTAACTGCAAAGTAATAAGGGCTCTTTTTAAATGCTTTCGTTCTATTACCCTTGTAATAAGCTATCTTATCATTTTCTTAACGCAATAATCAGTATGCAAACTTCCTGTCGTTGTTTATTATTATTTAAATCGACTTATTATCTCCAATGAATTCTATTATTTATTAAACCTTTTTTAAAAAATCGGTAGCTTATTAGATCAAATGAAAAAACGATTTATAAAATAAATTTCCCGGAAGTCATTTTAGGCTAAATATTTTTGACAGTTTAATATCCACTGATGAATTTCCGATCATAACTTTAAATTGCCCAGGCTCAACCCTCCTTTTCATATTCTTATCCAGCAATGCCAGTGCTTCCGGATGAAGGGTGAATTGGATTTTCTTTTTCTCCCCTGGTTGCAAAGTAACACGTTCAAATCCTCTCAGTTCAGAGTCATAAGTGGTTACACTGCTTACTAAATCCTTTATATATAACTGAGTTACTGCATCTCCCTTAACCTTTCCTGTATTTTTTATGTGGAATGATACTTCAATATCTCCATTTAGGGATTGATTTTCTGGATTTACAACAAGGTCACTGTATTCAAATGTGGTATAACTCAAACCAAACCCAAAGGGATATAAAGGACCATTAACCCTTGTTTTTCCGGATCCATTTGGATCGGGTGTTAAGGATTGACTTGCCTGGGATCCAGGCTTAAACGGAAAATTAAATTCAATTTGTCCCACAGTCTTTGGCCAAGTTATAGAAAGTTTACCACCAGGGTTATAATCGCCAAATAATACTTCTGCTATTGCCCGTCCACCTGATGGTCCAGGAAATCCTGCTTCCAGAATTGAAGAAACGTAACGATTAGCCCAATTAATAGTTAAAGGTTGACCGTTTATCAACACCAAAACTAGGGGCTTTCCGGTTGCATATAATGCCTGCAATAATTGTAGCTGCCTTCCCGGAAGACCAAGTGAAGATCGTGAAAGACTCTCTCCCACTATCTTTTCATTTTCACCCAAAACAGCGATAATTACGTCTACATTTTTTGCAGCCTCCACAGCTTTATCAATGCCTTTTTGTTCTACACTGCTTAATTGTGTTGGAATAATTTCTGTTTCTGGCCACCCTGGATTGGTAACATCGCAGCCTTTTTCAAAAAGTACATTTACCTTTTGCCCAACATAAGTTTTTATACCATCCAAAACAGAAACTAAAGGATTATTTTTCGGCCCATAACGGCTAACCGCATAGCTCGCATCTGATGCCAATGGACCCGTTACCAAAATATTTTTGATGCTTTTTGCCTGTAAAGGCAATAAATTATTTTCATTTTTTAGCAATACCAATGATTCTCTGTTCATTTGCAGTTCCATTGAATCACTGCCGGATGTATGCACGATCTGATCTGCTTTTCCGGGATTGGCGATATATGGAGTGTCAAATAATCCTAACTTAAATTTTACCCGCAATACATCCTTTACCCTTGCATTAACAGTTGTTATTGACAATTTACCCTCTTTTACTAATTCGCGAACATTATTTACGTATACTTCAGGCATTCTGAAATTAGTCCACACATTTAATCCTGCCTCGACCGCCTGTCTTACAGCGTCCTTAAAATCTGTCGCAACATGATGCTTCTCGTAAAGAAATTCGACCGCTTTGCTATCCGAAACCACATATCCATTAAAACCATATTGCTGCCGTAATATCTCAGTTAGAAAATAATGGCTTCCAGTTATCGGAACACCATCCCAATCATTATAACTACTCATCACTCCCAGCGGATGAGCTTCTTGAATCACTCTCCGGAAGGGATAAAGAAAAATTTCATGCATTTCCCTTGGTGCCACATGCGGATCAGTTCTCGCATTACCATCGCGGCCGCCCTTGGGAACACTGTACACCGCAAAGTGTTTCAATGTCGAAGCTACTCCCTGACTTTGCACACCAAGACACATTTGCTTTCCTAGTTCAGCGATTAAAAAAGGGTCTTCTCCATAACATTCCACCACCCTGCCCCATCTTGGGTCACGGGCAGGGTCCAGAATAGGTACATAAATATTTGTATAGCCTAATGCTTTTGCTTCTCTTCCAACCGTTTCACCGGCACTTCTTACCAGTGATTTATCCCATGTCGAACCTATAGAAATAGGCGCCGGCAAAGGTGTTGCCCTGTCGTGACAAAGACCGTGAATGCCTTCGTTAGTAAAGTCAACCGGTATGCCTAAACGTGTTTCCTCAATAAACCATTTTTGAATGGTGTTGATGGCTTTTGCATGTTTACTAAAGGGAAATGAATATTCTGTTTTTACTTTCTGGCTTGAAAGATCTTCATCAATATTAGCGATGCCATCTTTCCAAACCTGGTTCTTCCAATCAGGCGTTGGCAGTTCATCCTTTAAGACGCGCCCATATCCATATAAAGTAGCCATCTGGCAGCTTTTTTCCTCCAGGGTCATTTGTGACAAAAGATCATCTACTCTTTTATCTATTGGTTGTCCAGGGTCTTCATATATATCCTTCACATTATTCTTGTTAAAATCAATCCATCCTTTGCGGTAAATATCTTTCTGTTGAGCATTCAAAGACAACGCCTCAAAACATAGGACAATCATTAATAAAAATTTCATACTTATTGAATTATTGTTCGGTAATCTCATATATATTGCTTGTTAATGGGATTGATTTCCCTGGACTTAGATTTAATCCTACTGTCATCAGATAATTACCAGAGAATATTTTATCGTTATCCGGTTGGACTGATTTTGTACCCGGAAAAAGATTAATCTCTCGGATCCTGTAATTTTTTTTCTCGTCCAACCCCTGCAGTAATACCGAGCTAAAAATATCTTTCCTTGTGGTATTTATATTATATTTAAAGAGGATGGCTTTACTTTTATCCTGAGTAACATACATCAGAACTACCCTGTTGGACTTATAAGGAGATTCAATACGGTAGAGATCTCCAAACCAAATAATATTCGAAATGCGCTTATAGGTTTTCACGGCGTCCTCACTGAATTGTAATTCCTCCGGACTAAAATCCTGCACCCTAATATCATAACCCAGTTTATCCATCATGGCAACATCAGTTTTGAATTTCAAGGATTCCTTTCCCATATTGGTAACATGAGCGGATATGGTATTGGCAGGGAAGAAATAAGAATATCCCCATTGAATGTAAATGCGATCCGCCGGATCTGTATTATCACTTGGCCAGAACTCGGTAAAATATTTTAAAGCGCCATAATCAGTTCGCCCGCCACCGCCTGAACACAACATAATAGGCAAGTGGGGATATTTTAAACGGATTCGTTGCATGATTTTATAAAAACTCCTGGTATACTCAATAAAAAGTTCTGATTGTTTGTCTTTGAGGTAAGGCGAATAGGCATTGGTCATACTCCTGTTACAATCCCATTTAATAAAAGCCACTCCAGGGTTTTTCATCATTAAATTATCCACAACGGAAAAAACAAAGTCCTGCACTTTTGGATTGATAAGATCCAGAACCAATTGATTGCGCTGCAAACTCTCTGAGCGGTTAGGAAGCTTCAATATCCAGTCTGGATGTTCTTCATACAATTTACTCTTAGGATTCACCATTTCGGGTTCCAGCCAGATACCAAATTTAATTCCTTTCTTACTTGCTTCTTTTACCAAATAACCTATGCCGTCAGGCAGCTTGGATGTGTCTTCCTGCCAGTCACCAAGCCCCGCTTTATCATCGTTTCGCGGATACTTATTTCCAAACCATCCATCGTCCAGCAAAAATAAATCAACACCCAGTTTACTGGCGTCTCCGAAAAGTTCCACTAATCTCTTTTCATCAAAATGAGTATGGGTAGCTTCCCAGTTATTCAACAAAGTCATTCGCGGCGCATTGCCATCCAGAATACCATAATTATGAGCCCACCGATGCAGATTGCGGCTTGCCTGACCTTTGCCATGAAAGGAATAGGTAAATATAAATGGTGGTGTAGTGAAAGTTTCGCCCTTTGGTAATGTATATTGTGAAGCATAGGGATTTATACCCGACAGCACCCTAAGCCCATTGCGCTGGTCCACTTCAAAGGTATATTGAAAATTTCCTGTCCAGGCAAGTGTGCCTGCCACTACATTACCAGAGGTTTCTGTCGAAGGGTTTCCCAAAGAAAGAAAAAATGCCTGCGTTTGGTAAAAATTAGTTCGTGTTCCCAGTTTGCTTTCAATCGTTTTAATGCCATTTGACAGCTTTTCTTCGACCATTTGCATTTCCCTCGCCCAGTCCCCGTGAAATTGGGTAAGCCAGTACCCATTTGAATTAAAGTGAATCAGAGAAGATGCATATTTTGTCAGAAGTATCGGTTTTTTTTCCTGGTTCTTTATTTCAGCCCAGCTTGTTATAACATCTTCATTATAATATACCGTGTAATGAAGTAATACCATTACCTGATAAACGGGGTCTTTTAAAGTAATACTCGTTGTACTTACATTGCTGTCTACTCTATTTACAGACCCTGAAACGTATAGTAATTCCAGAGATGGATTCCCATCAGCGTGTACTACCCTGATCGCAGGCTCAAATTGATTCTCCATACCTGCAGTAAGGTAAATTTCACGGCCACCTTGTAGCCTCGTGTAGCTAGAATCACTAGCTAATTTTTTGCCATAATAGGATTGGACAACCTTCAAATCGCTCCTCACTGAAAATACTAAACTTGTATTTTTAGTTTTAAGAATATATTGCTTTTTTATCTGCGCATTTACGTGAGCCCAGCAAAATAAAAAGAAAAAAAAGAAACAAGATCTCATAATAATGGATTTTCAGGGTAGACGTGAAACATATTAATCACCTTCAATTATAAGGCAATTGATAAATAAAAATAGGAATGGACAGACAGATTTGAATAAAGTGGTTTTACAATAATCAAAGAAGAGAAAGGATCTATGCCATAAATTCCTTTTGGTAGATTAAAGGACTTTTACCGGTAATGATTTTAAAATATTTATGGAAACTGGTAAAATTATTAAATCCACTTTCATAACACAGTCGCTTTATACATTGATTATTTTCAATAAGTAATTTGCAGGCATGACCTACCCTTAATTCTATCAAAAACTGGGAGTAGGTTTTTCTTGTTTTTGATTTAAAATAACGGCAAAAAGAATTAGGACTGATATTCGCTACTTCAGCAATTTCATCCAGTTGAATTTTCCGTTTAAAGTTTTTTAGAGAATACTCATAAATGGCATTGATCCGGTCACTTTCCTGGATAAGATTATCAGGTTTAAAACCAATCGAGGAAAGCAGCAAAAATTGTTTACAACTGGAAATAATAGCGAGGGCTTCGATTATCAAAATAATTCTTTGAGTTCCTTCTACAAGTAATAATTGTTCCAATATCTCTGCAATTTTTTGCCTTTCTTTTCCTTGAATTTGTAACCCTCTTTTTGCTTTTTCAAAAACAGCGCGGATGTTATTGTTTTCAGGCAACTGAAGAAATTGATCTCCCAGAAAATTTTCACTAAAATGAACTACTCTAATATCGGTCATATCCTTTGCTTCTTCTTCAAAAAAAGTATCATCAAACCTCCAATAGTGAGGTAAATTGGCACCTACCAAAACGACATCCCCACTTTTAAACCTTTTAATGTTGTCGCCTATAAATTGAGTGCCTTCACCCTTTTTAAAATGAATCAATTCAAGTTCTGAATGTAAATGCCATCGGTTGTTGATATACGGCACTGTGTCGTGGCGTACGCTAAAAGAACATTGAGGATCTTTGGAAACTTTAAGTAATTGTGGTCTCATAATAAAGAATTTTTTTTACAGAATTTGGTTACTGTTCAAGCATTACAATAAAATTAACGGATTTGCATGTTTACTGAAAAAAAATCTGTGCAAACGTTGCCACTTGTATTGCACAATCTTTATCAGAAAAAGCAGTTGTAAGGGCAGCTCGAGGCTAGTGAAATTAAAATTGCATTCAAAGAAAGCAGTATACATATCGCCATAAACTTAAAATATATGCTAGGGGATAAAATATCTGTCTTACTATTACCGGATTACAAAATCACAATAAACTCTTTTGTCATTTTAGACAATACCGATATCAGCTTGCTTTTAAAAACCAATCTAAGGAGACAAGCAGGCGACGGAATTTGGATTTGTAACAAATAAATAGTGTCTATTTATCTCTTCAACACTATTCAATAGATCTTGTTATTTGCAAAATCTATTCACAAGGCCCTATCCAAATGAACATATCCACCATCCACATGAATTAGTTGCCCTGTTGTATGGCCGGACTTTTCGGACAAAAGAAAGGCCGTCATATTCGCAATCTCTTCCCGGGTTGTCATACGCTTTCCAAGAGGAATTCTAGAAGTAATTTCTTTTAATTTTTCCTCTGCATTAGGCATTGTCTGAATCCACTTTTCATATTGAGGTGTCCATGATTCCGCTACCACAATAGCGTTTACTCGGATGCTATATTTTAATAACTCTACTGCCCATTCCCTTGTTAATGCATTGCGCCCACCATTGGCAGCAGCATAAGCGGATGTGTTGCCCTGGCCCGTCTCTGCAGTTTTAGAAGTAATGTTTACTATTGAGCCTTTTTGCTTTATAAGCTCAGGCAACGCAAAGTGAGCGATCAAATAATAATGAACTAAATTTTTGTGCAGGCTTTCTATAAACTTTTCATAGTTTCCATGCTCTAATCCGACGCCATCATTTTGCCCTGCATTATTTACCAGTCCATCGAGCCGACCATATTTTTCAATTACTTTCTTTACTGCTTTTTCGCTTTCTTCAGGCTTGTTTAATTCTGCCATTACCTGAAAGATTTCTGTTTTATCAGAGGATAATTCTTTTACCAGTTTCAGATTATCAGTTTCATTTCTTCCTACTATGACAGGAATAGCCCCTTCTGCAGCGAGCAATCTTACTATGCCTTCGCCAATTCCTTTGGCCCCGCCGGTAACTATTATTATTTTATCTTTTAATTGAAGATCCATGTTTCGAAAATTAAATAAGTAAGTACGTTGCACCCAAGAAGCTTTCTGAGGCTTCCTTCAAACAAACACTTAAATAACTCTTGGATTATTTAACCATTTTCTGAATAGCGTACCAGTTTTTGCTTTGAAATACCCAATCCCTGAATACCCAATTCCATTACATCGCCTGCTTTTAAGTATACCGGAGGATTCATGCCTAAACCTACACCCGGAGGTGTTCCTGTGGAAATTACATCACCTGCCAACAAGGTGGTGAATTGGCTTATATAAGAAATTAAAAAGGGTACTTTAAAAATGAAATTGGCAGTGTTACTATCCTGCATTATTTTGCCATTAACGGTCAGCCATAGATGAAGATCATTAACATCAGCGACTTCATCCGGAGTGGCTAAAAACGGTCCGAGCGGAGCAAAAGTGTCGCAGCTTTTTCCTTTGACCCATTGGCCGTTTCTTTCCAGTTGAAATTCGCGCTCGCTAAGATCATTATGCAAACAATAACCGGCAACATAATTCAAGGCCTCAGATTCATCTACATAAGAAGCCTTTTTCCCAATAACCAAAGCCAACTCCACTTCCCAATCTGTTTTTTCTGAATTCTTCGGAATGATTACATCATCAAACGGGCCGACAAGCGATGTGGTGGATTTAAAAAAAATAATCGGTTCCGTAGGAATGGCCGCGCTTGTTTCCCTTGCATGATCAGCATAGTTTAATCCGACACAAATAATTTTTGATGGCCTGCTAACTGGGATCCCTAAACGGACAGATTTCGAAATCTTTGGAAGTTTGTCCTTATTAGAATCAATAAATTTTTGTAAGCGGTTTACCCCATTTGTTTCAAAAAAATGTTCATTATAATCTTCTCCAAACGAGGAAGTATCATAATACACATCATTAATAATGATTCCTATTTTTTCTTTGTTCATTTCACCAAAACGTATCAGTTTCATGTTATGTATTTGAGTTATTATTGCGTCTTTTCAGTTAATGTAATGAAGCCACCATCTATCGGGTAATGGCAATTGGTAATAAAGGAGGCTTCACCAGAACATCAGCACTGTTTACCACAATCGACCTTGCCAATCTTGTTAAATACATCTTTTACCTGATGCTGGTTTGTAACATCGCATACATGTGTAAACGCTTTCCCATTTGCCTGTTGTATTTCCAGAATTATCGCCTCACAGGCGTCTTTATTGCTGTCTAAAACGTGTACCTCTGCACGCCTTTTTGCAAATAATAAGGCAACAGCTTTTCAATTCCACTACCATCACCAGTAATTACCGCTATTTTTCCGTTTAAGCGAAACATCATTTTTATGTAATTGATGACTTTAATGGGATTAGAGTGAAACGCCACGTTTCCATGGAATGAAATCATC
>JBQCFI010000167.1:0-6678 GCA_051959325.1 Ginsengibacter sp. | reverse complement strand
AAATAACTTTCGACACTTCCCTTTTTTGTGGGCTTGAAAAATGAATTATCCATTTTCATTTTCTCAAACATTCTTACAAAATCTCCTTTGCCATCTTTAAAAAATAAGTCTTCATCCGCGGTTTCCTGGTTATGAATTGTTACTGTTTTTCCTGTAAAAAGCGCAGTTATCTTTTTCCATAAAATTTCAGAGACAGAATATGGAGCATGAGGGACAATGCAGGCAATTAAATTATTTTTATCAAATTCCTCAAATGCTATTTTTCTTTTTTCAAATCGTGCACCCGCAATTTCCGGAAGCCAGCCACTTATTTCAATGAAATTGTAATAGCTGATATTTCGTTTTATTTTTTGAGAAACAGTAGTTGAATAATTACAAATATCTCCAACAGCCACAATTCCGTTTTTCACCATTTCCTCTTCCCCTTTTTCAATTGCATCTAAGATTTCTTCTTCTGCAAAATATCTTTCAGAAACCACTTTAAATACAAAATCGATCAACCCTGTTTTTTCAGGGATGACATTTTTAAGATGCGAAAGTTCCAGGTGGCAGTGCGCATTTATAAATCCGGGAGAAAGAATTCCGTGGTAAGTTTCAATTTCTTCACCTGCATCTTTTACATCTATGACATTTATTATTTCTCCATTCGTATCTGCAATCAATACATTTTCCGTATTTAAAAGTTTTTCTCCGGTAAATAAATAATCAGCTTTCAGTTTTCGATAGCGCATCTAAAAAGGGATTAGTTTAATTTTGCACAATTATCAAAGATAAGGGGTAATATTTTCTACATAAACCGTTACACAAATTACCCATTTCACACTTAAAAGATTTTTGAAGAAATATTATGCTTGAAAAACTGGAAGCCATAAAAGCAAGATTTGAAGAATTGGGAATTGCCTTATCGAATCCCGAAATTGTAAGCGACAATAGAAAATATAAACAATTAAGTAAGGAATATCGCAGCCTGGAAAAAATCGTATTTGTACGCAACCAATACGCAAAATTACTTGATGACATAGATTTTAATAAAGAGGTTTTGAATAGCGATGATGAGGAAATGCGTGACATGGCAAAGGAAGAATTACCTCAGTTGCAGGAAGAAAAAGAGAAATTGGAGAAGCAAATCCGAAATATGCTGATCCCTAAAGATCCCCAAGATGAAAAGAATGCCATCCTGGAAATAAGGGCCGGAACCGGTGGAGATGAGGCTTCCTTATTTGCAGGAAACCTGATGAGAATGTATCTGAAATTTTGTGAATCAAAGGGCTGGAAAACGGCGCTATTGAGTGAAAATGAAGGAACAGTTGGTGGTTACAAAGAAGTACAAATTGAAGTGACAGGAGACGATGTTTACGGAACATTAAAATTTGAAAGTGGTGTGCACCGGGTACAACGCGTACCTGATACAGAAGCAAGTGGACGCGTTCATACAAGCGCTGCAACAGTGGCAGTAATGCCGGAAGCAGAAGAAGTGGATGTTGAGGTAAGGGATAGCGATGTGAAGATGGAAACTGCCAGAAGTGGTGGCGCCGGCGGTCAGAATGTCAACAAGGTGGAAACAAAAGTAATGTTGACACACATACCAACCGGGTTGGTCATCGTTTGTCAGACCGAAAGAAGCCAGTTGGGGAACCGTGAAAAAGCGATGCAGATGTTGCGTACGAAATTATACGAAGAAGAAGTACGAAAGCAGGAAGAGGAAATTTCACGTCACAGAAAAAGTTTGGTGAGCACCGGCGATCGTTCGGCAAAAATAAGAACGTATAATTACCCGCAGGGCAGAGTAACAGATCATCGTATCGGATTAACAGTTTATAACTTGGAAGACGTAATGAACGGCGATCTGCAGGAATTTATTGACGCCCTTCAGTTTGCAGAAAATTCAGAAAAACTGGCAAATCAATAAATAATTTTTATTACAAGGGGATTTAACGTCAGAAAAGTGTCATTTAAAGCCATTTTTATAGATTTTTTGAAAATAACCGTTCTTCTTAATTTTTTCTTAACAAAAGAGGTTTTACTTTTGGCATGGGATTTGAAAAATAATAATCAACAACATTAAATTTCAATTTTCTCATAAGCAGTTAGTTTTGGTAAACGGCCCCTGTTTCTACAGGGGCCTTCTTTTTGCCCTAAAGAAAATGAAATAATTTTTTGTTAAGCCCTCTGACATGCCTGATAAATATAAAGTTTAAAGTTGTAAACGGATTTATCTTCGTGAATTAAAATGCAAAGAGGATTTGTATTTCCTGATATAAAAATATGAGCGATAATAATACTCCGCAGATTTTTCAAACCGACAGGCCAACCCGGTGGAAAAGATTTAAATGGACAGGACGTGTGATATTAATGGTAAGCCTTTTCTTTATTGTGGTTCTTGCAATTGCATTATACAGCGGCTCTTTGCCGAATATTCCAAACATGCAAGCAAAAGCCAGGGAATACCAGACAGCGCTTGATCCGTCTAATCCACTGATTTTAAAAAATCATCAGAACTCAAAATATAAAGGATTCAAAGATTTTTTAATCAATAAATTAAAATCCGATTCTTTAAAAAAAATAAAGAATGGCGGTGCTTCCAAAGCCAGTTCACTATCACTGATCCGCGCCGCTTTTTATACTCCGTGGAATGCGCTGCTTGCATTGCCCGATTTGGAAAAAAATGCGGATAAGATCAACACCATTTTTCCTGAATGGTTTTTTATTGACACCGTTACTCATAAATTACAAACAAGAATTGACAGTGCAGGGCTGGCTTTGATGCGGCAAAAAAAATTACGGATCCTTCCGATTGTGTCCAATTTTAATTCTTCAAGACGTGATTTTGACGGAAAATTGTTGCACTACATTTTAAAAGACAGTACAGCAAGAAATAATTTTATCAAACAGATTTCAGATACACTTTCTTATTATCACCTTGCCGGAATTAATGTTGACTTTGAAGAATTGGTCGAAAAAACAAATGAACCACTGACGGAATTTCAAAAGAAATTATTTGAAACGCTTCATGCAAACGGCTTGCTGGTGACGCAGGATGTAGAACCAAAGAATGCCGACTATGATTATGCAAAATTGTCGGACTACAACGATTACATCGTATTAATGGCTTATGATGAATATAATGGTTCAACCGGCCCGGGACCAATCAGTGGGCAGAAATGGATAGAAGATGCGGTGTCATGGACCTCCGACAGAATTGATCCTTCTAAAATAATTCTTGGTGTTGCGGGTTTTGGTTACAGTTGGTCTGATGGCAAAATCGATCCGTTGCCACTTACTTACAACGAAGCAATTAATAAGGCGAAAAGTATTAACGCAAAAATTATTTATGACGATGATACTTACAACCTTCATTTTAATTACGCAACCCAAAGTTCAACGGATACCACAGATATCACCAATCATGAAGTCTGGTTCACGGATGCCGCAACGTTGTTTAATATTTTACGGTTCAGCGATGAATTTCCTACTGCAGGAACGGTGCTGTGGCGCCTCGGCAGTGAGGATCAGCGCATATGGAAATATTATGGCAGAAGTTTGAGCAATGCTTCATTAGAAAAAAATCCTTTCCATTTTGATTCTCTCGCCACTATCCCCGTCATTCAGAATAGTGTTGGTTTCCAGGGAGAAGGTGAGGTATTGGACATTTTATACTCGCCGCAACCAGGAAAAATAAATTTTGAAATTGACACTTCTGAACAGCTGATTGCAGAACAAAATTATGTACAACTTCCATCAGGATATGTGATCAGGAAATTTGCAGAAGATACTACAATTGGTAAAGGACATAAACTAATTCTGACATTCGACGATGGGCCGAGTGCAGAATGGACTCCAAAGATCCTGGATATTCTTGAAAGAGAAAAAGTACCGGCAACTTTTTTTGTAATTGGTATTAATGCCGAACAAAATATTCCGATTTTAAGAAGAGAATATAACGATGGTTTTGAAATTGGAAACCACACTTTCACGCACCACAATATTGCGGAAATGAGCCTGACGCGGGCGGCGCTCGAAATGAAACTGACGCGTCTGCTTATTGAAAGTGTTACAGGCCATTCCACCATTTTATTCAGAGCGCCATACAATGCCGACTCTGAACCGCAAACCTATGATGAATTGGCGCCTATACAGCGAAGCCGGCAGGAAAATTATCTGACAATTAATGAAAGTATTGATCCAAACGATTGGGCACCCGGGGTAAGTGCAGACAGTATTTTTGAAAGAGTGGTAAGACAGGAAGCTTCTACCAACGCAAGTATTATTTTATTACATGATGCAGGTGGTGAAACCCGGCAAGCCACTGTTGAAGCGCTTCCACGCATTATTGATTATTTCAAAAAAAGAGGTTACGTTTTTACTTCAGTAGCCGACCTGATGGGAAAAACAAGAGATGAAGTGATGCCAAGGGTTGCTGATTCGCGCGACAGATGGACCAGGAAATTCAATTTTTTTCTTGCAGAAACTGCCTATTGGAGCGGACAAATTTTATTCACTTTATTCATTATCGGCATCTTACTGTCCGTTGGTAGGATGATCGTGATGGCTGTATTGGCCAGCATTCAAAAAAGAAAAGAAAAAAGTGAAAATAAAACCGGTTTTCCGACATTCCTTTTAGGCCAGCAAAATAAACTTCCACTGGTAAGCATTGTTGTTCCTGCTTATAATGAAGAGTTAAATTCGATCAGAACGGTAAACAGTTTACTGGCACAGGATTATCCTGAATTAGAAATAATTTTTATTGATGATGGTAGTCGCGACAATACCTATTCTAAAGTCAATGAAACATTTAAAGGCAATTCAAAAGTTTTTGTTTACACAAAAATAAATGGAGGGAAAGCATCGGCATTGAACTTTGGAATTCAAAAAGCAAATGCTGATTATGTCGTTTGCATCGATGCAGATACACAATTAAAATCAGATGCCGTTTCTTTATTAATGAAAAAATTTGATGAAGAAAATGTAGCGGCTGTTGCGGGAAACGTGAAAGTTGGAAATGAAGTAAATATGATCACAAGGTGGCAAAGTATTGAGTATATTACCTCACAAAATTTTGACCGGCGGGCATTTGACCTTTTAAACTGCATAACTGTAATACCCGGTGCCATCGGGGCTTTCCGGAAAGATGCCATATTGATCGCCGGCGGATTTACCACTGATACGCTGGCCGAAGATTGCGATCTTACTATGCGGCTCTTAAGAAAAGGTTATATCGTTAGGAATTGCACAGCAGCCATTTCTTATACTGAAGCACCGGAAACTTTTAAACAGTTTTTAAAGCAAAGATTCCGCTGGAGCTTTGGCGTGATGCAATGTTTCTGGAAACACCGTGATACGCTCTTCAACAAAAAATATAAAAATTTCGGAATGATTGCAATGCCGAACATTCTTATTTTTCAAATCATTTTACCGATCCTTGCACCACTCGCTGATATTATTTTAGTGCTTAGTTTGTTGGCGGCTTCTTTTGGGATTGTAGTTGCAAGTATTCCGCATATTATCCTTTATTATTTTATTTTTACTTTGGTAGACATTGCAGGAGCCGCACTGGCATTTGCTTACGAAAAAGAGAACCATTTAAAATTAATCTGGATGTTGCCTCAAAGATTAATTTATCGGCAGTTGATGTATTATATTCTCATCAAATCTTTTAATAAAGCCATTAAAGGCGAACTTCAAGGCTGGGGTGCATTGAAGAGAACGGGAAGGGTCAAAGAAGTAACAGTAAATGCTTAATATAAGGTAACCCCCTTTCTCCCGGCAGGATCGTGAACTTAATGATTCACTGTGCTTAAGGTTTCAATCCTTACGCTTCAATAAACAAACAAATAACACGGATTCTTGTTTTCTTTTTCAAATGAGTTTAATAAACGATGGTTAAAGAATAAGGAGGTAAGGAAATATTTTTTGATCCGGTTATTTTCCTGGTAACGGGAGGAAGAACTTTTGATGGATAACTATTAAATCCTTTATCAAGCCACTGATACTGCTGTTTTGAATATTGAATTACATGGGTAAAATGCAATGAAGCGATTTGCTTTGAAATTGTATTTTCTACTTCAAGATCGATATTCCAGGTTCGATGCGGGTCTTTATTAATAAGCATTACCGACCATTTGCCATCAGCGTTTAGAACAGGATATGCAGTAATAAAAAGCTTTTTTTTTCTTTTGTCGCTATTGCAGATAGCCGGATATATGTGTAAGACAGAATCCGAACACTGCAGCCAGTTCTGGGTGATCATTTTTGTTCCATAATAAGCCGCTGTTTTATATTTTATTTTCCCATCTTCTCCCAGGCCAAATAAAATATTATTACCATAACCAGCGCATTTATAAGATTGTTGCAAAATAGCCGGTTCATATCCATAAAGAAAACTTTTACTTCCACCCAATTCTAAAAATTTCCCCAATATATCTGCGTACATTAACGCGCCTTCTATTTCCACTTCATGCTTTCCTTCATACGCCGAATAACCATATTCAGTCAGATACTTTGGAGTATCGGGAGGCAGAATATTTTTAAAATTGTTCAAAGCAATGGAAAGCATTTCCGGAGCTTTTTTAAGCTGAGGCGCTGTTGGCGCACATAAATCATCAAACGGATACCACTCGAAACTGAAAAAATTAAACAAATGAATCGCTTCATGTTTTTTTAGGTAATTTAAAAAAAGAC
>JBQCFI010000166.1:0-2323 GCA_051959325.1 Ginsengibacter sp. | reverse complement strand
AGAATCTTTTTTCGTTGGGGAAAGATAATCAGCAGTCAGTTCAACGATCCGCATGTCATAATTATCCCTTGAAGAATAGACCTGGTAAGCATTCCCTTTATCGTCAACGTATAAGGTCATGTCTCTTGCCATATTGCCATTGGGCCGAAAGCTTTTCAGAAATTTATAAGGGCCGGCCGGCGTTTTACTCACCGCCACGCCAGCGCGGGCTGCACTATATCCTTTGCTTTTTAATTCAAGATGAAACCACATTACAAATTGCTTTGTATTTTTATTATAAATCACCTTAGGCCTTTCGATTATAGAACCTGCTGTGATATCGCTGGAAGAATCGGCGTCATGTGCCAGCGCCAATCCTTCATTTTTCCAATTGTATAGATCTTTAGAAGAATATACACTTACTCCCTGCGATGCCGATTTTCCTCTTGTTTCTCCAAACCAATAATAGGTTTTATCATAGTAGAGCATGCCACCTCCGTGAGCATTGATAATTTTTCCGTCTGTATCATACCATTCTTCACCAGGCTTGAAAGAACTGTAATGCTTTACAGAATCGTTGCCAATGTGATAGTTGTGATTTTCAGCGAATGAACCGGCATTAATTTTCGGAGAAATAAAGGAAATAAAAAGAAGTGAGCCTGTTAATAAAACCGGTAAAAAAATACGCATTCTTTTGAGCTTAAAAAAGGTGGAATGAGAAGAACATGGTTCCGGGTTATTTTTTAGAAATTCCTTTTTCATTGCACAGGTTAATTTAGATTAAGTTTTTTATTTTCCGCGAGTTTCCGGTATCGTTTCATTGCTTCAAAGAAATAATAGTCGGCATAGGTAAGCGGCACGTCCACTTCACTATGTCCCGGTAAACTTCCCACTGAATGTTTCAGTACAAATCCACCATTAGTACCGACGGGCGCCAGGTATTTGGGCGAGGACAAATTCTGTATGATGGCTGAGGCCACTTTGATATAATTCTGCGACTTTGCTTTGCTATACCCGCTTAACTCTAACAAAGCAGAAGCAATAATTGCGGCTGCCGAGGCATCTCTTAATGCATTCGGAATATTCGGCGCATCAAAATCCCAATAAGGAATTTTATCTGCCGGAAGGTTCGGGTTATTTAAAATAAAATCTGCAATATGATTTGCCTGATGCAGGTACTTTTTATCTTTTGTTTCGCGGTACATCACTGTAAATCCATACAATCCCCACGCCTGCCCTCTTGCCCACGCAGAACTATCAGCCGCGCCTTGTGCAGTTCTTTTTTGTTGTACCGCGCCGGTTACGGGATTATAATTTACAACATGATAAGAACTGTAATCCGGACGGAAATGATTTTTCATCGTAGTATTGGCATGAGTCACTGCAATTTTATAGAATGAAGAATCTCCGGTAGCCCGTGTTGCCCAAAATAATAATTCAAGGTTCATCATATTGTCGATGATGACGAGAAAATCTCCTGGTTTGGAATCCCACGACTTTATACAACCAACCGTAGGATTGAAGCGGCTTGCCAGTGATTTTGCACTGTTAATTAATATGCTTTTATATTGCTGGTTTGAATCTATTTTATAAGCATTTCCAAAGCTGCAATACATCATAAATCCAAGATCATGCGTGGTTTTGTTGAATTGTTCCTGTTTCAAGTCATTCAACTTACGAAGCGCTTCGTAGTATAATGAACTGTCTTTCGTCGCTTCAAAAATGTAGAGAAGGCTTCCCGGATAAAAACCACTGCACCACCAACCAGGGCCACTTGTTTCAAGGCTGTCGTGTTCAAATGTTTTTGGAAACCTGCCGGGAGGTACTTCCTTCATCATCATTTTATACTGTGAATCCGCTTCCCTGAAATTGTGCGTAATGGTGGCGTTTAAATTTTTAAAAGAAGTTTTACCTTTTTGCGCAATACAAGTTGTAAAAACAGCGGATGAAAAAAGAAATAAAATTGCAACGACGAAGCTTTTCATACTTATACTTTTTATGGTTTCCATTCAATAACTTTTACCATTTGAGGTCCAATACTGCCTTTTCCTTCGGCATCCACCTGGATTACTTTTTGAACAAAAAGATGCAGGAGATGCTTTTTCTTCCACAATTCTGTATCATAAGAAGGCTCCCACGCACCTTCATCTTCAGATGAAAGATCAAGAACATTCCACTTCATTTTGCCAAGGTCGTTACAAATGGCTGCGGACACTTTATTACCACGTTCTTCATCCCGAAAAATAATGGCCGCTTTCTGGCGATTGTTCTTATTCCACGAAATGATCTGAGGCCTTGAAATCGGAATATGTTTGGTTCCTGTTCCGCTTAAACTAAAAGCCGT
>JBQCFI010000165.1:0-5487 GCA_051959325.1 Ginsengibacter sp. | reverse complement strand
CCTTTTTTTGCAATACTGTTTTCATATTTTTTTAATAACCTGCTTTCTAATGTGTAATAAATTTTTTTATAAAAATTATTTGTCCATCTGGCGAGTTGTTTATAATATTCAAATTCTACATTATGCAGTCGTACCAATACTTTGCGCTGGTTTAATTCGCCATGATACAAATAATAAGTACAATGAATTCCTTCTAATAATACAGGATAATTATCCTTTAAAAGATTTTTTATCAGCGCCGGATTTATTCGTGAACTAACGATATATGGGAGACGCAAAGGAAGTCCCTGAACCAGTTTTTCTCTTTCATAATAATGAACTTCTTCACAATATTGATTTAATTCCGCTTGTTCCCCACGTCCATATTCAAAGCAATGCAAATGAATTTTTACACCCAGTTGATACAACGTTTTTATTTTATAAAACAAATCAAACACGCCTCCATAATCAGGTGGATAAGGTACATCAAGACAAACGATATGAAGATGCGATGGGTTAATGATTGAATGGTTAGGTTATTAAATTATGGTTTAAGTTATAAGAATGGGAATTGTGACGTTTTGTTTGTTTGCTGCTTTTTTAAAGTTGCTAATTTTGTAAAAACCGATCCTTTTGTTCATTACAAAACTCAGTTTATTTGTTTAATATTTGCAAATAAAATCAGTCAATTTTTGCCTAAAAAAATTATTGTTTCCGTTATCAGCGATTTGGTTACCGACCAGCGTGTGCAAAAGGAATGCAATACGCTTCATAAAATGGGTTTCCAGGTTTTATTGATCGGGAGAAAAAGCCACAGGAATTTTATTTTAAAAGATTTGCCTTACAAAACCATTCGGTTTCAAAACCTGTTTGCAAAAGGTCCATGGATGTATCTTGTTTTTAATGTACAGTTATTTGTGTATTTGCTTTTTGTGAAAGCCGATATTTTATGGTCAAATGATTTGGATACTTTGCTTCCTAATTTTGTTATTTCAAAATTAAAGAAATCAAAATTAATTTATGACAGCCACGAATATTTTACAGAAAGTGTTTATAAAAAATCGTCAAAAAAGATTTGGGAATTGTTGGAGCAACAAATATTTCCGCGATTAACAAATGTAATTACTGTCAATAATTCGATAAAAAATATTTATGAGCATAAATACAAAGTGCCGGTAACAGTAATCAGAAACGTGCCCCATTTATTTGACAAAAATCAAGTAGCTAATGGGACTCTTTTGCCTGCTGAAAAAAAGAATCTGATCATCCAGGGAATGGGCATAAATGAAAACCGCGGAGCGGAAGAAGCAGTGCTTATGATGCAATTTTTACCAGGTCAGTTTCATTTATATTTCATAGGGAATGGAACGATTTTAAACAAGGTCAAAATGATCGTTAGTGATTTGAAGTTGCAATCAAAAGTTACATTTATTGATCCATTGCCTTATTCCGAAATGATGCAGATAACCATGCAAGGTTTCCTTGGATTAATATTTGAAAAAATTGATGTTGCTGATGAACATTTATTCTCGCTTCCAAATAAGTTTTTCGATTATGTTCATGCAGGCATCCCTGTTTTATCGACAGAAGCTGTAGAAATAAAATCAATTATTACACAATTCAATATCGGAACTTTTGTACAAAATTTGAATCCGGAAGAAATGGCAACAAAAGTGTTGGAAATTTCAGAAGATAAGGAGAGATATGATATATGGAAACTCAATACTGTTACGGCTTCTAAAAACTTAAAATGGGAAAATGAAGAAAAAATATTGATTGACTTTATGGAGCATTTAGCTTAGAAACTCAATAAGTTTTTGAATCATTTTTTCATGCACATTTCTCCACTCGTTGTATTCATTTGTTTCACTTATCGTATGATTGTGCCAAAGGCTTATAAAAGTTCCATTCACTTTTTTTACTTCTTCTAAAAGCAAGATCATTTTTTGAAAAGCTTTGTCAGGATCCGAGGAAATATTTAGCGTTGATTCCATAAAAGTGAGGGGAAAAAGTTTTAATTCTGTAGCTTTTTCGTGTTTTAAATCATAAAAATAAAATGGCTTACAACTTCCCGCTCGAAATCCTGGCATTTGTGAAAATCCCATTGAATAATCTTCTGTAATGCCGGCTGTTAAAAGAGAATTGTACGTGTCAGGCAAAATGAATTTTAAATAATGCTGCCTGCTTTTGGTTATCTTTTTTCCGGATAATTTTTGCAGTCGTTCTTTTTCAATTAAAATTTTTTCAGGAAAAGTAGCCGAATGGAAGGAAGGATGAGTGCCGATTTCAGTAAATTTTGCGATATCCGCCACCAGCTTTTTCATCTCGGTTTTTTGATAATTCAAATTGCGGTCGTGCTTTGATTTATCCGATAATAAAAAAAAGAAAATAGAATTAAGGTTATTTGTTATGATCGTTTTGGTGAGGTAACTATAAACATCCCATGGATCGTTTTTGTCTTTGCGAAGCACACTTATTCTCTCAGCAATATTTTTTAATTTTAAAGAAAGTAGATCCTTTAATGCGGAACCGGTACTTCTTAAAAAATCCCTCCCACGATATTTATAAGCCACATCAATATCATAAGTTAGGATCGCATCAAAAGAAGGGGATTTTATTTGCAAAGAAGGAAATTTATTTTGCAAGACAATTCTAAAATTATCAATCCATATATCTACAATGGGCAAATGCAAAAAATTATTTTTAAAAGCCAGTGATTCCTGCGCTTTAAACCTTCCAAACTGATCCGCGGTAAAAGGCAAATACTCTTCGTAACGGCTGATCAAATAAAATACCGCAGAAAAAATGTCAAAACCTGAATCATCGTTCTCAGTTGGAAACAAAACACGTGTTCCATTTTTTTGAAGCACTTTTATCTCCTGTTTTCGTATGTCTGTTTCAAATAAAAAAGAAGAACACTTAATAAAAAATTCGTTATTTATTTTTGAATGAGAGTAATTTATTTTTTCTTTTGAATGGTTTTTAAATTCAGTTAGATCATTAGTTACACGATACTCAATTGCCAATTGGTTTTGAAAGATCATATCAAAAACATACTGACATCTTGCAGAATTTTTTGGTAAATAGATGAGTAACATATTTTTAAAGATGGGTAATTCAATGAATTGCCATTTACTTGTCGCGCAAAAATTCTCTTCACTGAAATGGGTCTAATTATAAACAAAAAAGATACCTGAATGCAAGGTATCTTTTTTTATTTCTATTTAAATATTCAGTTCCAAACAATGAAGGAAACAATCACTTGATCATTCTGCACTTGTAGGATCAATAATTGTTGAGATCTCCACTATTGAGTTGGCAGGAAATCCGCCCTGTTGCGCATGCTCACGGATCATTTCCTGGTTTGGCGCGATATACACACAATATATTTTGTCTCCCGTGACATAACTGTGAACCCATTGAATTTCCGGGCCCATAGTTCTTAATACACTACACGAGGTTTCTGAAATACCTTTCAGTTGTCCGGCTGTCAGCTTTCCAGCACCCGGAATTTCTCTTTCGATAACATACTTTGGCATAACGATAAGTTTTTTGTTTATGAATTAAAAATGAAAGATAAGTCATTTTAAAGTCATTTTTTAAAATATTGTTTGTTTGGAAAAACTGATGAGAAGGGTATTTCCGTGCTTCCTTTTAGAATGTGAAAGTTTTTTAGAAAAAATTAAGATCAATGTTTTTAAAATGTATTTGTTTTGTAGGATTCATTATTACGCACGTTTCAAAATAAAGTTTCAATGAGAAAAATTCTTCCGCTTATTATTTTGTCTTTCATTTCTTTTATTTCTCAAACCGCATTTTCACAATATAAAACCGATAAAAAACTGGAAAAAGAATTAAAAGCTCTTTTAGATTCCTTTCACGGAACAGCAGGTATATATGTTCGTAATTTGAAAACAGGGAAAGAAGTGGCTATTAATGCCGATACAATTTTCCCAACAGCGAGTATTATCAAAGTACCGATTCTGGTAGGTATTTTTGATAAAATAAATAAAGGTGCTTTTACTTATCACCAATCGATGTTGTATCGTGATAGTGCGGCGCGCGGAGGCTCCGGGCTAATGCAGTATTTTAAAGACAGCACCAAAATTGACCTGAATGTGGCCATTACTTTAATGATTTCGCATAGTGATAATACAGCCGCTGTGTGGTGCGAAAAATTGGCAGGAGGTGGAATTGCAATCAATTCCTGGCTGGAGCAAAACGGTTTTCAATTTACGCGACTGAACTCTCGTACAGCGGGACGTGAAAAAGAAAGTAAGGAGTTTGGCTGGGGACAAACCACGCCGCGTGAAATGGCTAATTTGATGGTAATGATTCGGGAAGGAAAAACGGTAAGCGAAGCAGCAAGCCAACAAATGTACCGGAATCTTACTCATGTTTTCTGGGATGAATACGCGCTGTCTCAAATTCCTCCCTATGTGCAGGCTGCATCAAAACAAGGAATGGTGGATGCATCGCGCTCGGAGGCAGTTTTGGTAAACGCACCGCATGGAGATTATGTATTTTATATTGCTACAAAAAACAATACAGACAAAAGCTGGAAACCGGATAATGAGGCATGGCAATTGGCACGAAATGTTTCCCGGTTATTATGGAATTATTTTGAGCCCCATTATGGATGGATGCCGGCAGCGGGACTGGAGAAATTGAGGTATTAAACATCTGAAAAGAGCGGCATAAGTTATAGCAGCGGTTAAATTTCAAAGGGACTGAATTCCGGCAAACACAATCAAATATTGAATGTTATAAACTGTTTTATTCCCTGTTTAGTTATAGTGACTAAGCCCTTAAAAAAAGTTAAACAAAAAATTTGGCTGTTTGAAAAAAACGACTATTTTTACTTTTTATTACCCCTCGAGCTAACAAAGAATTCCAATAATTTACAAATCACTCCATTACCTATGAACAGATGAACTGTGTTTGTCATAAACTATTTTGAACCAATATCTTAATTGATCCAAATTAATTAATAATTATTTCAAACTCTAGTTTATGAGATTATTCTTACGCTCACTTTTGCTTACTTTTCTCGCTGTTACACTTGCTAATCTAACCGGATTTTCGCAAACTGCAACCATCAAAACTGATCAGCTGGATTATCCCCCGGGAAGCACAGTGATCATCACCGGAACCGGATGGCAACCGGGAGAAACCGTAACGCTCCAGGTATTGCACGAAGGCGAAACCGGAGATAATGCAACAAGTGGCGCACATGCGCCTTTTACTGCTGTAGCGGATGCGAATGGAAACGTCACTTCACAATGGATTGTTCCACTTGATGAAGATGAATTAGGAGCAACATTGTTGCTCACCGCAGATGGAGTAAGCTCAGGTAGGCATGCGGAGTGCACATTTACTGATGCGAATATTGCATTTACAGCGACTGGCTTGCCTCCACAATCTTCAGTTACTGTAGCTGTAACATATTGGACAGTGCCTGACAAGAACAACCCTAGTGTACAAATTACAACAGCGCCACAAACAATT
>JBQCFI010000164.1:0-5045 GCA_051959325.1 Ginsengibacter sp. | reverse complement strand
ATCTTTGGTAACCTTTGCATTTCCAACCATGATGTTTCCATGCACGTAAGCCCTTCCAAAAACAACATCAGGTAATTTACTTCTGCCGGATTCAGGTTTAAGGATCCGGTATCCAACCTGGGATTTGGTATCAGTTACGGGGCCTGGTTTGTAATAATTATTGATAATGTTGTATAATGCTGTGTAATCGCCTCCATCTACAGACCGATGCCCCCAGTTGAAGATTACATTATTTACAAAATTGAAAATACCATTCCAGCCGATGGATGGATTTCTGGCTGTATTATCCGCCCAAAGATTGCGCGTCAACATACAATTTTCGCCTCCCATGGTACTTCCAAAAGCATGGTTCCAGGTATCAAGCGCTTCCGCAGAAATGCAATTTTGAATAGTGACGTTTACAGTGCCATGCTTTTCATCTTTTGAACCATCTTCAGGATTGAACATGTGCCTGTAGATTGACATATTTTCATCCAGCCCCCAGCTTGCGGAACAATGGTCAATAATTATATTACCGACAGGATTGCCACCAAGCGCATCATCCCGGCGTGCCACGTTTGTTTCTCCACGGCGGAAACGCATAAATCTTATCACCACATCATGTGTATTGATCCAAAAAGATTCGCCTGCAACACACACGCCGTCACCTGGTGCTGTTTGTCCCTCAATTGAAATATACGGCGCTCTTACGATTATGGGAGTTTTGATGCGAATAATACCGGCTACATTGAAGACGATTATCCGTGCGCCACCCTGCTCGCAGGCCCAACGCAAACTTCCCGGGCCACTATCTGCAAGACTTGTAACTACCAGCACTTTGCCACCGCGTCCTCCGAAACTATATTTACCGCCTCCTTCTGCTCCGGGAAACGCGGGGATAGATGCCTGAGGTAGATCGGTCGGTCGCGCTGCCCAGGGAATATATGGTTTACCATTTCTTGCATCACGCTCAACTATTGGATACGCTATTGCCCATGCAGAATCGGATTTTCGGTATGCTTCCTTCATCATGGCAGCAGCAGCATCCTGTTCTTCTTTCGATTCATGTGGATATTGAGCAAACGCATTTTGAACAAAACCAGTTATTATAAATAAGAACAGGTACCGGATTAATTTTTTCTTCATCTTTTAATTTTTAATGTCTGGTTATATTTAAAATATATTCGGGATTAAAACAGTGTCATTTTATCATTTCAAAATTCAACATGAAAACAATTAGTCGAATAAAGGACGTCCTCCGGGCAGAGCCAAGCAATTGAACGTTCTCCATTCAGAAGAGAAAAGAATGTGTGTTCTAAGCTCTGTTTTATATTATGGCTATACAGTCTTTCGGAACGAGCCTGGCGAATGTTCTTATATTTCTTCGTTATTTTTATATCTTTTATTGTTGATAATCAAAAGTACCAGACTCACCTGAATAACCTAACCAACCTACTGTTTGAAGTAACCAGGGGTTACTGCTGAGAACAGAAGTTCCAAGGCCGGATAAATAATAATTAGGACGGAACAAAATACTAACTGCGGTATTGTTGACCTGATCCCACGGTTTATCCAATGGAGTCATAACAAATTTATTTCTATACAATTCCTTTAAAGAGTCAATCTGTTCATTGAAATCAGATGCATCAGGATCAATAAGGATATTTCTGTCCTCCGGAGTTAATGGATCTGTACTGGTGTAGTCTTTCGCCTGCCAATAGTAGCCATTGCGTGAAGTGCCATTGATTGGTGTAAGTCCCAATTTTTGTACAGTATTGCCACTTTTTTCAGTGTTATCATACAGCATCCAACGTTGCACATCCCAAAAACGCTTCCCTTCATAAGCCAATTCTACACGACGTTCATACAAACAATCATTTATAGCTTCATATTTAGTAGCTGGTGTTCCAATCCCATAATTATTATCGGAAGGTATGCCGACTCTGGCGCGTATTTTACCTAAATAAGTTACCGCATCATTAATATCTCCTGTTGCCGCGTAGCATTCTGCGATGTTTAATAATAGCTCCGCATAGCGGTATTCAAAAATATTAGTCTTTGAGAATGCGTAACCGGTACTGTCTGCGGAAGGGTCTGACATTTTTCGAACAATTGCCGGGCTATTGGTTTGGTTATTACCATAGTATTTTGCAGAACCTGTAGCGCTTGGCTTCCACCGGTAAAACCATGTGGTCTTATTGGGATTACCTTTGATACCCCATTTTTCTCCTGAGAATTCAAACGTTCTATAGAATCGGGGATCTCTATTTTCGAAGAAAAATGTATCTACATATCCATTTGCTACGGTTGGCCGTTCCCCATTTGCCAGTGGAAATAAATCAAGCATTTCTTTTGTTGCTGAAATGCCATTCCCATTACCACCATAATCAGGTGGTCGAAGAGAATTTTCCCAGCTATTGTTGTAGCCGGCAGAAGAAGTAGTAGTTGTGCTAAATTGGAATACAATTAAAGCTTCTTTATTATTGCCCTTATAGGTCATAGCAGACCAATCTTTCGCGTTCGAACCGTATAAGCCATACCCAGCGGCTGTTAATTTGTTTTCTGCATCCAGGCTCGCTTGTAAAGCAGCCTGCCACTTTGGACTGGCAGTGTTATCCCAATCAGTATTATATAACGGGCTTGCTGCTGTAAGAAGTACGCGGCTTTTCATAGCCAAAGCACCGGCAGCTGTAAGCCTACCGTAATTTGAGCCCGGAGAAGTCCAGGTCATGGGAAGTAAGGCCGCTGCGGAATCTAAATCTTTAACTATTTGAGCAAAGCAATCAGATGATTTGGAGCGGGGTATTTGTATGGACTTATCCGTTGTGCTACTATTTTGTACTGTTAAAACTAAAGGAACACCTCCGTATACCCTAACGAGATCAAAATATTGCCAGGCCCTCAAAAAGTACATTTGACCTTTGGCAGTCTGTCGGAAAGACTCTGATAAATTTTTAGCTATAGGTTGATCCATTTTTTCTATGATATCATTACAAAAACGAATGCGCGTGTATGGATTATTGCTAACACTCGATGAAGTTGTACCGTAGTAGGTATCAGCGTCGGCCGCTGTTTGTAAGGTTAGCAACGGATTAGTATAGTTAATTACAGTACCTCCTATTTCTTCCGTCATCATTGACCTGTTAGTATTATATAATCCAACTACTTGTTCTAACGGGTTGTTATAACTCACAAAAAAATAATTATACACCCTGTCAATATACCATCCGGCTAATGTCTCATTAGAGAATGCCTGGTCTTCACCATACTGATTATATGGCTGGGTGTCTTCCAAAAACTTTTTACTACAGCCGGCTGAAGCTAACAAGGTTAGCGAAACGAGCAAATACAATATTCTATTTTTCATAATAAAGTTTGAATAATCAAAAGTTTTAAATATGTTTTAAAAGCCTACATTAATTCCCAAAGCCCAGGTTCGCAGTGTTGGGTAACCAACGTCCGGAACATCATACATGTTTCGATACTTATCCGGATATGGATTATAGAAATCCCAAAGATTATATCCGGAAAGGAAAAGCCGGACGCTTTGGATTTTCGCCTTCGAAACTAAAGATGATGGCAAAGAGTAGCCAACTGTCAAACTCCGAACAAACATTCTAAATGTTGGTAACATGAAAAAGTCTGACTTTGTGCCCCCAAATGCATCATAATAATATATATTCGGATATTTTCCATTTGGATTGGTTGTCGAATCATACATGTCAACCAGGTATATAGGCTGAGACCACATAGCATTTGTGCTGGATGTACCTTGTTTTATATAATCTAAATAATTAGTACCACCCCATGAGGCAGAAATTTGAGCAGTCAATGAGATTCCTTTCCATTCCAGGTTTAAATTAGTTGTGAAACCATAACTTCTATTTGATTTTTTTAATTTCACATAGTCTTCATCCGCCACTATTTTACCATCCGGACCAGCAATTGCTTTCCCGTTTGCATCCAGCGGTCCTGCTACATCTTTGTAAACAAGCATACCTTTCTTTAGACCCGATTCAGAGGTGATTCCCAGAAAATTTGGAGCAGCATCTGCTACACCAGAATTATTTGCATTTTGTGTTAAATAATTCCAATAATTATTAATGTCATCATCGGTGCGTAATATTCCGTCATGACCGGAAGTTTCTTTCCAGGTTTGGAATCCCCAAACTGGAGTAATGCCATAGTTTCCTACTGCTCTTCTGGTTGTTGTAATCGAAGGGTAATTAAATGGCTGATCAAAATATTTTTCCGTTTTATAATTACCAGACCCGGTATTAATACCTATCGAATACGTAAAGTCTCCCACATGATCTTTCCAATTAACTGAAACCTCAGTTCCCCAGGAATTAACAGCGGCATAGTTTTGCTCAGCAAACGCACCCCCAACAGAGATTGGCGTATTTAGAGCACCAGACATATCAGTCAACATGTTAGTTGTTGAATTAAAGTACTGGTCCACTGTAGCAGTCAGGCGACTGTCGAGGAAGGACATATCCAACCCAAAGTTTCTTTGCAGAGTACGATCCCATTGTACATTTCTATTTGGTGTAACACCTGGGGTTAAACCTGTAACATAAAGACCTCCATTGTTACCAAAACCAAAACCTTTATCAGTTGCTGCCGTGTATAGTTGCTCCCATTTCCACGGTTTTATATTATTATTACCGGTAACGCCGATATCTGCCCGGATTTTGAAGAAATTTATCCAGGAAATATTATCCTGAAAAAACTTTTCGTCTGACATTATCCAACCTGCAGAAACTGCCGGAAAGAAGCCCCAATAGTTTTCAGGAGCAAAAACAGTCGATGCATCTGAACGGAACACAAATTGTAGCAAGTATCTATCTTTAAAACTGTAGTTTAAA
Organism: Ginsengibacter sp.; assembly: GCA_051959325.1. Lineage (GTDB taxonomy): Bacteria > Bacteroidota > Bacteroidia > Chitinophagales > Chitinophagaceae > Ginsengibacter. The sequence goes on along the minus strand of JBQCFI010000164.1, from coordinate 198 downwards.
CGACCCAGATATGATAAAGTTCCTCCTGCGTAACGATAAGTTATCGTATTACCAGTATTTAATGTTCCTGCAGACACTGAAGTACCATTATAGATACCAGCAGTAGGATTGTCATAAATCTGATACCTGTCTTCGGAACTATTGGTAGATTTTTCTGCTGAAACCATTGCCGAAATACGATGTTCTCCAATCTTCTTA
>JBQCFI010000163.1:0-2563 GCA_051959325.1 Ginsengibacter sp. | reverse complement strand
CGTTGAAGGTTGAATACAGCGAACAAATAAATATTGCAGATTCATATTTTTTATGTGAAGCTCAACGCGCTTTACGCGGTTCCGTTTGGCAAGTTAATTGTGGCTTTTTAAGAAAAAATAAAACTGTCATGAACTTGCTGTATAATTCAAAAGATTTAGGCCCGTTGCTTGAAGACATTGGCAACAGAGCTGTGGTTATGCTGGGTGAAGCATCGCATGGAACACATGAATTTTATACGTGGCGCGCCCAGATTTCCAAAAGATTAATAGAAGAAAAAGGATTTAATTTCATTGCGGTTGAAGGTGACTGGCCCGATTGTTACAAGATCAATCGTTATGTAAAAGGATATAAAGATGCAGGCGAAGACATAGAAGATGTTTTGAAAAATTTTGACCGCTGGCCCACGTGGATGTGGGGAAACTGGGAAGTCGCCGGCCTTGCAGAATGGATGCGTGAGTTTAATAAAAATTTATCCGCCGATAAAAAAGCAGGCTTTTATGGTCTTGATGTTTACAGTCTTTGGGATTCAATGAAAGCGATGATGAGTTATTTGGAAACGGAAGATCCGCAAGCAGCAAAATCTGTAAGAAAAGCGATTCATTGTTTTGAACCATTTAATGAAAATGAGCAGCATTATGCCCGTTATACTTTAAATGACGCCGGCTGCCGCGATGAAGTTTTGGCCTTGCTAAGAGAAATCCGCTTAAAAGCACAGTTTTTAGATGGTGATCGTGAAGCCGGATTTAATACCGAACAAAATGCATTGATTGCGGTTAACGCCGAAAAATATTACCGCACGATGATTGGTTTTGATAATGAAAGCTGGAACGTGCGTGATCGGCACATGATGGAAACTTTAGACCGGTTGATGAAGTTTCATGGAACCAAAGCGAAAGGAATTGTGTGGGAACATAATACACACATTGGCGATGCGAGAGCAACGGATATGAGCCGCGCCGGAATGGTAAATATTGGTGAATTGGCCCGTGAACAATATGGAGAAGAAAATGTTTACCTGTGCGGGTTTGCCAGCTTTGAAGGCACAGTAATCGCCGGTGAAGAATGGGGCGCTCCGATGGAAGTGATGGATGTGCCACAGGCTCGTCCGGGAAGTATTGAAAGAAGATTGCACGAGGAAAGTAACAAGAACCGGTATCTGCTTTTTAGCCAGGATATCGATGAGGCCTATTTTGATAAAATTCCGCATCGCGCCATTGGCGTTGTTTACGATCCGGCGATGGAAAAATATGGAAATTATGTTCCGTCCTTGTTACCGGAGCGATATGATGCATTCGTTTTTATAGATCAGACAAAAGCGCTGCATCCTTTGCCATTGCATCCTGACAGAAGAAAAGTTCCGGAAACATTTCCTTCGGATTTTTAAAAAGCTGTAAGATTTTGGAAACCTTATAGGTTTAAACCGGAAATGGATTTGCAAACTGCATTCCTGTAAGCATAGTGCATTCCCCTCCTTTTTGTTGCAGCAGAACCTTAAATTTACTTCCCATATCCACCAGCAATTTGTTGATTTGGAAAATATGATCTTTATTATCTGGATCTTTATTTTCCATTTCTAATTTTCTTAAATAATTCATCAAACCCAATGAACGCAGAAAATTGGATTGTGAAGTAAAACCACAACATTTCAATCCGTATTTTTCCCCCCAATGCGCTAACGCCGAAAAGTTTACATGAGCTGTAATATCCTGTCCGCCTATATTCTGGTAAGGAGAATCATTAATTTCATGCCTGTTATATGAAAGAAGCGTACCCGCATTTCTTTTATCAGAATATAAATCGGCAGAAGAAAAACCATAATCTATGGTAAGCACAAAGCCGGATTTTAAATTTTCTGAAATATCTTTTATCCATTTAATCGCATCCAGGTTTATTTCAGTGATGTAACCTTTGGGCAAAAGCACATCAAGTTCAGAAAAGTAATTTTTCAAATCTTCATCTGCTGGCTTCAAAATTTCTTGAAACTCATTTTTATAAGCCACAAAAACTTCCATTAATTCGTCTTTCATGACCACTTTATGCACCGGAAAATTATCCAGCAGTTCGTTGGACAATATACAACCATTGATCCCTGAAATTTCATTTATCGATTCATACCAACTTACTTTTTCGTTCAGTAATTCTTTTTGAAGGCGGCGCATCTTTTCGCCTTTCTCAATAATGCAATAATTGACTTCATTATATATAGCGGTATTATTTTTAAGATAATGAAGTATATCATTTGCAAGAGCACCGGTGCCTGCGCCATATTCTACAATTGTAAAAGGCTTTTTATCCAGCAAAAACCACATTTCTTCTATCTGTTTTCCAATCATTTCTCCAAATAAAGAACTCAAAACCGGGCTCGTATAAAAATCTCCTTCTTTGCCAATCTTATTTCTGTCCGAATTATAATATCCAAGCGAAGGATAATACAGTGCCATTTCCATAAAATCATGAAAAGAGATTGGCCCTTGTTGCCGGATTTTATTTTTGATAATTTGAGATAATTCCATATTGGCAAGTGGTTTTCAGGAAAAGCAGGTCAGTTTTTCTTTATAAATT
>JBQCFI010000162.1:0-3830 GCA_051959325.1 Ginsengibacter sp. | reverse complement strand
CTTTGAAAAATGAAAACATATATCCTGTTTTTCATGATTACTTCCTTTATAGTGAAGCAATCCCAAGGCCAACTCCAGGGGCAAGACCGTATTGATTCTTTGCTTGCTCAATTGCCCAAAACGAAGGAAGACACCAATAAAGTGAAGTTGCTGATTGACCTGAGCCACACGTATTATTCCATCAATCCGGATGAAGGCTTAAAGTTTGGGAAACAGGGTTTAGCCCTTGCTGAAAAATTGAACTGGGAGCAGGGAATGGCCAATGCCGGCAGAACCATAGCAGGCAATTACGGATATGGAAAATCTGATTACCCAATGGCATTGAAATATGCCTCAGAGGCATTGGAGCACTTTCAGGAGATCGGCGATAAAACAGGTACCGCAAGGATACTAGGGGATATTGGAGTGGTTTATTGGTATCAATCCAATTACCCGGAAGCTTTAAAATATTATTTTGATGCGCTGAAGATCAATGAAGAGATAGGCAACAAAGCCGACATAGCTGCCACTCTGTGTAACATTGGAATTGTTTACAACAGCCAGCAGGATTATCAAAAAGCGCTTGAATACATCACCAAAGCAAATAAAATTGATGAGGCATCAGGAAATAAAAGTGGCATAGCCGCAAACCTTGGCGACATTGGCGAACTGTACCGGAATTTGTCTGATGATCAGAAAGCCCTGGAATATTACTTTAAGTCGCTGCAGTTGTATGAAGAACTTGGAGATAAAAATGGAATCGCGAGAAATCTCGGCAATATCGGAATCGTTTACAGCCAACAAAAGAATTATAAGAAAACACTTGAATATTATTTCCCCGCTTTACAAATAAGTAAAGAACTGGGACTGAAAATTGCGATCGCTATGAATCTTGGCAACATTGGAAACACCTATTTAGAAATGGCACAGGATACCATTACCGGCAATCATAGCCGCATTACTTTGCAAAAAGCAAAAGTTTATACCGACAGCGCCATCACCATAAGTAAAGAAATCGGCGATTTGAATAATCTATTTGCGAACTATTACCGGCTGAGTGAAATACAAAGACTACTTGGCGAACATAAGAATGCTTTGGTAAGTTATAAGAATTATACGCTCTTCAAAGATTCTGTTTTCAATATTGAAAAGAACAAAAAACTTACCGAAAGGGCTATGCAATATGAGTTTGATAAAAAAGAAGCAACCGCCAAAGCCGCACAGGAAAAGAAAGACATCAAACAACGCAACATCCGCAACTCTTTTATCGCCGGTGCTGTGGTATTACTATTGCTTTTAATTGCATTGATCAATCGTTACCGTTACAAACAGAAAGCCAACAAAGAACTGTCAACGGCATATGAAAATTTAAAAAATACGCAAGAGCAATTGGTGCAGTCAGAAAAGATGGCCGCCTTTGGCGTGATGGCAAAACGGATGGCCCATGAAATACAAAACCCGCTGAATTTTGTAAATAACTTTTCAGAGGTGTCTAAAGATATTGTGGGGGAAATGATGTCTTCAGATAGTGAAGAAGAAAAAAAAGAATCAGCCGGGGATCTGATCAGCAACCTTGAAATAATAAACCGCCAGGGAAAGAAAGCATCCAAAATTATAGATGAATTGCAGGAACATGCAAGATTAGGCACCGTGCAACAATTTTTTGAAGAAGAGAAAAAATAATTGATAAACAGGTTGAAACTACCGGCATAAACCTTCATAAGAATAATACTTTATAATATGATGTTTTCCCAAAAAGCTAAATGCTTATCTAAAAGTATTCAACTGGTACGGCAGCAATCCTTGGCAGCATGTTCAGTGCATTACCCTCGATAGTTCCTCCTTTCTTTATGGCTACCTTTTATTTATGCTAAACGGCTGAATGCGATATAACTACGCCTCTTCATGTGCTTTACCTGTGCGTTAAATACCGCACAGGTAAAGCACATGAACACTACCAGGTATTCCGAAGGCAGCCATTAGATATATGCCGACCCTATCCGGGTATGGCATTCCAGCCCTTGCATTAATATTAAAGTAACAGATGGAGGTAATTAACGGAAAAATTCAAAGTATTTGAATTCTCAAATCGAAGTGGAAAGATAAAATGGGTGGATGATGGGGCTCGAACCCACGACCCTCAGAATCACAATCTGATGCTCTAACCAACTGAGCTACAACCACCGTGTGTTTTGAAAAAAGCAAAATTAATTAAAATTCTCTTGTAAAAAACAAATCCCCATTCTTTTTTAACCCAGCCGGGTTCATCCGAAGAAGAAAAAATTACAGCACTTTGACCGCAAAAGCTATTGGGTGATATCTTTTGCAAAAAGCAAAACTGTTAGCGTAATTCATACAGCTTTTATGTGAATTTGAATCACCGTTTGCTCTTTTTAAAATACCATTCATATATAATTAAAAATTTCTTGTCAAATTATCATTCGACATTTGCCGCCTGATTAAAAAAAACTAAACCGTTCACGATGAAGATCACAAAAATTTACATTACTCTTTTAGCTTTGTTCGTTTCTGCTGCAGCGCTGGCGCAATATCCCCAGGCTGGCAACCGGCCCGCAGGCGGACGAAATATGAACCTTGGCCATTTTTATGGAAAAGTAATTGATGGGAATACCAATAAACCCATAGAATCGGCTTCTGTACAACTTTCAAGAAGTGTAATGGATACGGTAACCAAGCAACGTCACAACAAAATAGTGGCCGCCATGCTTACCGATAAAAAAGGGGAATTCAGCATTGACAAACTGCCTGTTTTTGGCACTTACAATTTATTGATCAGCGCGGTGAGCCATGCTCCTTACAATGACCAGGTTTCGTTTAATTTGAAAATGAACGGTGGCGATATGAGCCAGATGTTGAATGCTATTGATAAGGATTTGGGCAATATCAAACTATTACCGGAAGAAAAACAACTGCAGGGTGTGGTAGTTACGGCGAATAAGCCAATGATGCAGATGAATATTGACCGTAAAGTGTTTAACGTGGATAAAAGCCTTACCAGTACCGGCGGTACCGCAGTGGACGTAATGAGAAATGTACCTTCTGTAAATGTAGATATCGACGGAAACGTGACACTGCGAAACGCTACCCCGCAAATTTTTATCGATGGGCGTCCTACTACGTTAACGCTGGATGAAATACCGGCCGACGAAATTGAAAGCATTGAAATCATCACCAATCCTTCTGCGAAATTTGATGCTTCGGGTGGCGGGGCCGGCATTCTTAATATCGTAATGAAGAAGAACAGGAAACCGGGTTATAATGGCAATTTAAGAGCCGGGGTAGACACCCGGGGCGGAACAAACCTCGGTGGAAATATTAACATCAAGCAGGGCAAAATAAACTTCTTTGCCAGCGGAAACTATTTTCACTTTAAATCGATAAGTTCCAAAACAAATAACCGCGTAGATGAGGTAAACGGTACCAAAGCAGAACTTTATCAAACCAGCAAACCGACCACTGATGGCCGCATGGCTGGCGGCAATATCGGCTTTGACTATTTTATGGACAATAGAAATACTTTTACCGTATCAGGTGGCCTCAGGCAGGGAAAATTTGGCAATAATGAATTTACGAATATCATCAGGGACACTACTTTGGGCGGTAATACGACGCACAATACCGGCACCAGCAACAGCACCGGCAACTTTACCTGGAATAACTACTATGGTAAACTATCCTTCAAACACAATTTTGCAAAGCCGAATAAAAACATCACTGCTGATGTGAATTATGACTACAGCAAAAACACCAATCTCCAGGATATCGGTACCCAATATTATAATGTCGATGGTTCACGAAATGGTCCTTTTACTGATCAAAGAACTTCAGGA
>JBQCFI010000161.1:0-2224 GCA_051959325.1 Ginsengibacter sp. | reverse complement strand
TTATGTCCTGATTTGAGTATTGCATATGCTCACGGCCAGTTGGAAGGCGCAAAACTTGAAGAAACGATTCTTGATTTTATTGATCATAAGTACGATGTGCTGATTTGTACAAACATTGTGGAAAGCGGCGTAGATATTCCGAATGTAAATACCATCATTGTAAATAATGCGCATCATTTTGGATTGAGCGATTTGCACCAGCTTCGCGGAAGAGTGGGCAGAAGTAATAAAAAAGCATTTTGTTACTTATTAGCTCCTCCAATCAGTACCTTAACAGCTGACAGCAGAAAAAGACTGACTACATTAGAGCAGTACAGCGACCTTGGAAGCGGCTTCCAGATTGCGATGCGCGATTTGGACATTCGGGGCGCAGGCAATATGCTTGGTGGTGAGCAAAGTGGCTTTATTGCCGAAATTGGTTTTGAAATGTATCAGAAAATTCTGGATGAAGCAGTTCGCGAACTGAAGCGGAATGAATTCAGGGAAGTGTTTAAAGAAGAAATTCAAAAACAGGATGATTTTGTATCAGATTGTACCATTGATACGGATCTGGAAATTTTAATTCCCGATGAATACGTTGAAAGTATTACCGAAAGACTCAGTCTTTATTCAAGACTCGATAATTGTGAAACCGAAAAAGAACTGGAAGATTTGCATAAAGAAATGATCGACAGATTCGGACCTATCCCGCCACAGGTTGAAGATCTTTTTACAACCGTTCGATGCCGCAAAATAGCGGTAGAACTCGGCTTTGAGAAAATGATTCTGAAAAATGAAAACCTGAAATGCTTTTTCGTGGGCAATCCGGAGTCTCCTTATTTCAGCAGCAAAACATTTGAAGGGATTTTATATTTTATCCAAACACAGACCAACAAAGCCAAATTGAAACAAGTCGGCAAAAACGGAATATTGGTTGTGCAGGATATTTCAAGCATGAAAGATTTGTACCGGTTTTTGAAACACATGGAAGCGGATGTAGTAATGGAAGAAGCGCTATAACCGTTTTTCTTATCATTATCTTCCGCGTATTTCTTTTAAAATTTAATTGTACATTTAAATTAGTAAATCTAGATGTATGAAGTCAATTTCCATTTGGGCTCATCAACACAAAACATCTGCACGACTCAGCATTGTTGTTATTTATTTTCTACTAAATGTTATTGGAATTTGCACCGGCGATATTCTTCATTCCATGGAAATAATCTTGCCTTTTTCCTTTTATTTAATGTGCATTGTCGTTGTTTTTGCGGGGCTCATAATTTATCCTTCAAAAAAGAATAAATCAAAATATACCAACTTTTATACAAAACAAAAACGCGCAGATTGTCTTTTAATTTTTATGACTTTTCTCCTTGTTATATATACCGGAAACTCACTTAATAACAGTCAGTTTGAAAATAAATTGAATCCGGTTTATGCAAGTTCATTAATTGGAAAAAATAGCTATGGAACATTTGTTTCACAGAAAAAGGAAACACGAAAGAATTTTAAAAAATTTATAAAAGACTTACGAAAAAAATATAAAGACGCTTCCAAAACACAAAAAACAATTGGAATTCTTCTTGCCATTCTTTTCGCCTGCGGATTAACTGTAGTGTTGGGTGGGCTTGCCTGCAGTATTTCCTGCTCAGGTTCAGAAGCATTAGCGTTTATTGTTTTTTTTATAGGATTGGGTGGAATTATTTTTGGTTTAATCAAATTGATACAACAAATAAAACGAGGCCCGAAAAAGAAACAAATTCAAAGTACACAGTGATTTAATTTACACCTTTTCCTTCAATACATTTTGGATCCTTTCATTCAGCGTCTCATAATCCGTATATCCTTCCGCAACTTTATAAAATTTGGTATCGCTTAATTGAATAAACACAGCAGGGAAGCCGGTTACGTTCAAATGGCGGCAAACCTCAAATTCATAATACGCCTGCTCTTTATATTCCTACTCATATAATTTTTCGTAAAATTCTTCTGGAGGAATATTGTACTTATCCAACAACAAACGATATGCTTCATCGTCAGCAAGGTCGCGCCCTTCAAAGTGAAGCGCATGTTGCAAATCGGCTGCAAAACTCACCTGGTTATCGGGATAATAATCTTTGAAAACGCACAAAGCGATAGCAGGCTTTTCTGAACTGGGAAACCAGTCGCTTGCCTCCGGATGTTTGATATGCCACAGGTAATCTTCACCAAATTTTATTCCCGTCACTTCTTCTACCTGCTTATA
>JBQCFI010000160.1:0-2232 GCA_051959325.1 Ginsengibacter sp. | reverse complement strand
AAATAGGTAGCATTTTGATTTTCGTGCCAAACCAATGTATGTCCATATACTTTTAGTCCTGCGCTCGTCGCAACATTCAACATAGCGTCTGCATTTGTAAAATCAAAAGAGCCGTCATCTTTTACAATGGCGCCATGTTTCATGTTATAGCCGAAAGTTACATTATCCCCTTCTCTCACTACCACAGCCCGATAGGCGCTATTGTTGATAAATGGCGAATAGTCGACCGCAAAGCCAATGTCAAAATCAGCGGCATCTTTCAAAGTGCCGGAAGTATCGGAAACTACCGGCGGCAGAGGTGGCGTAGTTCCTGTTGTATCATTATTTTTTTTGCAGGAGCAAATCAAAGATAATGATACAGTAAGGCAATAAATAAGCTGAATTTTTATTTTCATGATTCATTTTATTAATGATAATTTCTCTAGTCATCCGTTCTGAAAGGCGCAGCAGGCAAGCCTTCTTTATTAATTAGATTTGGATTAATAGGGGCATCTGCCCAGGCATAACGAACATATTTTGGATTCGGCACATCTTCATTGGAGACAATTATTTTATCGCCATCAATTTTAGCATTTGCCCAAACAAATTTTTTATCTTCTCCTGCTATGGCAAATTCAGCAGGCGGTTCACCATCATTGGTACTTAATCCGGTGCCTGTATGTGTAAAGGAAATAATGATTTTATCACCTTCTATTTTCGAAGATTGATATAATGGTCCTGAATACACGATATTTTCTCCATAAGCAATTTTTTCGGCTGCAAGTGCAAGCCTGTCGCCAACGGGTTTCTTACGGTCGGGATGGATATCATTCCATTCTCCCAAATCAATGGCAACAGCCATTGCTGTATTCGGAACAGACAACGATTTTGCCTGGGCTTCTCTGAAAAGCGCCCATTGGCTTTCTGATGGAAGATAATCGTAATCACCAAAGCCGGGAAGCTGCACAAATAAAAAGGGCAAATCGCCTTCATTCCATTTGCTTCGCCAATCTTTAATCATTGCGGGCTGCAACTTTGCATATTCATCAGGCTTGCCGGTATTGCTTTCACCCTGGTACCAGACAAATCCTTTAACTGCATAATTAATTAAAGGCGCAATCATTGAATTATATAATGCAGTCGGTTGATTTTGTAATGCAATACCAAACCCGCCAAAGCCTCTGCCACTACCGTGCGGGTCATTTAATAATCCAACTTTATATTGCCAGTAACCTGTCAGGTCAATTGTGTCTTTTCCTGCGATTAATTCATACGGTTTATCAGGAACAAAACCGCCTTTTCCAAAATTGTTGGTAACCCTAACTACAAATAAATTTTTCCCCGGCTTTAAAACGCCATCAGGAATTGGATAACGGCGTTGCGGATACATGTAACCGGTAGAGCCCACTTTAATTCCATTAATGTACAATTCATCGGCATCAACGATGCGGCCCAGAAAAACTTTGGCTGGCACATTTGTCATGGAAGCGGGCACATCAATTTCCCTGCGATACCAAACAACACCATTCAGGTTTTTCGCGCCTTCGTCTGCCCAAAATCCCGGAATGGCAATCCTGTGCCATTCTTTGGGTTGGTAAGAAGGCGAAAACCATTTTTCTTCCATCCCTTTATCTTGCGGCCTTTTCATTTTTCGTGCAGCCGCAAAAACTTTTCGGTTAACCCCATTTACATAAGCGGTGTATTTATTTTTTTCAATTGTTTTAAGAATATCTGGTAATGATTTTAAACTTTCTTCACTCATCATCGATTCGATAGGAACGCCACCCCAGCTTGCATTGATGATACCAATCGGCACATGGTATTTTTGATATAAATCTTTTGCGAAAAAATAGGCGACAGCAGAAAAGTCAGCGACATTTTCAGGGTTTGCCCACTTCCACGAACCGCCGGGCAAATCACTTTGCGGACTCACCAGGTCTGTTGTATTCGGAACCCAAAATTGTCTTATATCAGGATAGTTTGCATTTGGAATTTCATCCGGATAATAAACACTGTGCAATTTCATTTGATGCACCATATTTGATTGACCCGCACAAAGCCAAACATCGCCCATTAAAATATCATGAAGCATAATTTTGTTTTTGCCTGAAATATCCATTGTATAGGGTCCGCCGGCTTTCATCGGCGATAATTGCACTTTCCATTTTCCATCATCGGCGGTTGTTGTTCTGTAAGTTTTTCCATTGAATTTCACGGTCACTTTTTCACCTTTTGACGCCCATCCCCAAATAT
>JBQCFI010000159.1:0-51134 GCA_051959325.1 Ginsengibacter sp. | reverse complement strand
CAACATTGAAGGCGAACCTTGTAATGCCACTCGTTGCATATAATGTTTTATCCCTCGCAAACCGCCCATTTCTTCTCCACCGCCGGCACGACCAGGACCGCCGTGAATCAGCATCGGCAAAGGCGAACCGTGACCGGTACTCTCTTTTGCGCAATCCCTGTTTAGCACTAAAATGCGACCGTGAAAAGTACCACTACCTAAAACAAAATTACGCGCTATTTGTTCGTTTGTTGTAACCAATGAGCTGCATAAACTTCCTTTGCCAAGTTTTGACAGTGCAATCGCGTCATCCATATTTTTATAAGGCATGATGGTGCTCACCGGGCCAAACACTTCCACATTGTGAACTTCATCACTTGCAAAAGGCGCTTCGTTTTTCAATAAAAGAGGGCTTACAAAAGCGCCTTTTTTCTCATCCGCGTCAATTAATTCTACGCTATCAAGGCTGCCATAAAGAATTTGCGACGAAGCGAGTAATTTTTGAACCTGTTCCAGAACTTCTTTTTTTTGTGATTGCCCGGCCAGTGCGCCCATTCTTACTTTTTCATTTTCGGGGTTGCCGATTGTTGTTTGTGATAAAGACTTACTGATGGCTTTCCACACATCTTCCATTTTATTTTCAGGAACAAAAATTCTCCTGATGGCAGTACATTTTTGCCCGCACTTGGAAGTCATTTCCTTTCTCACTTCTTTTATAAAAATATCCCACTCCGGCATTTCCGGAGTTACATCCTGACCAAGTACAATGCAATTAAGCGAATCGGCTTCAAGATTAAATGGAACATTTTCGCGAAGTATATGAGGATTGGATTTTAGCATTAATCCTGTAGAAGCCGAACCGGTAAATGTGATCACATCCTGGGACGTAACGTGGTCGAGAAGGTCTCCGGCGCTTCCGCAAATCAGTTGTAACGCGCCTTCGGGTAAAATGTTTGAAGCAATAATTTCTCTTACAACTGCTTCGGTTAAAAAAGAAGTGATGGAAGCCGGTTTTACAACTGCCGCTACCCCTGCAAGTAGGTTCACGGCAATTTTTTCCAACATGCCCCATACCGGAAAATTAAACGCATTGATATGAATAGCCACACCCTCTTTTGGTAATAAAATATGCTGGGCACCAAAAGTGCCGCGTTTGCTTAAACCAATGTTTTCTCCATCTAAAGCAAAAATTTCATCCGGTAATTTTCTCCGTAAAGAAGCGTTTGAAAATAAATTACCAATGCCGCCTTCAATATCAACCCAGCTATCGGCGCGGGTTGCGCCGGTTTTATAGCTTATCTGATAAAACTTTTCTTTATGTTCAAGAAGATGAAGCGCCAAAGCTTTCAACATTCTTCCTCTTTCCTGGAAAGTCATCTTTCGCAAAGCCGGGCTTCCGGTATTTCTTCCATAATTTAGAATTGAAGCGAAATCCAATCCTTTGGTAGTTGCCGTTGCAACGACTTCGCCGTTTACGGCGTTAAACAATTGTTGTCCATCGCCATCTCCTTCGATCCATTTTCCGGTAATGTAATTTCCAAGTTTCATTTATCTGTTTTTTTTGCCACTATCCGAGGTTTCGGATTACACGAATTTACACGAATTGGAAGAAAGAAAAATAAGGAGGAAAATCATTCTATAGTTTCCCGACACGGCTGATTTCTTACGGAGAAATTAATTTTTTCTTGTCCTTAACCAGCGAAAAAAATTCATCAGGAAAATTCCGATGGCCATTCCGCAAACTAAAAGTGTAACAACATGTATTGTTCGAATACAATCGCTGTCTGTCAATCTTTCAAAATTGAAAATTGAAATGATGATTACGAAAAGTGAGATGGCTATTCCTCGTTGGTTGCTTCTTCCCATAAATTTAAATTTTAAAGTTTTAGTAATTGCATTCCATCTAAAAATATAACATTTTGCTTACTAAGCAAGTAATTGAAAGCATCGTTTGAGTTAATTTAAAACTTATTTTTGTACTTATGAATATCTTCAGATTAGCAGCGGAACTTTTTTTAATTTATCTTCTATATAAATTCATTTTTGATTTTATTATTCCTGTGTACGAATCATCCAAAAAAATAAAAAAACAATTTGGGGAGATGCAGGAAAAAATGCAGACTAATATGAATCAATATCAAAGTCAGCAAAAACCCGCTGAATCGCCTCCAAAGCCGGTACAAAAGGAAGGCGATTACATTGATTTTGAAGAAGTGAAATAATCTTTTGCTTTCAGTAAAGGCACAAATATTTGCAATTTCTTTTTTCTAAAATTTACAATTCTAAATCTTCAATTTTCATTCCCGGTAACAAATGAATGGTTTGCAGCCCGGCCTTTTTTGCGCCTTGAATATTATGCAAAGAATCATCTATAAATAAAGTTTCGTCAGGCTGAATTTTCAGATTCTTTAAAACCCATTCATAACAAGCGGCATCAGGTTTTCGTAAACCAATTTCACAGGAATAAAACGCTTCATCAAAATATTCTTCCAATGTTCTTACACCTATTTGCTGATGTAAAGTTTGTTTAAAAGCGGCAATATGAACATAGTTGGTATTGCTCAAAAGATAAGTTTTATACCTGGGACGGATCCGTTCCAAAAATTCAAGACTTTTTCCCCGGAAATAAAGCAGCATCGCATCCCATGCCTTTCGGATTTCTTCATCTGATAATTGTAAGCCGGTGCAGCGGTTAAATTCTTTATAAAAAACATCGTCGGTGATTTCCCCCGTTTCCAGTTTCTGAAAAAGCTTATCGGCATTTGCCTGCGAATACATTTCATCAAAATGAGTAACACCCAGCTTTTCAAATGCAGTGCGCGTTAGGTTGTAATCCACATCAAGGATAACGCCGCCGAGATCAAAAATGATATTTTTAAATTTTTGCATGAGCAAAGAAAATTAATTCTTTTCAGTAAGCGAATTTTTCTATTTTTGCAGGCCAAAAAATTACCGTCAGGTAATGGGCCTATAGCTCAGTTGGTTAGAGCACTTGACTCATAATCAAGTGGTCCCAGGTTCAAGTCCTGGTGGGCCCACAAAAAAAGGTTTCAGTAAAATTGAAACCTTTTTTCGTTTTGTTTAATCTATTACAAATCCTTCCTTTTGAATTTTTTCAGCGACATCATGATTGGGAAAACGATCCAGATAAATAATCCAGCAAATGAAAGCAAGATTCCTGTATTACTTCCAAAAAAATCACGGAAAACAGCGCCTGTATAACCCATCAAAGCAGAAATATCCATTTGCAAAAGAATCTGAATGCGGCTAAGATCTATCGGATTTAAAAAACTGAAAACCACCATTGCATTCTCCAACGGATAATCCTGGAACTGAAATAACAGGAAAAGAACCAGCGCGTCAAAGATCAATGAAAAGTAGAGCCACAGCAGAATTGAAAGGCCAATGCCTTTTGCTTTATCCCTGGTTAATCCCGCGGCGAGCATCGCGATACTTACAAAAACAATCGTAAGAAATAATCCCATTGCGATCATGGTAAAACCAGTTGCATCCGCATGATAAAGAAGAATGGGAATGCCGGCACCAATGAAAAAAGCAAGCGAGAGAGAACTGGCCAACCCGGAAAAAATACTGAGCCAGATGGTTCTTCTTTTTACCGGCTGGCTGACAAGTAATTCAATAAACTCCGAACTGTTGTATATGTAAATGGTGGAAAAAATAATACAGATAAGTGGAACGATAATCAGCACGATGTTCAATAGGCTCAGCATTCCTTTGGCAGCATTATCTTCCAAATTAAAAACCGTAAGTGATATCAACAGTAATAGAAGTGTATAGATCAACACAATCTTATTTTGAACAATATCAACAATTACATATTTCAAAATCTTTTTCATACTAATAATTTAAATGATTCAATACTGAACCAGCTCTTGCTCATTCATCATTTTCCCAATCGCTTTTGCTAATTTAATTTCGCCGGTTTCTTCTTTCAACGTGGAAAGTTTTTTATGAAACAACAACTTTCCTTCCTGCATGTAAAACACTTCTGTTACCAGGTCGTCCAGCTCGCTCAAAATATGCGAAGTTATGAGTATGAGTTTGCCATTTTCTTTTTCGCGGATGATTTTTTGTTTCAGTTTTTCTGACGACAAAGGATCCAATCCTGCTGTAGGTTCGTCCAGGATCAATACATCCGGATGAAACATAAAAGCCAGTGCAGCACTCACTTTCTGCGTCGTTCCGCCGGAAAGTGTACTCATCTTTTTATGCATCATATTTTTTAATCCAAAACTTTTTACCAGTTCTTCATCGGCAGTTTGATTGCTTCCTTTCCTAATGTCTTTCATCATGTCTATCACGTTGGCAATCGTCATGTTTTCAGGATAACGGCCGATTTGCGGCATATAGCCAATGTGGCTGCGGTATTGCCATTTGTTGGTAATTAATTCATTGTTGAAATAAATAGAGCCGCTATCGGGAACAACCATTCCCAACAATGTTTTGATCAAAGTGGTTTTTCCGCAGCCGTTTGGCCCGAGCAAAGCAATGCATTCGCCTTCTGAAAATGTAACAGATACATTGTTCAGGGCGGTAAGTTTTCCAAATTTCTTGGTAATATTTTTTGTGTTTATCATAGTAGCAACGGCCTCATTAAAGGTTTTTCATCTTTTAAATTTTCAGGTGTAATGCCTGGTAATATTTTTTCACTTTTATCCAATAAAGAAACGATCAAACTTCTGAAAAGCATCAGGGCAGCGGGATTGCTCTCAATGATCATCGAGTACATGCTGACAGGATGATAAGGAACATCTCCAAGGTTATCACGATTCAAATCATAACCTTCATATTTGTCCCAATAATTTCCATTGAAAGTATTCAATACAAGCGAGCCATTTGTACCAATATCAAAAGTGTTTCCGAGGAAATCATTGTCGTGAAAATCATTGTCATCGCAGCTTGCCTGGATTTTTACCGCAAAGCCATTATTGGAAAAAGTATTTTTATAAAAATTATTGCGGCTGCATCCTTCCATGTGCAGCGCAGTTGTATTTCTCGTAAAATGATTTCCTGAAATTTCGGCGTCGGTAATGTCTTTCAGTAAAATTCCATAAGCGGCACCACCCCAGTTGTTCAGAAAATAATTGTTGTACATCCGGATGTGATTGGTGTACATCACTGCAACGCCGGATTCATTTTCTTCAAAAATATTTGCAATGTATGTGTCGTGATGCGAGAACATAAAATGAATTCCATACCGCACATTTTTTCTGCTTATATTTCTCCAGATCAGTGAATTGGTAACAAACTCAAAGTAAAGCCCGTCGCGGTGACCACGAATTTTATTTCCAATGATTAGCAAGCTATCGGAACGCCAGCAATTGATACCGTTTCCACTTTGCACCTCTTCTTTTCCATAAGCTGTGAGAGAATTATTTTTGATCGTACAACTTCTGCTGTTCTGCACATAAATGCCAAAATTGGTATCATCGAGAATGTTATTGAGCACAGAAATATGGTAGCTGTCATAAACCATAATCGCTCCAATGTCTTTAATATCGGACCTTCCGGTGTGTTGCAATTTGAAACCATCAATTGTTGCGTTGGTAGTTTTAATCGAAACAATTTCATATTTACTTTCTCCGTCAAGCACAGGAAAATCAATTCCTTTCAGGACAATTGATTTTTGAACGAGAATGTTTTTCTCTTTATAAATTCCCGGTTCCACAAAAACAGTATCGCCATTTTCTGCAAAGTCAATCGCCTTTTGAATTGTTTGAAATTGCTTCGACTTACCGACGTAAAGTGCTTTCCCAAAAGAAATCAACCTTGCTTCAACAGAAGCTGAAGTCAAAAGAAAAGCGATTGATATAAACAGGAAGATGTTTTTCATTATTGAGCTTTTAGCAAATCATTCCACGAAAGTTGTTCTCCAGGAAATTTTTTGGCGGCTTCTTTTAATTGGGTTTCGTCACTGAAATTGGCGATGTTTCCGCCCATTGGTGAATGCAAGTCATTACTCTTTAAAAGAAATGCTTTTTCAGCAGGAATAAAATTGTGGGGTTCATCAAAATTAACCAGCCATGTTTCTTTAATGTCGCTGTTGTTGATAGTATTCGATTTGATAAATCCGAGGACGCAGTGCATGTCATCAAACTTGTAAACCTTCCCTTTTTTAGTAACAATCTCGGCTCCGAAATGCTGATCGGCAATACTCATTTTGCAAAAGCTACAAGCATCTTTTCCAAGCTGAATCGGCGCCGGCCCTGAGTTGCAGGATATTATTGCAAAAATTAAGAAAGATGAAATTGCGACTATTCCTTTGTTTACTGTCTTCATAACCGGTTTTTTTATTTTTATAAATTCAATAACTACTGTGATCAATAATAACAATCCTACCGCAATAAAAATCCATCCGCCAATATCCGGAATAGAATAAGCGCCAAAATTTAATAATTGTTTGTAACCAAAAACCGGTGGCTGATAACTCATTCCAGGTACCTGGATCGCGGCGTTAGGATCCAGATCATGGCCATAATTATAATTCCACCTGTAAAAGTCTACCATGGAAATGATGCCAAAAAGGAAGAAGGAAACAAACAAAGTAGTAAGCCATTTCCTGTTATTAATAACAACTACTGCAAAACAAAACAGTGCAAAGAATCCGATGATATAAGGAAGCACAGTAAACTCAATGAAGTTATTTGCATGAAGTGTTTTCATTCCGATATAATGGTTCAGACCATTGATAATATCTACGTTCCCGGCTAATTTATTCGGATACATTTTCAATACCAATCCTTCCGGATATTGCGGTGCAGCTAATTCGATCTGCCACAGAGGAACAAACAAAACCACAATTAAAGCTAATCCGCAAAGAATAGTTATTGCTTTTGCAAACCCGGATAATTTTTTGTTTTTCATAATCTTGAAATTGAAAAAGCTGGTAAGAAAATCAAACAGTTGTTTTTTAAACAACTGTTTAATTTTATTCAATTTTATTTTTTTTGCGGCGGTAGTAACACACCGTCTATCACATAGATCATTCCATTTGATGCAGGAATAGAAGCAATAATTGTTGCTGAATTATTCAAAACTGTTTTACCGTCTTTCACATTCACCGTTACATTATCACCATTTACCATTCCGAGAGTTTGTCCGTCTTTAAAAGATGCGGACGTCAACGCAGACATGAATACATGATATTGTAAAATATTCTGAAGGTCTTCCTTTTTATCATCCTTCATTAATCCTTCAACAGTACCTTTTGGAAGTTTATCAAACGCTTCATTGGTTGGTGCGAAAACCGTGAATGGGCCTGCATTTGAAAGAGATGTTAGCAACTCTGCCTGTTTTAATGCGGCAACAAGAGTTGTATGATCTTTTGAAGCCATCGCCACTTTTACCACGTCTTTTTGAGAATCGCTATCCTGTACATTTTCCTGTCCGCCACTTACGGAAGATGCATCGGCAATAGTTGTGGCATTTTCATTTTTTGCTTCTCTACCTTGATTGCATGAAATCATAAATATGATAACTACAAGGGAGAATAGTTTGAGTAACGTTTTCATTTTTATTTTTTTATTTTTTATAATAACGTTTCAAAGTTTTTTAAAACCAACAGGCTTTGATACCTGTTGGTTTTTTTATTTATTTAGTCAGTAAAGAATCTGTGGCATCAGAATTTTTTCCTAAGCTAAATGAGAGCGGAACATTAGATCCCTTTGGAGAAACCCTCAGGTATCCCTGCATTTCCTGGTGCAAAGCGCTACAGAAATCAGTACAGTAGAATGGATAAATTCCAGCTACTTCAGGAACCCATTTCAAGGTTTGCGTTTCGCCTGGCATCACCAGCAATTCGGAGGTATTGGCACCTTTGACTGCAAAACCATGAGGCACATCCCAGTCTTGTTCCAGGTTTGTAAGATGGAAATAAACGTCGTCACCAAGCTTTACTCCCTCAATATTGTCAGGTGAAAAATGCGAGCGTATCATCGTCATATATACATCTACCCTGTTTCCATTACGTACCACTTTTGATTTCGGTTCACCCATAGTTACAAAAGCGTTTTGGTTTTCTTCAATCTTAAATATCTTGATCGAATTTTTAGAGATCAAAGAAGCAGGAGCTGCTTGTGCATAGTGAGGTTCGCCGATGCTTGGATAGTCGGCAAGCAACTTCATTTTCTCTCCGCTGATGTCAAACAACTGCGCACTTTGTGCAAGCTCAGGGCCTGTTGGCAAATACCGGTCTTTGGTAATTTTGTTATATGCAATGAGATATTTTCCGTAAGGATTTTTCGTGTCGCCACCAGGAATCATCAAATGCCCCGGGGAATAATAAGTAGGATGCCTGTCTATTACTTTCAGGTCGTTCAAACTCCATTTTACAATTTCTGATGAAATAAAGAAAGTGGTATAAGCATTTCCTTTTCCGTCAAACTCTGTGTGCAAAGGGCCTAAGCCTGGCTTTTTGACTTCACCATGCAAAGCCGCTTCGTATTTGATGACCGGAATCCCGCCATAGTCTCCGTCAAATTCTTTCGCAGCGATCGCTTTTTGAATTTTATCAAAAGAAAATACCGGAATCAATGCAGCCAGTTTGCCGCTTCCTACAATGTATTGCCCTGTAGGATCAACGTCGCAACCATGCGGGGATTTAGGACAAGGAATCATATAAACAATGTCAGGAAAATCTTTTACATCAAGAATTGTTGTTTGAGTTTCCATTGTTGAGGTAGCAGTGTGGGTAGATTCGTTCAATACATTGTGTGCATATTTCACAGTTTGTTTTCTGCCTTTTCCTGCTTTAATATATTCTTTCGCTTTTTTCCAGTTAACAGCGAGGATATAATCTTTATCACGTTTTGAAGCGTTTACTTCCAGTAAAGTATGTGCCTGTTCTGAATTATAACAACTGAAGAAAAACCATCCGCTGCTTGGTCCTTTTCCTGAATGGCTGAGGTCAAAATCCATTCCTGGCAAAAGAAGCTGGAACGCCAATTTCATATCGCCATCTTTTTGATCAACACTGATAAAGCTGATGGTTCCTTTGAAATTTTTCTTGTAAGTATCAATGGGAACGTCACCGTTTTGATCATCCATTGGAACGCTAAAACGTGTTCCGGCTACCACATACTCTGTGTTTTCTGTAATAAAAGGAGAAGAGTGGTTTCCGGCGCTGTTTGGAATCTCGATGATCTCTGCTGTGCGGAAAGTTTTCAAATCAATACGTGCAATACGTGGCGTATTGTTTTCGTTGGCAAACAACCAACGTCCATCAATCTCGCCATTTGTTTGTGAAAGTTCGAGGTGATGCTGATCGCCCCATGGAACTTGGCCGTGAGAGGTGTTCAACATAGGCTTGGTCTCTTCACTAAAGCCATACCCACTTTCAGGATCAACAGAAAAGACGGGCATTACACGCAGCAATCGGCCAGAAGGAATTCCATAAACGCTTACCTGTCCACTGAATCCGCCGGAAACGAAATTGTATAATTCGTCATATTTTCCTGGTGGAACATAGACTCTCGAAGCAGCATCTGAGCCTGTAGCGTCGCCGGCGTTTTTTGGTTTACAACCGGTTATGCTTAGTAAAACAAAGACTATGAACGATAAAACCGGTAAAAAAATCTTTTTCATAAAATGAAATGTTTGGTTGATAAATAAGAAGGAGTGTTTAAATTTTATTTTGCAATATTAGAGCGAGCGGAAGCTTTTTAAAATGAGGGTCATCATATAAAACCGGCTTTTTCGCTGATCTGTATCATACCTTCTATTTTGATAGCCTTGTGTGAATGCTATCTTATAGTAACTCCTGAGCGATAATGGCTACAACAGGCAAACAAATTTTGAGATTTTAATTTCTTTGGGCCATCACTTTCATTAGAGTCGTGCTTGAAAAATGCAAAAATGATTTAGATCATATAATGTGAATAATGACATGCCAACCCGCTTTATGCGGTTACTTTCGCATTTTATTTGTAACTAAATTAAACCAGGAGCTATTTGTGCTTGCGAAAATTGCTGACTTTTTAGAAAAACAAACTTCCGCCTCTATCAGTTGCGTGAGCGAAGTGAATGAACCGTACTCTTTTAGTTGTTTTTTTGTTTACAATCGCAAAAAGAATTTGCTTTATTATAAATCGTCACCTGCTGCATACCATTCCCGGATACTTTCAAAAAGACCTAAGGTAGCGGGCACAATCTTGCCTAACAAGTTAAACACGTTGTTTATTAAAGGAGTTCAATTTACAGGAGAAGTATTGCCCGATAATCATCCGCTTTGTAAGGATGCCGGTAACAAATATCATTTCAAATTGCCAATGGCAAGCGCTATTCCCGGGATAGTATTTACGATACAATTAAATGAAATGAGAATGACAAATAATAATCTGGGGATTATCCAAAAACTTTCCTGGCAAAGGGAAGAGAGCGTTGAGGAAAAGGAATAATATGCTTTTTCTTCAACAATAAACCAATCAATAAGAAAAAAAGTATCTGCTAATCTTTAACCATGAATTCAAATCCACACAAATTTCATATCCCTGTAATGGGACTGGCTTTCACTATTGACACTCCTTTAAAGGTGGCGCAGTATGGCATTTCATCCGTCATTTCTATTATGGAGGACAGATTGATAGAAATGATGCGCAAGCATTATTATTCTCATACAAATGAACCTTGGTTTCCGATAACTACCAAAGAAAATAATTATCGCGAAAAAAGAATCACGGACTATTTAAATCTTGTCAATAAAATTGTCTCCTCGCAAATTGAAAAAATAAAAAAATCCGCCTTCGAAGCCGGTTCAGAAATTGTAAAATATTTTGAAATGCTGCCGGACGACAACAAACTTAAATTGCTGTACAGGCAGATGTCCGGAACATCAGATCATTTCGAAAAGAAAAAGATGGAAGAGATTCTCAGAGACAATGTGAGAGCCGGTAGCATTGATGTAAATATCATGACCAAACTTGACAAAAACAATTATACAAAAGAAGGTGTTTTGATAGAAGAAGGTTCAGATGCGTTATCTGCATTACGCGGTTATGCAAAAAGCGGATTGGAAAATTCGTCCGTTATTTTTTCAGCTGGAATGAATCCGAGATTGTACAACTATCTTGAAAAGCTAAGCGAGTTTGACGCAAAAAGCCAGAATCATTTTGAAAAGAAAATAGTGATCAAAGTGAGTGATTACCGATCTGCATTGATACAGGGAAAATATTTAGCCAAGAAAGGAATATGGGTAAGCGAATTCAGAATAGAATCTGGTTTAAACTGTGGTGGCCATGCATTTGCTACAGATGGATTCTTAATGGGACCAATTTTGGAAGAATTTAAATCGAAAAGAAATGAACTGATTTTTTCTTTGTTTGAAATTTATAATAAAGCCTGTGCAATCAAGAATGGCAATACTTTCAATCATCCGCATCCTCAAAAAATAACAGTGCAGGGCGGAATCGGAACCTTTCAGGAATGTGAATTTTTACATCATCATTACAAAATAGATGGTACTGGTTGGGGCACGCCTTTCCTGTTGGTTCCCGAGGTTACAACAGTTGATGAACCAACATTGGAATTATTGAAAAAAGCAAAAAAAACAGATTTGATTTTAAGTAAAAATTACCCTTTGGGCGTTCCCTTTCATTATTTAAAAAACACCAGTTCGGAGTTGGAAAAAAAGAAAAGAATAGAGAGAGGTATTCCCGGAAGCCCTTGTACAGAAAAGCATTTGGTAAACAATACCGAATTTACGGAAGAACCGATTTGCACGGCATCCTCAAAATATCAGAAGCTGAAAATAAAACAGTTACAATCATTGAATTTGACGGCAAAACAATACCAAAAAGAATTGCAGGTTGTCTTAGACAAAGAATGCCTGTGCGTAGGTTTGAGTAATTCTGCAGCCAACAAATATGAACAGTCTTTTTTAAAAAATCTAACAGCTGTTACCATTTGCCCCGGCCCCAATATTGCCTATTTTTCCGACTCGGTTTCGCTCCAGGAAATGACAAATCATATCTATGGAAGAAGCAATATCATAAAAGATGAAACCCGCCCTCATGTTTTCATTAATGAACTGTTTATTTATATCGCTTATTTTAAAGAACAGCTTTCAGAAGTAGACTTGCCCTTGGACAAGAAAAAGAGAAAGTACTTTAGCGATTTTTATAACGAACTTCAAAACGGCATAAATTATTACAGAAAAATCGCTAACATTTCCCATAAATTTCCTGAAAAGGATATTAAGAATTTCGAAGACAATTTAGATTTGGCTCAATTGGAATTGCAACCTTTATCTCGTTTTTTAATATAGCGGGCTCAGCACTTAATAACAGCAAAAGGACAAATAAACCGAATTTTTATTTTAAGCGTGTCAGCACCTGCTTTCGTTTAAGGGAAACTGATTATCCAAAAGGTTAAAATCTATAATTGCATTTTCTAAATAGGGAATAAATCGAAGAACACTTTTCTGTTCGTGATACTTTTGCATTTATACTTTTTAAATAGTTCTTTCATGATCACACACAACCTTGGCTATCCAAGAATCGGCAGCAACCGCGAATTAAAAAAGTCTTCAGAACAATATTGGGCCGGCAAAATTTCGGCGATAGAATTGGAACAAACTGCTAAAAACATTCGTCACCAAAACTGGCAAATTCAAAAAGATGCAGGAATTGAAATTATTCCGTGCAATGACTTTTCTTTTTATGACCACGTGCTGGATACAAGCCTCATGGTCGCTGCGATTCCGGAAAGATATCATGGTTTATTGGAGAAAAAGCAACTGGCTGATATTGATTTGCTTTTTGCAATGGCGCGTGGTTATCAAAAAGATGGTTTTGATATCACAGCAATGGAAATGACGAAATGGTTCGATACCAATTATCACTTTATTGTTCCGGAATTTACTGCCAATCAGAAGTTCAGCTTTTTTTGCAAAAAAGTTTTACATGAATTTAAAGAAGCAAAAAGAGAAGGTTATACTGCCAAGCCGGTTCTGTTGGGACCTGTGTCCTTTTTGCTATTGGGAAAAGAAAAAGAAGCAGGCTTTCACCGCTTGGAATTGATTCAGAATTTGTTACCGGTTTATTTAAAAATATTGAAAGAACTGGATGCTGAAAATGCGCATTATATTCAGTTTGATGAACCTTGCTTATCCTTGAATCTTACTGAAGTTGAAAGAAAAGTTTTTGTAAAAGTGTATGGTGAAATAAAAAAATCATTTCCTCATTTGCACATCATTTTAGCTTCTTATTTTGAATGCTATGGAGAAAATCTTCCTATGGTTTTAAAACTTCCCATTCAAACTTTGCATCTCGACCTCGTGCGCTGCCCGATGCAATTGGAAGACATTTTTGAAACGGATATCAAACATTCAAAATTGAATCTTTCTCTTGGAATCGTAGAAGGAAGAAATATCTGGAAAAATGATTTTACAAAATCTCTTGAAACCATCAACCGTGTTGTAAAAGAGATTGGAACTGAAAGAGTGATGATTGCTCCTTCGTGCTCTTTGCTTCATGTGCCATGCGATTTGGAATTAGAAACCAATGAAAAAAATTTTCCAAAAGAAATAAAAAACTGGATGGCATTTGCCAAACAAAAAACTGAGGAAGTAGCCTTGCTGTCAAATCTAACAAGTGAAAATCCATCAGCAGAAATGCTTCATAAATTAAAAGAAAACAAAGAAGCTATTCTGGATAAAAAGGCCTCACCGTTAATTCATAAACAACATACCAAATACCGGTTAAAATCGCTGGATGAAAAGCAAACGCAGCGAAAGAGTAATTTTAAAATCAGAAAACAAAAGCAACAAGCGGCTTTACACCTTCCTTTATTTGCAACAACTACCATCGGTTCTTTTCCGCAAACAAAAGAAATCAGGAACCAACGTGCGAAATGGAAAAAGGGTGAGTTATCCAATGAAGAATACGACAAGTTTATAAAAGATGAAATTGCAGCATCTATCAAATGGCAGGAAGGTTTAGGACTTGATGTATTGGTGCATGGCGAATTTGAGCGCAATGATATGGTTGAATATTTTGGCGAACAATTGGAGGGTTTTGCTTTTACCAAAAATGGCTGGGTGCAGAGTTACGGAAGCCGTTGTGTCAAGCCTCCGGTAATTTTTGGAGATGTGGAAAGGAAAAAACCGATGACGGTTTATTATACAAAATTTGCGCAATCACTTACTGGCAAACCAGTAAAAGGAATGTTGACCGGCCCCGTTACTATTTTGCAATGGAGTTTTGTGCGAAATGACCAACCACGCTCTGAAACCTGTATGCAGATTGCGTTTGCCATTCGGGATGAAGTATCTGACCTTGAAAAAGCAAATATAAAAGTGATTCAAATAGATGAACCTGCTTTTCGTGAAGGACTTCCTTTGAGAAAAGAAAACTGGCGGGCATATTTGGATTGGGCGGTAAAAGCATTTCGCATTGCTTCCACAAATGTTGACGATGAAACGCAAATTCATACGCACATGTGCTACTCTGAATTTAATGACATCATAGAAGATATTGCAGCGATGGATGCAGATGTAATTACCATTGAAACATCGCGCTCACAGATGGAATTGCTCGATGTTTTTGCGGCTTTCAAATATCCGAATGATATTGGTCCCGGCGTGTATGATATTCATTCTCCTCGTGTGCCGTCAAAAGAAGAAATGATTGCGCTGATTGAAAAAGCAATCAAAGTAGTTCCTGCAAAGCAGATTTGGATTAATCCCGATTGCGGATTAAAAACAAGAAACTGGCCTGAAACAAAAGCAGCGCTAAAAGCGATGATAGACGCGGCGAAAGAATTGAGATTATCAGTAAACAAAGAAATATTGGCATAATCTATTTTTGCTGAAATGAAAGTATGATTTTATCAGCATGAATTTCAATCAACTTAAATACATTATTTCCGTTGACAAGCACCGCAATTTCCCGCGTGCAGCAGATGAATGCGACATTGCCCAATCTACCTTAAGCCGCGAAATTCAACGCCTGGAAAAAGAGTTTCAGATAATGATATTCGACCGGTCAAAGCATCCGGTAGTGCCAACAATAAAAGGCATTGAGCTGATTTCACAGGCGAAAAATATTATACAGGCCCATGACGAATTTATTAAAATTGCGGTTAAAAAAAATAACGAACCAGCAGGAGATTTCCGGCTTGGAATTCTAGCCGGATTAGCGCCTTATCTTTTGCCATTATTTACTCAGCAACTTTCCGAAAAATATCCGCTGTTGAATTTGAAAATCTTTGAACTCGGCGCCAAAGAAATGGAAGCATATTTTGAGAATGAAAAACTGGATGGAGCGCTCAGTCTTTCTCCATTTATAAAAAAAGGGTTTTATGAAGAATCATTGTTTGATGAAAGGTTTGTGCTTTATGTGAATTCCAAACACAAACTGGCTCAACAGGCTGTTGTAAAATGGGAAGATATTCCAATAGATGAACTCATTCTGCAGGAAGACATCAAGGATTTTCTTTTATCAAAAGATTCTTCTCAAATAAATGTTCCTGTAAAAAAATTGAAAAACCTGGCGTTTCAAAATGGCTCTCTTGAAACGATTAGAAAAATTATTGACCGCAACGGAGGTCTGACTTTACTTCCGCATCTCGCTACACTTTATATGGGTGAAAGGAGATTGAAAATGGTGCGCGAAATTGTTTCGCCAGTACTCACGCGAACCATCATTTTTGTTACGCCTCGGCTTTGAAAAAAACAGAAACATTAAGGCAATAAAAAAAGAAATCATTGCAGGGATTCCTAAAGAAATAAAAGCAAATATCTAAATCACGATTGAAAACATTTGTGTCAATTCGTGTAATTGGTGGCCATAAAAAAAACTTCATCGCTTCCTGCTATAATTCAAATCGCTTCTCCCACATTGACTTCGGCATTACAGCGTGGTAACTTTGCGCCATCATTATTTACCACTAATTCCAAATAAAATGACTGAAGTACAAAAACTGGCGAAATTCGTAAGTTCCAGGAGTTATTACGATTTGTCAAACGATGCAATTCGCGAACTGAAAATCCGGCTGCTTGATTCTCTCGGTTGTGCTATTGGCGCTTTAAAAGGCAAACCAATAAAAATGCTTAAAGAACAATTAGACAATTTTGGAGGAAATCCACTTGTGAGCCTGATTGGAGGAGGAAAAACTGCTCCCGACCGCTCCGCTTTTTACAATTCTGCTTTGGTGCGTTACCTCGATTTTAATGACAGTTATCTTGCGAAAAATGAAACCTGTCATCCTTCTGATAATATTGGAAGTGTTTTATCTGCTGCGCAATATGCAGGTAAAGATGGCAAGGATTTTTTAACGGCCCTCGCCATTGCATACCAGGTACAATGCAGGTTGAGCGATGTCGCTCCTGTTCGTGATAAAGGATATGACTATACTGTGCAAGGCGCTTATGGAGCGGCTGCCGGCGCCGCTTTCGCTCTTGGCCTTGATGCCGAAAAAACTGCAAATGCAATTGCGATTGCGGCTACTGCTTACAATGCATTGAGAGTTACAAGAACCGGACATTTATCAAACTGGAAAGGTTTGGCTTTCCCATCTACCGGCTGGACTTCCACCCACTCAGCTTTTTTGGCAATGCGCGGAATTACAGGACCTGAAGAAGTTTTTGAAGGCAACAAAGGCTTTAAAGAAACCATCTCCGGTAATTTTGAAATTGATTGGGGAAAAGAAAATCTTGAAAAAGTAAGGCAGACAATCATTAAAAGATTTAATGCTGAAATCCACTCACAATCAACTTTGGAAGGAATTGAAGACCTTAAGTTGCTGTATAAATTTGACCCAAAAAATATTGAACGTATTGTGCTTAACACTTTTGATGTTGCTTATAATATTATCGGCGGTGGGGAAGAAGGAGCAAAGAAAAATATTACTACGAAAGAAGAAGCAGACCAGAGCCTTCCTTATATGATGGCAGTTCTGATGCTGGATGGCAATGTGCTTCCTGCTCAATATGTTCCGGAAAGAATTATAAAAGATGATGTGCAGCAGCTTTTGCAAAAAGTATTTGTATTTGAAAAGAAAGAATATTCCGACCGCTTTCCAGACGAAGTAGCATGCGATATAACCATTACATTAAAAGATGGAACGCTATTCAAAATTGAGAAAAAAGATTACAAAGGATTTCTTACCCGTCCTGCTTCCTGGGAAATGATTGTTGAAAAATTTAATAATCTTTCTGCTCCTTTCGCAGATGAAATGCTTCGTAAAAACATTATCAATACAGTTACCGATTTTGAAAATTATCGCGTAAAAGATTTGATGGATTTATTGGAAAAAGTTCATGGGCAATCGACCATAAAAAATTTAGAATTTTCTCACCATTAAAAAATATTTATCATGACAAACAAAAATGATTTTATTACAAACCCAATTGCCTTTGAATGGCTGCAACGCAATAGCCGTCCGGCAAAACCACGCAAAAGAGGCATGACCGAAATCCGCGCCGCTTATTATTCAAATTTCGGATTAACTTATTTTAAAGACATTTTAGAAATGACCGGCAATTACGTGGATAGTATCAAATTCGCTGGCGGTTCATTTACTTTTATGAATCCGAAAAAAATAAGAGAAATTAATGACCTCGCGCATCAATATGGAACGCTTGTTTCTACGGGCGGCTTCATTGAATATGTACTTACAAAAGGAAAGGATGCGGTAAAAAAATACATCCAGGAATGCAAAGAACTGGGCTTTGACATTATTGAAATTTCAACAGGTTTTATTTCTATTCCAACAGATGATTGGCTGCGCGTGATTGAAGATGTGCAAAAAGCCGGGTTAAAAGCCAAACCTGAAGTTGGAATTCAGTTTGGCGCAGGTGGCGATACCAACACAGATGAATTAAAAAATGAAGGCACACAGGATGTAAGTTATGCAATCGAACAAGCCAAACGTTTTTTGGATGCCGGCGCCTATATCATCATGATGGAATCTGAAGGTGTTACCGAAAATGCATCCCCCTGGAGAGTCGATGTTCCTGCAAAGTTTATAAACGGTTTGGGTTTGGAAAATGTGATGTTCGAAGCAGCCGATCCGCAGGTTTTTAAATGGTACATTAAAAAATATTGACCTGAAGTAAATCTTTTCATAGATCACAGCCAGATTGTTCAATTGGAATGCACCCGCCAGGGTATTTGGGGAACAAACGATATTTGGGGAAGAATCGTTACTTACAAGTAAAATTATTTTATAAAAAATAATCAAAACCAGCGGAAGAAGTTGATTTTTTCTGGTGGTTTTATTTTGGGTATTTCTCTATCCTCCACACGCCACATGCAGCCCACATTCCTTCTTTAGATTATTCTCCCACCACCAGCGGCCAGACCTTGGGTCTTCGCCTGGTTTGGTCGGACGGGTACATGGAGCGCATCCGATGCTCGAATAGCCGCGGTCATATAAAATATTATAAGGAATATTGTTCTTGTTCACAAACTCTTTTACTTCGTCCAAAGTCCAATGTAACAGCGGATGATATTTAATAATCTGGTTTCCCGCATCCCATTCAACTTCCGGCAAATCATGTCTGTCGCCTGAATGTTCGGCGCGAATACCGGTTATCCAGATGGACTTATTTTTCAAAGCTCTTTTTAAAGGTTCTACTTTGCGGATGTAACAACACGCTTTGCGCTGTTCGATAGATTCATAAAAAGAATTTGGACCATTCTCTGCTACGAAGGGCTCCAACAATTTATGGTCAGGATAATATGCCCTGATTTTCGTATGGTATCTTTCATTGGTGGCGCTCCATACTGAATAAGTCTCTTCAAAAAGTCGTCCGGTGTCTAACGTAAAAATGCTGACTGATAATTGATTCGTTGAAATTTTATGCGTGATTACCTGGTCTTCAAAACTAAAACTGCTCGAGAACGTTACCTTCTCCGGATACATTTTTACAAGATAATTGATTACTTCTTCAACAGGTAATTCTCTTGCAAATGAAAGAATTTTTGCAACATCCTTTTGTAATGGATTTTTCATTTTTGTGTGTGTTTATAACGCAGAAATATGATGGCAAAAAGAGTTCAATTTCTTTACTAAATCGGGAGAATCAGCGTGTTTCGATTTACCTGATGCAGAAAAAAACCGCGTGGATAAAAGCCTTCACCCGAATTATTATAATTTTGTTTTATAAAAATCCAACCATAAAAAAGAGCAATGGAATTAACCATTTTATCAGTTGAAACAAAAGATATCAGATTCCCAACCAGCAAATCTTTAGATGGCTCAGATGCCATGAATAAAGACCCCGATTATTCAGCCGCTTATGTCATTTTAAAAACAAATGATCCAAAATTGGAAGGCCACGGCATGACTTTTACAGAAGGTCGTGGAAATGAATTGTGTGTGGCTGCCATTCAATCTTTATCCTATTTAATAAAAGGAAAATCCTTAAAACAATTTACCAGCGACATGGCGGGTTTTTGGCGAATGATCACCGGCGATACACAACTACGCTGGCTCGGCCCTGAAAAAGGAATCATTCACATGGCTACCGGCGCTATCGTAAATGCGGTTTGGGATTTATACGCGAAAGCAGAAGGAAAGCCTGTTTGGAAATTAATTGCTGATATGACTCCCCAGCAGTTAGTTGGCTGTATTGATTTTACTTATATCACCGATTTGATTACGCCTGAAGAATCTGTTCAGATGCTTTCAAAACTAGCGGATAGCAAACAGGAAAGAATTGATTATTTAATGAAAAACGGTTATCCTGCATACACCACTTCTGCGGGGTGGATGGGTTATTCAGAAGAGAAAATAAGAAGATTGAGCCGCACCGCCCGTGAGGAAGGATGGAAATACCTGAAAATGAAAGTAGGCGGAGATGTAAACCGTGATGCAAAAAGAGCTGAAATCATCCGGGAAGAAGTAGGAAATGAGATGCGGCTGATGATGGATGCCAACCAGGTTTGGGGCGTAAACGAAGCAATAGAAAACATGAAAGTTCTGGCAAAATTTAATCCGTGGTGGATAGAAGAACCGACAAGCCCGGATGATATTTTAGGCCATCTCGCTATTAAAAAAGCAGTTTCACCAATTAAAGTGGCTACCGGCGAACATTGTCAAAACCGTGTGATGTTCAAACAATTTATGGCCAGCGGCGCCATTGATATTTGCCAGGTGGATAGCTGCCGCATGGGTGGAGTAAATGAAGTGCTGGCCGTAATGCTGATGGCAGCAAAACTGAATGTTCCTGTTTGCCCGCATGCAGGAGGAGTTGGTTTATGTGAGTATGTACAACATTTATCAATGATAGATTATATCTGTATCAGCGGTTCTTTGGAAAACAGGATCACTGAATATGTAGATCATCTGCATGAACACTTTATTTATCCGGTAATTATCAAAAATGGTAATTATATGCCACCATTGGCTCCCGGATATAGTATTCAAATGAAAGAATCATCTATCGAAGATTATAGTTTTCCAAATGGAGAAGCATGGAAAAGCCGTTAGATTTTCAGCAAAACAAGAAATAAACGGTTTTTATGTTTTTTTTACATAAATGAAGAGAGATTCATACGATCATAAATTGTATCCAATTTGACCATCGATTTCCTTTTTAGCCTTTCCCAGGGCCTGTTCCAGCGTTTCAAAAACATTACCTTTCCCAATAGAAAACAACAGCCGGCTGTCTTTTAACTCTTTCAAAACCTGTTTGCTGTTTACTTCTGAGAGAATCAGTTTGGTATGACGTTTTTTCAATTCTTTGCTCACATCTTTTAAGGCCTGGATGCCGGTTGCGTCAATCAATGGGACATGCCTCATCCTGATGATCAGCACTTTTGGATGCTGCTCAATATATTTCATTGCATCTTTAAATTTATATGCGGCACCAAAAAACAGCGGCCCGGTAATTTCAAACACTTCAACTCCTTTTGGAACTTCGTATTTGTCTTCCACGAGATCATAACCGAAATCTTCATCCTCAATTTCAGCAGTATAAGTACTGACGCCGCTAAACTTAATCATATTTCTCATAAACAAAAATGCGGCGAGAACTATTCCCACTTCAATTGCAATAGTAAGGTCAATCAAAACGGTAAGAAAAAAAGTGATCAGCAAAACGAGTACGTCTCCTTTGGGCCCTTTTAAAATTGATTTGAAATTTTTCCACTCGCTCATATTGTAAGCGACAATTACCAAAATCCCCGCAAGATTAGCAATCGGAATCAATGAAGCCCATTTGCCGGCTACGATTAGAATCAGCAAAAGCGTGATTGCGTGAACAATTCCCGCAACCGGAGTTCGTCCGCCGTTTTTTACATTCGTCGCAGTTCTGGCTATAGCTCCTGTGGCAGGAATGCCACCAAATAAAGAGGAAAAAATATTGGCGGTTCCCTGCGCAATCAGCTCGGTATTGGATCGATGATTTCCACTGATCATTCCGTCTGCTACCACAGCCGATAACAAAGATTCAATGGCGCCTAACATCGCTATCGTAAAAGCCGGTTGAATCAATAGTCGGATGGTTGCAAAGTCTGTTTTGGGAAATTCAGGAGCCGGAATGGAAGAAGAAATTACTCCAAAGTGGCTGCCGATTGTTTCAACAGGAAGATGAAAAAATTGGACAATAAATGTGGTTACAAGAATGGCAATCAAAGAACCCGGAATCTTTTTACTAACCTTTGGCCATAATAAAATAATGAGAATAGTAGCAACAGCGATACCAACCGCATATAAATTGATTGTATGGATATGCAGGAAAAACGCTTTCCATTTTTCAATAAAATTTGCAGGAACGTCGCCCATCGATAGACCCAGAAAGTCTTTTACCTGTGAAGAAAAAATGATCAGAGCAATGCCGCTCGTAAATCCTATGATCAGCGGATGCGGAATAAATTTTATGATCGTTCCCAGTTTTGCAAATCCCATAATGATCAGCATAATTCCAGCCATAAAAGTGGCGATGATCAAACCACTAACTCCATACGTTTGCACAATTCCATAAACAATCACAATAAAAGCGCCGGTAGGCCCACCGATCTGTACCCGGCTTCCTCCCAATGCGGAAATAATGAAACCTGCTATCACCGCAGTGATCAAACCTTTTTCAGGAGAAACTCCTGAGGCAATCGCAAAAGCTATTGCAAGAGGTAAAGCAACCACGCCAACAATGATGCCGGCGAAAAGATCATTCGTAAATTGTTTGCGGCTGTATGTTTTTATCGTATCTATCAGCTTGGGCCTGAACAACTTTTCCATTGGATAAGATGTATGTTTTATGAATCTTTTTTACTTAAAATTAAAAACGGAACTTTTAAAAAAATGGATGCATTATAATAAATAAGCCAGGAGCTGGCTGGCATTCTTTTTTTGAAACTGATAATGCATTTATTTGTCATTTACCATTTCAATAAACTGTGATAAATTTTTTGCAATATTAAAATCAATCAGTGTCATTTAAAATGAGGCGAATCATAAAGAACAAACAATGTTACATGATCTTCATCATCCTATCTTTATTATTGAAAAAGTAAGTGATGAACTTTCAGGATTGTCCTTACTGATTTTCTATCCGGAAATTCTATTTTCTTTCTGTTTTTAAAAAAGCAGACATCAAAGAAAAACACATAATTAATAGTCCAATAAATAAAAAAATAACAAAAAAGACGGATAGTTGTGAGAGCTGAACGGCAGTATCGTGCATGCTTTTTATTCCAATCCCTGTATACCGTGCGTATCTTCTTGGAATACTGCTGAATCCTTCAAAATAAAACATTAATACAAATCCATAACCACCTGCAATAAAAAACCAAAAGCCAACCTTTGCAATCCTGCCTCCATAACCTTTTGTCTTTTCACAAAAGAAATAAAATAAAAAACCCAAAAAGAATAAGGTAACTCCCATCAGCATATTTGTGTGCAAATGCGCAGGAACGAACATCGTGTTGTGCAAAACTTTATAAACAGAAATGGTAGATTCCACCGTGGCTGCAAAACCTGCAATCGCCCATCCGGCTACTCCGAATAAAAACATGAGCGGAATAACACTCCATTTAATTCTTGAATGATAAAACTGAACGATTACACCATACATAGTAATGACCGTTGCTGGTATTGCACTTAGAAAATTCAATATTTGCCCTGAAAATTCCCTCGCTCCCACTTGTACAAAATCCATGTATAAATTCTGCAGCCAGGCAATCAGTATCAGGAGGAAAGTAGCATTCCAGAAATACACAAATACTTTATTGGTTTTCCATGTATGTCGTGTAAATTCGGGTAAAAGCTCATGTACCCACGCTACTCCACAAAACAAAGTAACACTGACAAAAGTATGTGCAAAAAAGAGCGTAATATTTTGTAAAAGAAGCGGATCAAATTTCAGCTCCGGGTCTATAAATTGGAGCAAATACATAACGAGCATTACAGCACCGACAATAAACGCAAGTAAGGCCGGCACCAGACTAATGGTAGTGACTAAAATTATTGGAGGAAGCTCTTTCTCAACTTCCTTTTTTCTCAAATACTGCCATCCTAATAAACTTCCAAATCCTCCAAATTCTTTTGCCAGCCGGTATAACAAATGCAAAATTCCAATAAGCCAGGCGATGCCAAGGACGATCAAAGAAATAATCGTGACGCCGGCGGACCACGAAAGCCAGGTACCGCTTTTGAAAGGCAAAGGGTATAACAAAAACCATCCGGGTCCAAATTTTCCAAACAGTATACTGATTGCCAAACCGCCCATCGCAATTAATAGGGTGAAGTAAACAAGATATCCTACCCGTATATTGAGCGATATAAACCTGGTGCTGATCAAATACCATAAAATGGCAAAAGCAAAGCTGAACATAACTGCTGTCATCCCAAGACCATGAAGCGTCATTAAAGAATAGAAATCGGCCAGCAAGAGTTTTTCCATTTCTGCCTGGCTAATCCGCATTAAAAAACCAAGAAAGATCAATAATATAAAAAGAACCAGGAAAGTGACACTCCAGGCGACTATAAGCACTCTTTCTTTCTTTAATTTAACTGGCTCAACTGGTATCATTATCGGCTATTAATAGTTTTAATTAACATGGATGGTTCCCGCCATAAATGGATGTGCGAGGCCGCAATATTCCAAACAAAGGATTGTATATTTCCCTTTTTCAGTAAAAACATATTCCAGTTCATTTTTGTACTGAGGCATTGCCTGGATTTGGGTAAGCAGGACACCGGATTTATTGTAAATGGCAAAGCTGTGTGTTACATCGCTGGAAGTAACGATGAATTTTATTCTTTTATTTACCGGCACTGATATTTCATTCTTGCCAATAAATTCGTCCGGCTTTTGATCACTTTGTCCAACTGTCATCAACCAATCCCATTGAACTCCAACAACTGTAACAACTTCATCCGCCTCATCCTGATAACGACGATTTGGTAGTAGAATCATAGACAGAAATAAAATGCAAACCAGGAATAAAGCACTTCCCCAAAAATACCGGTCTTTCGTTCCAAAAAATTTATTCTTATCAGATGCCTGATCTGCACCTTTATTTGAGGTAATTATTAAAAAAACAACTACCGCAAGCACAAGGAGTACGCCGCCAAGTATGATGATACCAACAACATCCTGTAAAATTAGTTTGGTCAAGAAATTCATCTCGCTGTGGATTTGAAGTTATTTTCGTTCAGTATTTCTGGTAGCTAAAGGTTATACTAAAACGAATGTAATTATATTTTACTGATACAGACAGCGTTCTCTTTTTCAGTAAACAAAGAAATAACGGATATTCCAAATTGGCGAAAATTCATTTGTTTCAAATTGCCTTTCCACAAAAGAGAAAATCGGTTATTTGTTCATTTACTGCAATTATAAAAATCTAATTTTTCACTTTCTTTCTTTGCTTCAATTTATAAAATTCAAACCAAATGACGGAAACAAAAGCGGTAGTAATTGTCCATCCAAGCTGCATCACATTTAAAGAAGCTATTTTGAAGAAAGTGGAAAACGCAGGAATGTATAAAATCATCGCGAGCATCACAAGCGTCGCAAGACTGACGATCCTTAAAAGGGTATTTTTGTTTCTCAAAGTGCTGAAAACAGAAAAATAAAATGACCGGTTTACAAGAGTTAAAAATAAGTTCGAAAAAATTAAAGTGGTAAAGACAAGTGAACGCGTCGTGTCTTCCCCATAGCCCTTCTGAACAGCAAGTTGATACATAAAAAGCGTTCCGCATGTAATGGCCAGTCCCTGAAAAATGCTCATGCTTAATTCCTTCAAATTGAAAAAAGTATTGCTCATAACTCTTGGCTTTTGGTGCATACTGTTTTTTTCCAAAGGCTCGTTTTCATAAACGATGGAGCAGGTGGGCCCCATGATCAGTTCTAAAAAAATGACATGCACCGGTGAAAAAATCGCGGGATAAATCCATCCTAAAATCAATGGCAAAGCAACAGTCAAAATGATGGGAATATGGATGGAAATGATGTATTGAATTGCTTTTTTTAAATTGGAGTAGATCTTTCTTCCCATCGCAACGGCATCTACCATCTTTCCAAAATCATCATCTGTCAAAATCAATGAGGACGCTTCTTTCGCAAGTTCCGAACCTCGTTTGCCCATCGCAATTCCAATGTTTGCAGCCTTCAGCGCCGGGCCGTCATTTACTCCATCGCCGGTCATC
Source organism: Ginsengibacter sp. (assembly GCA_051959325.1). GTDB lineage: Bacteria > Bacteroidota > Bacteroidia > Chitinophagales > Chitinophagaceae > Ginsengibacter. Next base: position 25,541 of record JBQCFI010000159.1, on the reverse strand, counting down.
CCAACAATTTCATTCTGTCTTTTCAGACTTTCAATAATCTTTAATTTTACTTCCGGAAACATCCGGGTAAAAATATTATTTTCAATCACAGCAGTATCAAATTCAGTTTTATTTAATGGCAATAATTCGGCACTTGTAATTGTCTTTTCATATCCTCTGAAATGCGCCTGTTTGGCAATGGCCGCCGTGGTAACCGGATTATCCCCCGTGATAATTTTTAATTTTATTCCTGCATCATACAGATGTTTGAATACATGAGCAATATTCTTTTTCGGTGGATCATAAAAGCCAAGCAGCCCTAAAAAATTAATAGAGAACTCCTGTTGTGTTTTTGGGAAATCGTTTCCTTTGAAATGAATCATTCCTACCCCCAAAACCCGCAAACCTTCTTTGGCAAAGGAATCCAGCCGGTCATTTATCTTTTTCTTTTGCTCTTCATTCAATAAAGAGTTTTTCAAAATTGCTTCAGGCGCGCCTTTTACTGCAATGATCCTATCACCATTTTTATTTTCAAAGATATGCGTCATCATGGGTGGATTCCCATCCAACGGATATTCGTGGATCATTTTAAATTCAGGTCTTAAATCAGCAGAAACGGTTTCTTCATACGCTTCATGAATCGCTTTTTCCATTGGATTAAACGGAACAATTTCGCTTGCCCACATCGACGCACTGATTACGTTTTGTGCAGAGACGGTTTTGTAGTTTCCTTTAGTGACCGTTTTATCTGTGATAAAGTCGTAAACCTGATATAGTTCCATCCTGTTTTCCGTAATGGTTCCGGTTTTATCGGTACACAAAACCGTGGCAGCACCCAATGCTTCAACCGTAGAAGTGTCTTTTACAATAATTCCCATCTTCATCAAGCGCCAAGCTCCCAGGGCCATAAAAGTTGCCAGGGCAACAGGAATTTCTTCGGGCAAAACCGACATGGCAATGGTTAATCCTTTCAATAAACTTTTTAAAATATCGCGTGATTGAAAATAATTGATGCCCCAGATAATGAGAAAAATAATGCCGCCGGCCAATGCCATCCACTTTACGAAAGTGCTTATTTGGATTTGAAGCGGCGTTTTTTCTTTCTGAATGTTTTGGATGGATTTTCCTAAAAGACCTAATTTGGTTTGCTCGCCAACGGCCGTAACTTCAAAGACACATTGTCCTGATTCGGCCAGTGTGCCGCTATATACTTTATTGTTATCCTTTGAATGAACGTCTTTTGTAACGCTAAAAGATTCACCTGTAAGAATAGATTCATTTACAGAAAAATCATTCAATTGCTTTGTCACACCATCGGCCGGCACCAATTCACCTTCCGAAACAACGACATAATCGCCCACTACAATCTCTTCTGATAATACAAACAGTAATTCATTATTCCGGATAACGGTTGCGTGTGGTTGGGTAAATTCCTTCAATGAATTCAATGCATTCTGGCTGCGGTTATCCTGGTAAATTGAAATGGCAGAAACCAAAATAATGGCGCCAGACATAAACCATGCATCAGAAAATTCACCCAAAATAAAATATATAATGGCAGCGGCAATTAACAAAATAAACATCGGTTCAGTAACCGCATCTTTCAAAGAATGCCAAAACGGGCTTTTCGATTTTCCCTCAATTTTATTGCTGCCAAAATTCTTCCGGGATTCATTTACTTCCTCTAGTGTAAGCCCTGTAAAAGAAAATGGATTGTCTTTTGTCATTTTATTGATTAATTAAAAAATGATGCAATTTTTGTAAAAATAGCGATCATAAATTTTTCTATTTCTGCATCCAAAGCTAATTCACCCGTTCAATTCATCAGTCACAATTCCCTGTTCACAAATGCACTATTCTCCATCATTCTTCTTCTTTATTTTTCAAACTCATCAGCAATGTATAAGCGCCCTTTGTTACGATTTCTTTTCCCTTTAAATCTGCTTTTGAAATAATTTCGGTAAATCCATTTTCACTTTCACCCGTTTCTATTTCAATCATTTCGAACTTGTTTGTGCCGGCATTTTCAAAGAGGTATTTTCTACCTTCAAAACTTACTGTTGCTTCGTCAGGAAGCACATTTTGTAAATTATTCTTTAGCTCTATTTCTGCATTCATATACATACCTGGAAAAAGGCTTTTATCATAGTTATCAAAATGGCAATGAACTTCTGTTGTGCCATCCGGCGCTACATCTTTGCTGATCAAAATAATATCTCCGCTATATTTTTTACCGGGATTATTATTAGTATAAGAGGCAACTTTTTGTCCAATAAATATTTTATCCAAATCCTTTTCAAATATTCTCAAATTCAAATGAATGTCGGCCGGATTCACCAATTCAAAAAGTACATCTCCTGGTACCGCATACTTGCCAATATTTGCATTCACTTTCGAAACGAAGCCATCAATCGGTGAATATACTTGGATACTTTTGGAAATATTATTTTCATTAAGACTTTTCGGATTCAACCCGATCAATTTTAATTTTTCTTCTAAAGACCTGATCAATATTTTTTGTGTTTCATAAGTAGCTTTCGCCTGTTCAAATACCTTGTCACTGCTGGCTTTACTCGCATTCAATTCTTTTTGACGGTTGTATTCAGCTTCATGAAAACCGAGCTGTGCTTTTGCGGTAAGATAATCCTGCTGCAACTGGATATATTGATTATCCTCGACAACAGCAATGACTTGGTCTTTGTTTACGTGCAATCCCGGCAACAGTTTCGTCGATTTTAAATAACCACCCAAAGGAACACTTACCGAAACCATATTTTGTGGCGGCACATCAATCCTTCCATTCACTTTCAGAACAGAGGACAGCTGCTTTTGTTCAATTTTGCCGGTTTCGATATGTGCATTTTTCATTTGCGCATTAGTGAGGGTAATTGTATTTTCCATAACCGGACTTTCTGTTTGCTCTACTGCCTTTTCATTTTTGCAGCCAGTAAAACTCAGCGACAGCAAAAGGATAAATAAGTTCTTTTTCATTTTTAATTTCGTTATTTATTGTATCAGGTAATTAAGTTGATTGATGGTTCCATTCAGGCTTTTAATTACATCCAGGTATTCACTTTTGATCGATATCGATTGGTTGATGAGCATCACCCATTCGAGGTAATTAATGTCGCCATTAATAAATTGTTTGGTTGCTGTGGAAGAAATTGTTTCCGCATTTTTTAAAGCCGTTTGTTCGTACCAGGCGGCTGTTTGCAAAAATTTTCGATAGTCAATCAAAGCAGATTCTCTTTCCTTTTGCAAGGTTTGCAATCCTGATAAATAACTATTATGTGCAATTGTTTCATTCACCTTGGCAGCATTGATCCTAGCTTTTTGTGCGCCATTAAACAGTGGTATGCCAACACCGATCTGCACTGCATGAAATCTTTTAGAACTGCTGTAATATTTATCGTCAGCGCCTGTGCCGCGAATGCTGGTGTTGTTATAACCAAAAATTAAATCAGGAGATAATTTCGATTTTTGTAATTGCGTATTTGCGGATGCAACTTGTTTTTGTTGTTGCAACAATTGAATCCTCGTGTTTTGATTTAAATCAGAAATGTTCAGGTCAGAAATTCTTCTCTTAAAATTTTTTTCAGAAGGAATAAAAAGAGTGGGTGTATTGAGCAACAATTGAAACTGCAATTGGGCAATTTCAATATCCTGCTGCAATTGTTTTAATTGAATGGCAACTTGTCCCTGCTGGTTTTCGGCTGTCGATTTTTCCAACACATTGCTTTCCCCTTTTTGAAAACGAAGATTGGCTTTGTTTAAAAATTCGCTGTAAATGTTTTCAATTCCCGCCAATAACTTTTTCTTTTCGAGGAGATAGGAAAGTGTGTTGAACACATCGGAGACATTCTTTTTTAATTCAGTTTCTTTTATAGATACTGCAATTTCGCTCGCTGAAAATTCCTCTTTTAATAATACTTTTTGCCGTGCGTAAACGGTAGGAAAATTGATGGTTTGGCTGATTCCAAATTTTGTATCTGTATAAAAGCTATTAATTTGTCCGGCTTCTGCAAACACCGATGTAGCCGGTATTTCATTTGAAGTCTTTGTTAGTTTTTCCTGATAGGCTGACTGCAACTGTGCATTTTTTAAGGATAAATTGTTTTTTAAAGCTGTGTCAATTGCTGCCTGCAAGCCTATCTTCGTTTGTGCATCGACGGTAGTGAAAAAAGCTGACAAAAAGATGAACAACATTGCAATACCTGCATTTAATTTTATTTTTTTCGGTTTTATATTTTCAAACAGGATATAAAGTACTGGCAACACAAACAATGTGAGAAACGTGGCAATCATCAATCCTCCAATCACCACTGTTGCCAGCGGCCGCTGCACTTCAGCGCCTGCTCCGTTGCTTAAGGCCATTGGTAAAAATCCGAGTGATGCAACAAATGCCGTCATCAATACAGGTCGCAACCGAATTTTGGTTCCCATCAAAACAATCCGTTTTTTATTTTTCATACCTTCTTTTTTTAAACGATTAAATTCTGCGATCAAAACAATTCCATTTAAAACAGCGATGCCAAACAAAGCGATGAAACCCACACCAGCACTGATGCTAAAAGGCATTCCACGTAATGCTAAAAAGAAAATACCACCAATCGCAGAAAGCGGAATTGCTGAATAAATAAGTAGTCCTTGCTTCACAGAATTGAATGCGAAATACAACAAAATAAATATCAGCAGCAGGGAAACCGGAACTGCTATCATCAACCGCTGTGTAGCTGCATTCAGGTTTTCAAAAGCACCACCATACGTTGTATAATAAGCTGGTGGGAATTTTATTTGCGCATCTACTTTTTGTTGTAGTTCATTCACAATACTTTTTACATCTCTGCCACGCACATTAAATCCTACAACAATCCTTCGTTTTGCATCTTCACGTTGTATTTGATTGGGTCCATTTTTTATGGACACATCTGCAATCTGTGATAGCGGAATCGGGTTTCCGTTCGGCGCGGTAATTAATAAATTCTGTACATCTTTTATACTTTGCCTTTTTTCTCCTGAAAGGCGAACCACCAAATCAAAATGTTTTTCTCCTTCATAAATATTTCCCGCGTTTTGCCCGGCAAAGGCAGTATTTACCACCTTATTTACATCAGCAATGTCCAGGTTATATTGGGCAATCATATTCCTGTTGTAATCAATAATGATCTGTGGCAAACCTGTAACCGGTTCAACATACAGATCTTTTGCGCCGGCAACTGTATTTACAATTCCTCCTAATTTTGCAGCATACGCGCCGAGTGTATCCATATTTTCACCGAATATTTTCACGACTACATCATGTCTTGCGCCGGTCATCAGTTCATTAAAACGCATTTGAACCGGGTATTGAAAACCTGCAGTAATTCCCGGAATATCCTTTAAAGCTCTTCCCATTTTTTCAGCCATTTCATCAAATGTTTTTGCTGAAGTCCATTGTTTTTTATCTTTCAATATTACCATCATATCACTGGCTTCCATTGGCATCGGATCTGTTGGTACTTCGCCGCTTCCTATTTTCGTAACTACTTTTTCTACCTCCGGAAATTGTGTTTTTAAAATATATGCGGCTTTGCTAGTATATTCAATCGTTGTGCTTAAATTACTTCCTGTCAGCACCCTTGTATCTACTGCAAAATCACCTTCTTCCAATGCAGGAATAAATTCGCCGCCCAAAGTGGTTAACGTAAAAATAGCGACTACAAAAAGGCCAATTGTAGTTGCTAAAACCATTTTTGGGAATCGTAACACTTTCGCTAATGTAGATTGATAAACACGTTCCACCCGTTCCATTACTTTGTCTGAAAAATTCTTTTTATGCTTTATATTTTTACTTAAAAACAAGGCACTCATCATTGGAATGTAAGTAAGCGAAAGAAGAAAAGCACCCAAAAGTGCGAACGCCACCGTTTGTGCCATCGGCTTAAACATTTTTCCCTCTATTCCCTGCAAAGTGAGTATGGGAAGATAAACCACGAGGATAATGATTTGACCAAACACAGCACTGTTCATCATTTTTCCCGCGCTTTTCTGCACCTCTTCATCCATTTGTTTTTGTTGCAACCTGGTTACCTTATCAAACTTATTACTGTGCGAAAGCCGGTGCATCACGGCTTCTACAATGATGACCGCACCATCGACAATCAATCCAAAATCCAATGCGCCGAGGCTCATCAGATTTCCACTTACACCAAATGCATTCATCATGCAAACGGCAAACAACATAGAAAGCGGAATCACGGAAGCGACCAACAGCCCGGCTCTGAAATTTCCCAGGAAAAGAACCAATACAAACACGACAATCAAGGCGCCCTCCAACAGGTTTTTTTCTACGGTGCTGATGGCATTATTTACCATTTTTGTGCGGTCTAAAAACGGCTCAATCACTACACCTTCCGGAAGCGTTTTTTTTATCTGCTCAATCCGTTCTTTTACATTAATGATCACTTCATTGCTGTTGGCGCCTTTCAACATCATCACGACGGCACCGGCAACTTCACCTTGATCATTGTAAGTCATTGCTCCATAGCGAACCGCATTTCCTAATTTTATATCCGCTACATCTCTTATAAACAATGGAGTTTCACTGTTTTTATTTTTTATCGTGATGTTTCCAATGTCTTCAATGGAGCCGATTAATCCTTCACTTCGAATGTACAAAACCGTGGGGCCTTTTTCAATATAGGCCCCTCCGGTATTCTGATTATTATTTTCCAATGCGTCAAAAACATCATTAATCGTGATGCCATACGATTGTAATTTATTGGCATCCACTTCAATGGAATATTGTTTCAGTTTTCCACCAAAACTGCTTACTTCCGCTACTCCTTTTACACCAAGCAATTGCCGTCTTACGATCCAATCCTGGATGGTACGTAATTCGGTTGCATCAAATTTTTGTTCATAACCTTTTTTTGGACGAACCACATACTGATAAATTTCTCCCAATCCGGTTGTTACAGGCCCGAGTTCAGGATTTCCAATACCTTTTGGAATTTGTGATTGTACTTGTTGCAACCGTTCTGCTACTTGTTGCCTTGCCCAGTACACATCAGTTTTATCATCAAAAACAATAGTGACCAATGATAATCCGAAGCGGGAAAAACTGCGGATTTGTTTCATGCCGGGAATATTGCTATTGGCCTGTTCAATAGGAAAAGTAACAAGCCTTTCAATATCGGTTGCACCAAAAGAAGGCGCGATGGTAATTACCTGCACCTGGTTGTCTGTAATGTCAGGAACCGCATCGATAGGCAGTTTGGTGAATTGATAACTTCCGTAAGCAATCAATCCCAATACAAAAAGTCCAACGATGAGCTTGTTTTTTATTGAAAACGAAATGATTTTATTCAACATAATTATTCTTCAACTTTGAGTTCGGAATTGTTTGTCCCTTTGTCCACATTTATGATCAGGCCGGTTGTTTCAGGATGTCTTATTTTTCCTCCGAGATTTCCTGTCCATGCCATAGCAAGAAAAGTGATTGCGGAAAAGGCAAGCGAAACCAGAAATGTTTTTGATGCAAATGATGACTTTATTTTATAAAGTACTATTGCTAACAAAGAAAAAAGGCCGGTTATTTCCATGAGCCAGAAAGCTTTTTCTGCAGCTTCTTCATGTTCATGAATCAAGCTTTTGGAAATTGCGGAAAGATATTTTATACTTTCTTCTGCAGGTTCGCCTGTGAGCATTACCGGAATAGCGATAATTGCCATGACGACGATGATAAAAGCACCGGTAATTTTGCCGGTATTTTGCTTCTTAATAATGCTGTAAAGCAATATGGCGCTACCAATCAGGGTTCCAATAATGGGGAAATGATTCAGCAGCAAATGAATATGAGTTGGGTTCATTGCTAATAATTTTAAAAATGTAAATGATATAGAATTACTGTCCAGATCGACAGTAAACGAGCAAATACTTTGAAAATATAATCAGCAAATTCTCGGCGGCTGCCAGATGTTGGAAAGATGGGAAGTCAGTAAGAACTGGTCTTTATTAATAAAGGTTTTCTTTTGTAAAAACTGTACCGGTTTTTCTATTGAAACTTTTGCGGATGGCAGATAAACATTTGAGATCGTTGTAACACAATTATCCTGCGTTTTAAAAGGCAATTTCATGTCCTTGTCATAATCCGAATCTTTTAAATTGCCCATTCCATAATGAATGTATAGAAACTGCAATAAAGTGATGTTTTTATTTTCTTCGCGGTGTTGTATAAAATGTTCAATAAGCAATGGCATTTTCAACAACTGGTGTAACTCTGTTGTTGAAAACAGGTAAATAAATAAAAATGATATGGCAAATAATTTTTTCAAGAGTTCAAAAATAAATTGAATTGTTTAGCAACAGCCTGATTGTCGTCATTGAAAAATAAAATCCTTATCATTTAAGAAATACTTAACTAATGCTGCAAAAAAAAGGATACGAAAGGAGGACTGAAAAAAATTGCTCATTTTATTTATCATGCGGAATATCATTTTTATAACTGACTTGTGTCATTATTAAAAAAATGCAGTGGGATAACTTTATTGTCCACAAATCATTTTTATGAAAAACATATTGGTCCCGATCGACTTTTCAAAAGCGTCTCTTAATGCCGCAAAGTATGCCGTTTCATTTGCTGAGGCATTAAGTGCGAATCTTCATTTGTTGAATGTGGTGCCTGCGCCTGTAGTTATTGATGATTCAATTCTTGCTTCAGTGTTGATCACACAGGCTGAGCTTTCAGAAAACAATCATCGCCTGATAAAGGAGGAAGTTGACTCACTTTCGAAGAAAGCGAATGTGGAAATAAAATCAATAGTTGCAGAAGGTTTACCTTCAGATGTTATAACCGAAGTAGCCAAAGAATTAAAAGCCGAGCTGATCATAATGGGAATGAAAGGTAAAGGAAAAAGCAATTCGGTTTTTGGAAGCACTGCCACCGCTGTCATCCGCAAGTCGGGCTTTCCTGTATTGGTCATTCCTGAAAACGGTGACTATCAGCCAATACGAAATATTACTTTCGCTTCTGATTTTGATCCGGACGTTGAATCCGACAGCTACGATTTGTTGATCAAACTGGCGCAAAAACTTAACATACCTGTTTACGTTCTAAATGTGCAAAAGAAGAATTGTGCCCTTGGGGCAGAAAGAACAATTGGCAAAATGAAAACAAGCCTTGCTTTTTCCAGCCTGCATCCCGAATTTCATTCTGTTTACGATAGAAATGTAGAAGAAGGCATCCACATGTTTATTGAAAAGAATCCAACAGATGTTTTAGTAATGGTGGCTCATCCTCACAATCTTTTTGAGCGAATGTTTGGAACCGTCCATACGAAAGAAATGAGCTATCAAACTAAAATCCCCTTATTGATATTAAATGATAAACAGAAAATTATTTAAAAGGAAGCATCGTAATCAAATTATGTTTTGATTATTTTTTGCATAATGATTATTTTTAAAGAATTAAAAAAAATTGACATGGGTACAAAAGAATTTTTTACAACTACCGGAGAAAATTTACTGAAAAAAATTAAAGAATTAATTGAAGAAGGCAATGTGAGAAGAATTACCATTACTGAAAAATCCGGACGAGAATTAATGAGTTTCCCTTTGACAATAGGGGTTGTGGGCGCGCTCCTGGCTCCGGTACTTGCTGCCGTCGGCGCCTTGGCCGCATTGATTGGTGAGTGTAGCATCACTGTGGAAAGAGAAGACGATCATACAACATCGTAAAAAATTTTTGCTGCCCACCCTTTTTTTGATTAATAAGGCGCAAATCTGATTTCTTTTTTGATGAAATCGAATACATTTCTCTTTGCAAATAAAGAATAACCTTATTTGTTCGTTCACTGAAAAATAATTATTCAAACTGCTTATATAGTTTATTTCTGTTTCTCACAAAACTATTCTCTTTCTAATATTAATACCTTCGTTCCTCATTGAATCCAGGTAATAGCTTCAAATTTATCAGCGGTGAAAATATGATTGAAATAAGAACATGTTATGACAACGATCATATTAAGGAAAAGGCTTCTACCCTACTTTGCAGATGTTTTCATTCAGAACAAAAAAATTACGACAATGAAATTGATTAACGGATTTAATTCAATCATGTAACGGGTAGACTATTTGCTTGCACAATTTTTAAAAAATATAAGAAATGGCGTCATTCATCTGAAATGGTAAGCTCAAATCACAAAACAGCAGATACAAAAAATCATGATGCTCATGATTTGCAACAAGCGATGCTTCAATTGCAAAAGTCGAAAGACCGGCTGAATCGTGTGTTATCTTTTCAAAAAACATTGCTGGATACTTCCGGCGCTATGATCATAGCTACAGATGAAAATGGCCTGATCACTCTTTTTAACCCCGAAGCAGTTCATAAACTTCAATATTCTGCAGATGAAATCATCCAACAAAAAACACCGGTATTATTTCATAACCGAATGGAACTGCAGCAGCAACGACACAGGTTGCAGAATGAACTAGGAATAACGTTTACGAATGATTTTGAAGTATTGGTAGCAAAAGCACGCCGAAATATTCATGAAGAGCAACAATGTAATTATGTAAGAAAAGACGGCTCTTCGTTCCCCGTCTTGCTCACCGTTACAACGCTGCGCGATGCCAAAGAAAATATTACCGGCTACATGGGAGTGGCTTTCGATATTTCTGAAAGAATAAAGGCAGAAAAAGAATTAAAAAAAGTACAGCAATTATTTTTACAATTGCTCGAAAATTATCCGGACGGGACCATCAGTATTATTGACAAGAACTACAATTTTGTATATACTGGTGGCGAACTTCATCAACGATTAAAAGCAGATGTGGCTACATTGATCGGAAGAAAAATCTATCCTCATTTTCCGGTTCCGCTTCGTAAAATCATTCTTGAAATACTCGAAAAAATTTTTAAGAACAAGATTTATATCTCCGATTTTGAATTGCCTTATCCAATCGGAAATCACGCTTATATTATGGATGCCTTCCCATTAATGGAGGAAGATGGTTCTGTAAATCATATTGGCGTCATTATTAAAAACATTTCGAAGCTAAAAATGGCGGAAGAAGGATTGAGGGAAGCGCTGCAGATTGAAAAAAATTTAGGCGAATTAAAATCACGGTTTGTTTCAATGGCGTCACATGAGTTTCGCACGCCGCTTAGCACGGTGCTTTCTTCGGCGTATCTGATAGAAAAATATTCCTTGACTGAAGATCAGTCAAAACGTGAAAAACACATTCAGCGCATTGTTTCATCGGTCAATATGCTTACGGATATTTTGAATGAATTTTTGAATGTCGGTAAGATTGAAGAAGGAAAACTGCAGGCAAAATTTTCAGAATTCAACATAAAGGAAACAATTCAATCTACGATTGAGGAAATGAAAAACAATTTGAAAAAGAGCCAGCAAATCAATTATCAACATGAAGGAAACGTGATGGTTTTTCTGGACAAATCGTTGCTGAAGAACATTGTGCTCAATCTGATTTCGAACGCCGGCAAATTTTCTCCTGATAAATCGATCATTGAAATAAAAACGTTCTGGCAAAAGAATAAGATGACCTTATCAGTAAAAGATCAGGGAATCGGAATTTCGAAAGAAGACAAGAAACACCTGATGGAACGTTTTTTTCGTGGATCGAATGCCGCAAATATACAAGGTACCGGCCTTGGCTTGCACATCGTTTCTAAATATGCTGAGATGATGAATGGAAATATAAAATGCAAAAGTGAACTCGAAAAAGGAACAGAATTTATCCTGACATTTAATATTTAAAAAAACCATTTTACTTAACAACATTAGCGAGAAACTTTTGAAAACGGTCTTGCGCATAAAATCAAAAATCAAAAATAACACCAATGAAAAAGATACTTTTAATAGAAGATAATGATGATGTTCGCGAGAATACCGCGGAAATACTCGAATTATCAAACTATCAGGTGGTCGTTGCTGAAAATGGCAAAACCGGGATTGAAAAAGCGCTTGAACACTTGCCCGACCTGATCATTTGCGATATTATGATGCCTGTGCTGGATGGCTATGGAGTGTTGCATGCTCTTCATAAAAATGATGAGCTAAAAAATACGCCTTTTATTTTTCTTACTGCCAAAACAGAACGCGGTGATCTTCGTAAAGGAATGGAATCAGGTGCTGATGATTATATCACCAAGCCATTTAGCGGCACAGAATTATTGAATGCTGTTGACAGCCGTTTGAAGAAAGTGGATTTATTGAAAAAGGAATTTTCTACCGGTATTGAAGGTCTTGAGCACCTGTTGAACACTTCTTCAGGCAAAGATGATTTAAAACACCTGGCAGAAGAAGGCAATATTAATAAATATAAGAAAAAACAAATTATTTATTCGGAAGGTAACCATCCAAATCGGCTTTATTATGTTTTAAAAGGGAAAGTAAAAACTTACAAAACCAATGATTATGGGAAGGAACTGGTAACAGAGCTTTTTTCAGAAGGTGATTTTCTTGGTTATGTAGCCATGCTGGAAGGCACCGCATATAAAGATTCTGCTGCTGCTTTAGAAGAAACAGAATTGGCGATAATCCCAAAGGAAGATTTCGATAAAATGATTAATAATAACAAAGAAGTGGCTCAAAATTTTATCAGGCTCCTTGCAAAAAACATTTCTGAAAGAGAGGACCACCTGGTGAATATCGCTTACAATTCTTTACGTAAAAAAGTAGCAGATGCGCTGCTGATGCTTTATAAAAAATACCACCCTACGAATGAATCTGAAAATGCCATGCTTATTGGCAGGGGAAGTCTTTCTGCCATTGCAGGTACAGCCAAAGAATCACTGATACGAACACTCAGCGATTTTAGAAGTGAAAAACTGATTGATATAAACCCAGACGGCAGCATTCTGATTCTGAATCCGAAAAAATTAGAAATGCTATTAAATTAAGAGAATCTTTTCTTTGAATAAACAAACAAAAAATTTGAAATACTATTTTTATTTTTCAATCTTTGCCCTCCCTGATATTTTTTGTTGAAAGTCATTAAAGGCAGATTTTAAATAACTAAATTTTTTTGAAGAACTGTCGAGGTTTCTGCGAAATCTTTCCACAATCATATCAAGTGGTCCTTCGATTTCACCATCTTCAAAAACTTTATCCAATTCAATTATATCTTTCTTCAATGACTTAATCCATTCATCCTGTTCAATAAATTGAGTTTGAAAATCCTCGATATCTTCGAGAGAACTTGCATTAAAATTATTTTTGAGTATATCAGCAAGACTGTTTTTGAGTAAAACATTTTCTTCCGTTCTGCTACTAAGTAATTGTTTCCAGGATTCCCTCTCCGCCTGCAATTGTCTTAGCTCGCTACCGAAATTACTTTTATAGGTGGTTTTATTTTTCAAGGCGACTTTTTTTACTTTTCATAAAGTTATCAGCAAGAGCAAAAGAACAAACCGGTGTTCTTTTCCGGACATTTTTTATCTGCTCGCTTTTATTTTTAGAAAATAATTGGGATTGCTTTACAAAAATATATTCTGTAAATACCGATTCCGACGATGGAAGTCATTGAAAACAATGAGATTGGTCATCTCTGAAATTATTTGAATTGACTCAGGACAAGTTATACTTGTGCCAGCAAGCAAACAAATAACTATGAATTGTGTTTTAATAAACACATTTAGGGCAGCTTCCCATAACTCTGCAAAATTAATTGAATTAAAACCGCTGGATCCTGGTTATAAGTTGAAATTTAAATACAAGTCTTATTTCAATTCTCTAATCTTAATACTCCTGTAAGACACTTCGTTGCCATGATCCTGCAAAAGAATGTGTCCTTTATCCCAAAGCCCGAAATTTTTCCAGTCTTTGTATTTACTGATGGCAACAAGATGCTTAAATTCTGCGGAACCTCGCTGGTATTCGAGCATTTTATAACCATTGAGCCAATGCTCCACATGATTATCGGGGTAAACAATGATTCTTCCATGATTCCAATCACCGACATCTTTCAAAGCTGCTGGAATATTCTTCCGCGGAATCAGATCATATAAAGAAGACAAAGTGCGATCACCATTACGGCCGAGTTTGGCGTCAGGATGAAGCTTATCGTCCAATACCTGGTATTCCAACCCGATACCTGACATTCCATGTGTATCATAAGTTTCCTTTACAAAATATTTCACGCCGCTATTAGCAGCGGGAGTCAGTTTAAATTCAAATTGCAATTCAAAAGCGCCATATTCTTTATCAGTAATGATGTCGCCGCCCGAACCTTCCTGTTCTCCATTCGAAGCTAAAATCGTTAATACTCCATTTTTCATTACCCAACCAGAATCGGGAAAATGGTTTTTATTGATTCCTCTCCAGCCTTTGGAGCTTTTACCATCCCAAAGAAGATGAACATTATTTTTCTTTTCCTGCGAGGAAAGCGTATTTGGAATTAAGTTTACCACAAAAATCTCATCGTCCGGAGATGGTTTCAAACCAGTTGTTTTGATCCTGATATTTTTAAAACGGATTTGTTCACCGGCATGTGCTGCATCCGGCACCTGGTGTACCTGTAAGGCGATAAACCCTTTGCGCGTCATGCCGTCAACGACATTTGCCGCGGGAACTCCGTTGAGCCAGGTACGAATGCTATTACCAAGGCATTCTATATAATAATGATTCCATTGACCATTTTTAAATGCCTTTTTTGCGGGCGGATTCAATTCCAGGGGATACAGCCATCCACGCCGTGCTTCGTCATAAATACCTCCACTCCACGCTCTTTTTGAAGGGTCAATTTCTACCTGGTAGCCATGAACGCGCCCATTATTATAATCCGGCAGGCTTTCGCTTCTGATCTGAATCCCAGAGTTCATGGACGTATCTACTTTTATATCCAGTTCCAGGAAAAAATCTCCATAATCTTTATCTGTAGCGAGAAAAGAATTCGGTGTATTTGCTACCGTGGTGCCTACGATTTCTCCATTTTCGACCGAATATTTAGCATGGCCATTCAATTGTTGCCAGCCGTTCAGATTTTTGCCATTAAAAAGGTTTATCCATCCTGTCTTTGTCGTTTGAGCTGAACTATATGTAGTAATGAGGACAGGCAAAAAAGCCAAAGCGATGATCGAATTCTTTAAATTCATTTTGAAAAATATTTTATAAAAGAATAGATGATATTTATATTAAAGTAATGTTAGGTTTCCAGTCTTTTTGATATTGCCGGCTCCAAAGTTCCTGTGCTTCCTTATCATTCAGGATTTTTCCACCTTTGGTTGAATCGCAATGAAGCGTTCTGCCGACTCTTTGTGCAATGTTTCCCAAATGGCACAGCAACACACTTTTATGACCCTCTGAAATCGGCGAGTTTAGTGGCGTTCCTTGTCGCACTGCATCAATAAAGTTACTGAAATGATACGCATCTAATTGTACTCCCGGGCCCATAGCATTTATGGTATCTGTTTTTTGTTCTTCACGGCTTTGTTTGATGAGTTTATTATCTGCGTCGTAGATTTTATAATCATCGCCTCCACCGTTTACAAGTGTTCCTTTCTTCCCAAAAATCTTAAAACCTCTGCCACCACCGGCTTCCGGATAATTATTGCAACTGCGTCCTTCCCAGCTAATCGCTTTTTTTTCAGGAAATTCAAAGGTGATGACTTGTGTATCGGTAGTTTGCCAGTCGTCATTAAAAGCATACCTCCCGCCTCCCGAAACCACTTTATCCGGATAATTAACATCAAGTGCCCAACGCATACAATCTATTTCATGGGTTCCGTTGTTGCATGATTCTCCGGTGCCCCAGTTCCAGAACCAATGCCAGTTGTAGTGTACAAGGTTATCCCGATAATCTTCCCGCGGGGCTGGCCCCTGCCAAAGCTCCCAATCAAGATTGGCCGGAACAGGGACTACTTTTCCATGGCCAATGGAACCGCGGTTGTTGGCATACCAGCCACTTCCGAAATAAACGTCGCCAATAATACCATC
This sequence comes from Ginsengibacter sp., assembly GCA_051959325.1. Classification (GTDB taxonomy): domain Bacteria; phylum Bacteroidota; class Bacteroidia; order Chitinophagales; family Chitinophagaceae; genus Ginsengibacter. The sequence goes on along the minus strand of JBQCFI010000159.1, from coordinate 9,618 downwards.
ATGAATTGCCGTCATAGCTTCTGTGATATTGGGCCAGGAGCGGCGCTGATTTCCCATTTGCACCAGCCGGTTGTATTTATTCGCTGCCGCTACCAGCATTTCTCCTTCTTCCGGATTGTGGCCACATGGCTTTTCAACATAAACTTGTTTTCCGGCAGCACAGGCTAGAATAGCAGCTGGTGTATGCCAATGATCGGGAGTAGCGATAGAAACAGCATCCAAATCCTTATCATCCAAAATGGTACGAAAATCTTTGATCGCTTTTGGCCTTTTGCCAGTCAGTTTTTCCGCCAGGTTTATTCCTTTTGCAAGCGCTTTTTCTTCCACATCACAGATATAAGCAATCTCTACATTTGGAATCGTATGATAAGCTTCGATATGTGCCAATCCACGGCCATTTGTGCCGATCACCGCTATCCGGATTTTATCAGCAGCCGGTTTTCGGGCAAATGTTTTAAGGCTTAAGCCGGTAAGACCAATACCAGCGCCGGCAATTGTTGTGCTTTTAATAAACTGACGTCTTTGCATGATATTCTTTTGAGTAAATATAGCGGATTTTGTAAATTATTTGTTAATGAAGGTCTTCAATTGACGTTTTTTCGGAAGAATTCTGGCTTGAAAAAATTAAAATAGAAAATAAAATTCTTTATTATTTATTCTTTGGTTGAAAGAAGTTGTATTTCTTTTATTCCTTTATGGTTAAGGTTTTTCACAAATAATTTCCTCATTCCATCGCCATTTCTATTTTTAATTATACTTTTACCGTTCTTAAAAAATGAGTATATAAATCTGTTTTAAAAATGGTTGATGTTATTCTTGGGCTCCAATGGGGCGATGAAGGGAAAGGTAAAATTGTAGATTATTTTGCGCCTGCTTATGATATGATTGCACGTTTCCAGGGTGGCCCCAATGCAGGCCATACTCTTTATGTAGATGGGAAAAAAATTGTGCTTCACCAGATTCCTTCCGGTATTTTTCGTGCAAATAAAATGAATCTCATCGGCAGCGGAGTAGTGCTGGATGCTGTCATTTTGCAAAAAGAATGTGAAGCGGTTGCTTCTTTTGGTGTGGATTTCCGCAAATCGTTGTATGTGAGCGAAAGGACTCATCTCATTTTGCCAACACATCGGGCAATTGATCGGGCAAGCGAAGCAGCGAAAGGCAGGGAAAAAATTGGTTCCACACTTAAAGGAATTAGTCCGGCATACATGGACAAAACCGGCAGAAATGGTTTACGGGTAGGTGATCTACTGAACAAGGATTTTCAAAAAAAATATCAGCAGCTGAGAAAAAAGCATCAGCAAATACTGGATAATTTTTCTTTTGATGAAGATATTTCACAAGCAGAAAATGAATTTTTTGAAGCGCTTGAATTTTTGAAAACTTTGAAAATAGTGAATGGGGAATATTTCATAAATGATGCAATCAAAGCCGGTAATAAGATCCTTGCGGAAGGAGCGCAGGGAAGCATGCTCGATGTAGATTTTGGCACTTTTCCCTATGTTACTTCTTCTAATACGATCACTGCAGGTGTGTGCAGCGGGCTTGGCATTTCACCACAAAAAATAAATGAGGTAATCGGTATTACGAAAGCATATTGTACACGCGTTGGAAGTGGCCCCTTTCCTACAGAATTGCATGATGAAATGGGTGAATTAATTCGTAAAACAGGACATGAATTTGGCGCCACAACAGGCAGGCCCCGCCGCTGCGGATGGATCGACCTGGTTGCTCTAAATTTTGCATGTATGATCAACGGAGTTACCCAATTGGTAATGACGAAAGCGGATGTGTTGGATAATATTGACGTACTTAAAGTGTGTACAAAATATTTAGTGAATGGGAAAGAAACTACACACGTTCCTTTTCAAATGGAAGGGGCGAATGTAGAGCCGGTGTATAAAGCTTTTGAAGGTTGGGAAACCGATATTACCGGTATTCAAAATTTCAAAAATATTCCTTCACAAATGGATACTTATATTAATTATATAAATGAAACTTTAGGAGTTCCGGTAAAGTACATTTCAAACGGTCCGGGCACCGCACAAATCATTGTGGCTTCATAATTGTGGTCGAAAAAGTGGTAGTTTTTTTTTAAAAAAAGTATTCTTTATTTTTGGATAATTGAAAATGAAATTGAAATTTTACAAAAAAATCCTTGGAAAATATGAAAGCAAAATCTGAAAAGGAAAAAGAATTTCCGCCTAAAAAAACTGCGGGCGCGGCTCCAAAGTCTTCTTCAAAAAAAGCAGCAAAAAAAGGTGAGGACGATGACGATGATGATTTCGATGAGGAAGATGATATTCCTGTAAAGAAAGGCAAAGCTTCTTCTTCAAAAAAGAAAAAAGACGAGGAGGATGATGACGATGACGATGTGGAAGTAGAAGATGATTGGGAAAAAGTAGAAGAGGACGACTTCGATCCTGATTTTGAAGAATTTGATATTCCTAAATCAAAAGGAAAAAAAGCAGGAAAGAAAGGAAAAGAGGACGATGATTTTGAAGGAGATGATGATTTCAAAAGCATCAATCTTTTTGATGAAGGGGATGATCTCTTCGACGAGGATGAAGATTTTTAAAAAATATTTTGCATGGGCTGACAACTCATTTTGAAAAAAAAATATTGCTCATACACTGTTACTGATTTTTATCTTTTTAAATATCAATTGCTGGAGTTCGGAAAGAAGTTCAGCAATTTTTGTTTTTTGGATAATCATGATTATGAATTTGATAAATCATACGATTGTATTGCCGGATGCGGAGTGATGCATTCGGTGGTTTTCACGAAAAAAAATGCTCTTGCATCGCTTGACCACTTTATAAAAGAAACCAACGATTGGATATTTGGCCATGTATCGTTTGATTTGAAAAATGAGATAGAAAATCTTTCTTCCAATAATAAAGACGAAATTGGCTTTCCTGATTTTTACTTTTTTGTTCCGCAAATTATTTTTATTCTTTCAAAAGATTCGGTGAAAATTGGTGTTCGGGAAAACATCGATCCCCAGGAAATTTTTGAAAAAATTATTTCAATCGCACCTGGTCACAAACTGTTTAAAAAACCTATTTTTCAAAACAGGTTCTCAAAGAAGGAATATTTGCAAACGATAGAAAAATTGCAGCAGCATATATTGAGAGGCGACTGTTATGAGATTTGTTTTTGCCAGGAAGTTTTTGCAAATAATAGCCAAATCGATGCAGTGACTGTTTTTAAAAGGCTTTGCGAAATTTCTCCAAATCCATTTGCCGCATTTTATAAACTGAATGAAAAATACCTGCTGTGCGCAAGCCCCGAGCGCTTTTTAAAAAAGAGCGGAGAAATGATCATTTCACAGCCAATAAAAGGAACCTCAAAACGGTCGGATAAAAATGATGAAGCGGAAAGAAAACATCTTTACACAGATGAAAAAGAACGCGCAGAAAATGTGATGATCGTTGATCTGGTAAGAAACGATCTGAGCAAAATTTGTACTGAAGGATCAGTTACGGTTAAGGAATTTCAAAAAATACATTCGTTTCCACAGGTGCATCAAATGATCTCAACAATACAGGGACGGCTTCGCAAAAATCTTTCTTTTGGAGAAATTTTATCAGCCACATTCCCAATGGGATCGATGACCGGCGCTCCGAAAAAAAGAGTGATTCAATTAATAGAACAATATGAAAAAACAAAACGTGGTTTATTTTCGGGAACAGTTGGATATATAAATCCTGATGGTGATTTTGATTTTAATGTAGTCATCAGAAGCATTCTTTACAACGAAAAAAAACGCTACTTATCCATCCAGTCCGGCTCTGCAATCACATCAAAAAGTATTGCCGAAAAAGAATATGAAGAATGCAAGCTCAAAATGCAGGCGCTCATTGATGCATTAATTGCATAAATCATTAATTAGAAAATGCAGCAAAGAAACAAATAATACGATTTTCCATTTGCCAATAATCGGTTATGTTTGATTTTTTTACTTATCTAAAAACTCTATTATGATTATCAATAATGATGGTTTTATTCATCACGTCTTTTTTTGGCTACAGAATCCGGAAAGTAAAGGCGAGCTGCAACAATTGATTGACGGATTGAAAAATCTTTCGCTGGCACCAACAATCAAAGAGTTTCATATTGGCAAGCCGGCAGCTACCAATCGCGATGTTATTGACAGGAGCTGGAGTGTTTCGTGGTTATTGCTGTTTGACAATAAGGAAGATCACGACATTTATCAAACTGATCCTGTTCATTTAGAATTCATCAATGATTGTTCACATTTGTGGCAAAAAGTATTGGTGTACGATACCGTTAGTGTTTTGTAAAATATAAAATTGATTACAAGGAAACGGTGATCGGTTGAATGCGGTAAGCCAGTACTTTTTTGCCTTTGTCCGACGCTGGATTCCATTTCTTCATCAAGGAGATGACCCTCATCGCTTCTTCATCGAAGGCGAATTCGACAGATTGTAAAACAGAAATTCCTTTTACATCTCCGGTGGTATCTATTAAAAATCTGATCTTGACAGTTCCACCTTTACGAAGAGATATCGTTCTCTGCGGCAGATTGAATTTAGAAGAGATCAGTGAACGAACCTTGCCGATCCCCCCAGGATAGCTTGCTTCCACCTCGCCTGTTGTATCGCGCTTTATTCTCTCATTCACTTTTGCCATTGAATCCATATCCATTTTTGACACAAGCAAGTCGAGGTGAAATTTTAATTCGGTAATTGCTTTTGACGTATCGTTATAAATATACCAAACACCGTCCTTTTTATTATTACTGTAACGGCCCGTAGTGGCCAGGTAGCCATTCTCATGATAATCTGCATAATCGCCGTTTAAGATCGTCAGTGCCTTATCTTTAAATGTAGCACGATTGATCATTGGACCGGCAAAATTGTATTCGAGCTTTTCAAATGCGGTGTCATTTATTTGCTTTTCAACAACAAGGAACTTTGCCTTCTGCTGGTCGTTGGTAATTCCATTTTCATCGGTCATTACTGCTACCAAAATTTTTTGTGAAAATGTGGAATAGGAAATAAAAAATGAAATAGTTAAAAAGAGAACTCTCATAACAACTAATTGGTTTGACGGCAAATTACTATTTCATGACCAATTATGCAATGATTGTAACTTTAAAACTTACGAATCACATCAAAAGTTTTATCCAGATCTTCAAAACTTAAGGCATTGCTAAAGAACCAACTTTCATACGCAGAAGGAGGCAAATAAACACCATTTCCCAACAGGTGATGAAAAAATTTATTAAAAATTTTAGTGTCAGTTTTTGATGCCGATACAAGGTCCGTTACCTCATTATCACAGAAGAAAATACTGATCATACTTCCAAATCGATTCACACGATGTGGAAGACTTTTTTGGGATAAAATTTCACTCAGACCCTTTTCAAGATATGCTCCTTTTTCTTCTAATTGCTGATAAATGGAAGGATTATTTTTTAATTCATTCAGCATGGTAAAGCCCGCGATCATCGCAATCGGATTTCCACTTAAAGTGCCTGCCTGGTAAACGTTTCCAAGAGGCGCAATGTGTTCCGTAATTTCCTTTTTTCCACCAAAAGCGCCAACCGGCAGACCCCCACCAATCACTTTTCCATAAGTTACCAGATCGGCATTAATGTTTAATTTTTCCTGTGCGCCACCTGCTGCCAAACGAAACCCGGTCATCACTTCATCAAGGATAAAAATGATATTTTGTTCGTCGCAAATTTTACGCAATCCTTCTAAAAAGCCTGGCTGCGGCGCGATACAACCCATATTTCCAGCTACCGGTTCGATAATGATTGCAGCAATCTCTCCTTTATGTTCTTCAACTAATTTTTCAATTGCTTGTAAATCATTATAAGGAGCTGTCAAAGTATCCTCTGCAACTCCTGTTGTAATACCGGGAACAGTTTGAATGTTGAGAGTAGCTAAACCACTTCCGGCTTTCACCAGAAAACAATCCGCATGTCCATGGTAACAGCCTTCAAATTTGATAAATTTATTTTTTCCTGTATAGCCTCTTGCCAATCGAATCGCGCTCATGCAGGCTTCGGTACCGCTGCTCACCATCCTGATAAGGTCGATATTGGGTGCCATGCTTTTGATAAGTTCGGCCATATCAATCTCCAATTCAGTAGGAGCACCAAAGGAAGTAGAACCGGCAGCTTTTTCACATATTGCTGCTATTACTGGTTCGTATGCGTGCCCCAGAATCATCGGTCCCCATGAATTGATGAAATCAATAAATTGATTTCCATCTTCATCGAAAAGATATGCGCCTTTGGCAGATTTAATAAAAACAGGCGTTCCGCCCACGCTTCTGAAAGCACGTACAGGAGAATTGACACCACCAGGAATGGATTGTTGGGCGCGGGCGAAGAGATTTTGGCTTGAGGATATTTTCATCTATTTGATTTCTATAATAATTTAGTGATTACAATGAACCTAATTTAAAAAATTCTTCAAAATAAATTCTTTAATTTCTTTCGCATCTTTTTCTGCATTTAAAGCATCATCGATGGTAAGGTCATCAAAAGCGTCCGGATACCTGGGGCCAATGGCAAAATCAGAAAGCCTTATGGCTGGTTCAATAATCTTATTAAAAGAATGATTTGCAGTAATACACAGATTAAGCAAGGTTTGTAAATCGTGAGTTTTTGGAAAAATGATTCGTTTTGAAACGAGATAAGCTTTCAGATATTTCTCCGCCGCCTGTTGCGCATGAAAACAGCAGGCATCGATCGGAACTTCACTTGAAGACAAGTTGTTTTTAATGACTAACAGATCACTTTCAGCTTTTCTAAACCATTTTTCAAACTCTTTCATACACAAGTTTTCCGGTAGTGACTGCTTCCTTTCCAATATTGATAAATTCCCGCATTCCCTTTTTCAATTCAGAGGGCGTAAGAACAAAAACGTCTAAGCCTGTCGATGGATACGTTTTTATGCATTTACGAACTTCCCTGTTTCTATCTAATTTTCTTTTGTCTGTCTTTTTTACAATAAATAAATCAATATCGCTATTTTCATTGTGATTGCCTTTGGCATAGGAACCAAAAAGATAAATTTTTTCGGGATCGTATCCGGCAACAATCTCATCAATTAAGTTCTTTATTTGCTGCTGATCTGGCATCTTTGAATTTTGATTGGCAATTTACAAATTTATTGCGGTTGATAAGTCTACATCAACATGGAGCCATTAATCAATAAAAAAAAATGTAAAAACCTATTATTTCTTGGTTTACTGATTCTTAATTCAATGTCATTAGCCAAGGGCTTATTTATCAAATATCACCCCTTCGGGGTTCTGCAAATTTCAATTCTTACGCTATAATAATATTATCCCTTCGGGATTTAAAGCCGGAACGGCTGATATGATTATAGAAAATCAAATATTTAGTTTTAAAACCCGAAACGGGTGACATTTTTATCTTAACTAAACGACATTGGATTCTTAATTCTTAATTCTCGTTCCTAATGCTTAATTTGACACGTCCCATCGACGACTTTTACATCATAACTTTCTGCTTCAATATTAAATTCCTTTTTATAAGCCGGTAATATTTCTGCGAGAAAAGATTGAACAGCTTCCTGCTTTACAATATTAATTGTAGAGCCGCCAAATCCGCCGCCCATCAATCTTGCACCGATTACATTGTTGTTTTCTTTGGCTGCATCTACCAAAAAATCAAGTTCTTTACAACTCACCTCATAAAGATTTTTCAGTCCTTCATGTGTTTGAAACATCAGCTTTCCAAAACCGTTCAAATCATTTTCTTTTAAAAGGTTTGCAGCTTTTTTTGTACGCAAAATTTCTTCCACAACGAACAAGCAACGCCTGTAAACTTTATCGCCCATTTGTTCTCTAAATGGAAGCAACTCGTCAGGGTTTTTAATGTCCCTGAATGAATTTATCTCCAATCCTTTTCTCAAAATTTCCATTCCTTTTTCACATTCTTTTCTTCTTTGATTATATTCGGAAGAAGCGAGGGAATGATGGACTTTTGTATTGATCAGAATAACTTCATAACCGTTCAGATTCAACGGAATATATTCATTCGTAACATTTTTTGTATCGAGTAGCATCACCGTATTTTTTTTGCTCATCATGTTGGCATATTGGTCCATAATTCCACACATAACTCCCGGGAAATTATGTTCGGCCCGCTGACCGAGTAAAGCCAAATCTTTACGGCTAAGGCCAAAATTACAAAGCTCATTCAGGCTAAAAGAAATGCCGCCTTCCAGCGCTGCTGATGAAGATAAACCGCCGCCAATAGGAATGTTGCCACCAAAGGCACAATCAAATCCTGAAAGCGGTAAGTTCAATTTTTGAAATTCATTCACCACACCGAGCACATAATTTTTCCAGCCATCCATTTTTTTTACTTCTGAAAGTGATACCGAAATACTTTCATCAAAATCAATGGAATAGCAATTTATCTTTTCAGAATTATTTAAGACGATCGCAAAAAAAATTCCTTTATCAATAGCGGCGGGCATTACAAATCCATCGTTGTAATCTATGTGTTCGCCAATGAGATTGATTCTTCAGGGAGAATAGTAGAGACGTGGCTGTTCATTAAATTTTTCTTCAAAAATTTTTTTCACATCTGCAGCAGATTCATTCATAAATTTTGTTTAAAAGGAGAACTTTATAAGTCGTGGAAAATAAGGCTGATTGTCCTGATTCGAGTGTAATAAATCCCATTCCATTATTGAATGCATCCGGTGGTCCGCTCACATTTTCTATCGCGATACTTTTGCGGTGTGGTGGTGTATATATTTGCAAATAAGGATAAGAGTCTGAAGGTAAAAACTGTACTTCAAAATTCTTTTCTACATTTCGTAAAACGCAGAGTGGCTGGCATTCCTGCAGGTCTAAGGTGAAACAATTGTCCAGGAATGTATCGCCAATTTTTTCTATCGTGGTAAATTTCTTGTTTTCGACAACCTTTCCTGTCGGTATCAATTCGCTGTTAAATTCGACCATATTTTTTGATTGAAATTCGAGGTGCAAATCATTGATAGAATCACCCAGAGTAAAGTATGGATGCCATCCGTCCTGCATGGGAATCAGGCCTTCGTCTTTGTTGATACATTCGGTAATAACGGTCAGTTTATTTTCAGGTTCCAGTTTCCACGTTATAATGCAATCGTAATTAAAAGGATAGCCCGGATCTTCCGCTCGATATTCATATTTCATGGTAACAGAAGCATTGATTTCATTAGCAGTTTCGGAGGTAACGGTAAATGATTTATCGTACAATTCGCCATGCAGAGCATGTTTCGCCGGCAGCGATTTTTGTATGAAATATTCTATACCTCCAAAAGTATATTTTGCTTCATTCATCCTGCAGACAAACGGAGAAAGTTTACAACCTTTAAATCCTTTTTCGACCACTTCATTTTTAAATTCTTCATAAGATTGATAACTGTCAATCACGTTTATTTCTTCGTTGTCCAAATGCACCACAAATTCATGCAACATGGCACTGCACGCCGGAAGAACAGAGACGTAATTGTTCGTAACATCATTTTTTAAAATGATTTTTTCAAAGCCGTTTTCTGATTTTTTTTCTATTAAAAACATAATGCCGAATTTACAGAAAAGTTTTTTTAATTGGCT